>NC_015276.1:1522115-1826538 GCF_000192865.1 Marinomonas mediterranea MMB-1
ACGGTTGGTCAACCCCGATCATGTTAAATGACTTGATGGTCGCCTATGGCGATGAGCGACAGGCGCTAACGCCCACCAGCGTGCCATACCATCAAGTCGTTTCGAGTATGGTGGCGCGTGACAAACAAGAAATGCAAGCTGCATGGAAAGCCGCTCTTGATGGCGTCACTCCAACATTGGTTTTTGGCGAACAGCCGCCTGCCGATCAGGTTAGAACTTACTCTCTTTGTCTCGATGAGGCGATGTTTCAGTCCTTAATTCAAGCGTATCAACGTCGTGGACTTACGCTTAATTCTGTATTGCAAACGATCTGGGCCAATGTGTTAAGTGCAATGACGGGTAAATTTGATCTGGTATTCGGAACGCCAATATCAGGGCGCTTTAATTCAGTCGAGGGGGTGGTCGAGCATATTGGGTTGTTTAGTAATACTGTGCCAGTACGTGTGACACTATCGCCCGATGTGACACTTTGGGAACAAGCTCAAAACGTGCAAAATGATCAAGTTCAATTACTTGAGCACGATGGGCTCGGGTTGGCTGAGATCCAACGCCTCATACAGCCTACGAACCAAGCGAGTGGGAATGTCTTCGATACCTTGTTGGTTGTTGAGAACTTCCCAGATCAAGATGGTCTGAGTGGACAATCGTTTCATGGAGTACAACTTACTGAGGTTAAAAACCGAGGTTATACTCACTACCCGTTAACCATCTTAGCATTACCGAGTAACGAGCTTGAGCTCTTGTTCGAATATCGTGGTGATGAACAAAGTATTCAAACCATCATGGCGCGTTTTGAATTGCTGCTGAATCGAATGATTGACAGTTCAGTCGTCAATGCCGTTTCTGACTTTCAAGCCTCGTCTAAAATTCAGCCTGATGTTCAGTCTCAAGTTAAGTGCGAGTCGCAGTCTTTATCGAATTGGTTGCGCGACGATACGATTGCGAGATTGAATCTGCAAACAGAGCATGAAAAGTCGCTAATTGCCCAGATAAACGACACCACTTATGCTTTAGAGCCGTCAACCCTACGACATCAAATGCAGCATCAGGCAGCCAGAACACCTGACGAAATTTGCTTAGTCGATAGCGATATATCTTTGACCTACTGCCAAGCTCGTGAGCAGGTGATTGCCTTGGCGCATCAGCTACAGCTTATCGGCGTTCAGCCTGGGGACATCGTGGCGGTCGCCTTACCTAGATCCGTTCGTCTAACGATTGCGCTGTGGGCAACGATAGAAGTTGGGGCTGCTTACTTGCCGCTTGATACAGGGTACCCAGACGATCGCTTGAACTACATGCTGAGTGACGCCTCGCCCAAAGCATTGATCACCTTGCCCGACGAGGCGAGCCGTTTTAATAGTCAGGCGACTGTTGTTTTATATGAGCGTCTAATCGACATAGACAGTAGTCTAAAGTTACTTATTAAAAATCAGTGGAACGCCCCTCGGTTATTACCCACTGACGCGGCTTATTTGCTCTATACGTCTGGTTCAACTGGAAGACCGAAAGGGGTGTTGGTGTCTCATTATGCGATCGTCAATCGTATTTTGTGGATGCAAGACGCTTACCCAATGGATGAGCGTGATACTGTACTACAAAAGACACCGTGCAGCTTTGACGTATCCGTTTGGGAATTTTTCTGGTCTGCCATGGTCGGAGCCAAACTGATGATGGCACCGCCGGAAGCGCATCGTGACCCGCAATGGCTGCGACAGCTGGTGGACAAGCACCACATCACCACCTTGCATTTTGTTCCTTCCATGCTGGCGGCTTTTGTCAGTGACAGCATGACTGCAACGCCAACGGCACAACACGAAACGCAGGTAAACGGCCGTTCTGTTTGTCCTAGTTTGCGCCAAGTGTTTTGCAGCGGTGAGGCGTTATCCAAAGAGCTGTCTGTGGCATTTGAATCTGTCTTCAATACGCCATTGCATAATCTTTATGGTCCAACTGAAGCGGCGGTAGACGTGACTTATCACCCAGCATTTGGGGCGGATCTTGAACAAGTGTCGGGCGTTTCTGTCCCGATCGGTAAGCCAGTCTGGAATACCCAACTTCGCATATTGGACAACTATCTTCGCCCCGTGCCGGTAGGCGTTCCGGGTGAGCTCTATCTATGCGGCGTACAGTTGGCGACAGGGTATTGGAATCGATTTGATCTTACCGCAACGAGATTTGTGGCTGACCCATTCGGAAATGGCGAGCGAATGTATCGCACGGGGGATGTTGTACGCTGGTTGGAGGATGGTGCTGTCGAATACCTTGGCCGAAGTGATGACCAACTTAAAATTCGTGGGCAACGCATTGAACTTGGCGAAATTGAACGTGTACTGAGTGCCGTTGACGGCGTTGATCAGTGCGCAGTGGTCGCGAAGACCTGGGGACAATCAGCCGGTATGGTCGGAGGAGATACTCGGCAATTGATTGGCTATGTGGTTTCCGATGTGGGCTTGTCACTTGATACGGTGGACATTAGTAAGCATCTCGTTGAAACCTTGCCGTCGCACATGGTACCTGCCGTTATTATTCCATTGGATGCATTGCCATTGAGCGCAAATGGCAAGTTAGATCGCAAGGCTTTGCCAGTACCAAGTGAAACCAATGTAACGGTAGGTCGAGAGCCCCGACCAGGTATAGAAACCAAAATGGCGACGACGTTCGCTCAAGTCCTTGAGACGGATCATGTGTATGCAGACGATGACTTCTTTGCCTTAGGAGGACATTCTCTACTGGCGGTTAGGTTAGTCTCAGAGCTTCGAAAACAGTGGCAACTGACCGTGTCTGTTGGTCAAGTTATGGTCTCCCCCACGATAGAGAAATTAGCCAAGGTTTTGTCAGATGAAAAATTGGCTAATAACCGAGACTTAGCGGGGTTTGGGCTGGTTCTTCCTATTCGTCAGGGCAAATCTACGCCAATATTCTGTGTCCACCCAGCATCAGGCTTTGCGTGGCAATACACTGGACTTAGCCGCTACCTTGAAGGCGAAAGCCCCCTTATTGGACTTCAATCACCGCGCCCTGACGGCCCGATAGCGGCGCAGGCGAACTTAGATGGCATGATAGAGCAACACCTCCAACAACTTCGATCTCAGCAAGCAGCAGGGCCTTATCGATTGATGGGTTACTCGTTAGGAGGTGTGATTGCTCACGGCTTAGCGGTGCGATTGCAAAGTATGGGGGAAGAGGTCAGTTTCCTTGGCTTGTTGGATACTTATCCGCCAGATGATCAAGATTGGAGCGGTCCGACAGACGAAGAAGCACAACAGGAAGTTGAGCGAGAAAAAGCGCAGTTTATGAACGACGCGGAAACGCAAGAAAAAGACGTGATGTTTGACGACATCGTTGCAAACTACGCGGACTCAATTCGTCATCTATCGCAGGCGACAACGCCTAGGTTCAATGGCAAAGCGGTGTTGTTTGTCGCTGATCGAACGGTACCCGAGGGAATGGACATCGACGCAACGTGGGCGCCGTTTGTCGATACATTAGAAAAGCACCATTTCGATTACCCTCATGAAGACATCATGTCCCCTGATGCGTTGGCGGAGCTGGGACCTTTAATGAATCAAATAGTAAACGCGCTCGACGCATAACCAGTTGGATGAAACATGTCTAAATCAAACATAATGCTGGATTTCAGCTTATTAAAAACTAATAAAAACTTTCGGGCTATTTTTATCGCGCGACTTATGTCTGTGCTTGGTATTGGAATGCTCAACGTGGCGGTACCGATACAAATCTATGAACTGACGGGATCCAGTTTACAAGTGGGTTTTGCCGTCGCGCTCGATGGCTTTGGTATGTTCGTCGGCTTAATGTTAGGGGGGGTAATGGCGGATCGATATGACCGTCGAAAGTTGATTCTTTTCTCTCGATTTATATGTGGTATTGGTTTTGTGTTGCTGGCTTTGAACAGCTACCTTTCTGCGTCATCCGTCTGGGCGGTGTATGCGATCTCTCTTTGGGATGGTTTTTTCAGCGCGATTGGCATGACGGCCTTGCTCGCCTCCATTCCTCATTTGGTGGGGCGCGAGAATGTACCGACGGCAGGTGCGCTTAGTATGCTCATTGTACGTATTGGATCTGTGGTTTCACCGGCACTTGCGGGTGTGGTTATTGTGTCGCTCGGAGTAACGTGGAACTATGGATTGGCAGCAGCAGGCACCTTGTGTACACTGCTTTCACTGGTGTTCTTACCGAGTATGAAACCGACTGAAAAGCCCACTGAAGATCACCCAATTAAATCCATGATCGGTGGTTTCAGTTTTGTCTTTCATCACAAAGTGATTCGGAGTGTCGTTGCGCTTGGCACGTTAGAAGCCGTTACTACTTCTATCAGGGTTCTTTTCCCAGCGCTTGCACTGACCGCGTTTGGTGGTGGGGCGTTTGAAGTTGGCTTGATGTATGCCGCGGTTCCCGTAGGTTCGACGTTCGGAGCACTGACAAGTGGCTGGGTTCGATCTGTCAATAAACCCGGTGTCGTTATGCTGACAACGGCCTTTTTAGCCTTCATGTGTGTCGCTTCGTTGGGTCTAATGAGTCACTTAGTTCCGACTTTACTCATTTTGGGAATGTTCGGTTACTTTGGTTCCATCGGCAGTTTATTACAGTATTCGATTGTACAAGGTCATACACCGGATCAAATGCTAGGTCGAATGGGCAGTTTCTGGACGGCTCAAGATGTGGTTGGCGATTCTGCTGGCGCTATGGGAATTGGTGCGCTTGGAAAAATACTTGCTCCTCTTACCAGCTTAACGACACTCGGTTTAGGCTGTGCAAGTGTGACTGTGCTAATGGCCGCTGGGTTTAAATCTCTTCGTAATGCTAGGTTGATCGACCCTGATGTTATGCCGGAAAACGGAGCGGCCGAAGAACCCAAAACTCAGGAAGCTGAGAGTGGCAGTAAGCTAGCTGGTGTCACCTCCAGTTGATGTGTCTGTGATTGAAGCGCTTTTTAGATCAAAGTGCTTTTGAGATTAAAGCACGTGGTAAAAGGCTAGACTGACAGATATAGAAAAGCCCGAGTAGAGACTATCTACTCGGGCTTTTTAGCGTTTCTCAAAGCATGTATTGAGTGCTTATATGAACTGCTTGTTTGAACTACGTGTCTGAACTCATTGTACGAACGTAAGTATTTACAAAAAGTTGATGACACAGATGCCACCAACAATGCTCAATACGATGGTATATGGCAATGCCATCCAAACCATTTTTCCATAAGACAAGCGTACTAGCGGCGCAATGGCAGACGTCAGCAGGAACAAGAACGCTGCTTGACCATTAGGCGTCGCGACACTGGGTAGATTTGTCCCTGTGTTGACGGCGACCGCTAGGATTTCAAACTGCTCACGTGAGATTGCTCCAGCCTCCAAGGCCTCTTTTATTTCCCCAATGTAAACGGTAGCAACGAAAACGTTGTCGCTAATTGCTGATAACACACCGTTGGCGATAAAAAACATGATTGGCTGACTGTGAGTCGGCAGAGCAAGCACGTAAGCGATAATGGGTTCAAACAGATGCTGAGCGTGAATAACCGAGACCACCGTAAAGAACACCACCAGCAAGGCTGTAAAAGGAAGAGCTTCTTCGAACGCGTGACCAATTTGGTGCTCATCGGTGACGCCATTGAAGGCCGTGAGTAAGACAATGACCATTAAGCCGACAAGACCCACTTCCGCGACGTGAAATGCCAATGACAGCACCAAAATAACCGCAACGATGCCTTGAACAACGATCGTTGCTTTACGTTTTGCCGTGTATTTTGATTTCTCTTCTTTTGAGAAATTTTTCAAAATATTTCGAACGTTTTCCGGTAGCTTGGCGCCGTACCCAAACCAACCTGTCTTTTCTAACAAAATGACGGTACACAACCCTGATACAAGGACGGGGAGCGAAATAGGGGCAATGTGTAAAAAGAATTCGATAAAGTCCCAACCTGCCACTTTTGCGATGATCAGGTTTTGAGGCTCGCCCACCATCGTTGCCACGCCTCCTAATGCCGTACCAACCGCACCGTGCATTAGTAGGCTTCTTAGGAACGCGCGAAATTCAGCGAGATCTTCCTTATTGACTTCCAAAATATCACTGTCGTCCGTGCTGCCTGATGCGTTCCCGCCACTTGGCTGGCCGGATGCCACCTTGTGATACACCGAGTAGAAACCAACGCTCACACTGATAAGAACAGCGGTAACGGTTAACGCATCTAAAAAGGCGGAAAGGATAGCAGCGGTTAAGCTAAAAACGAGCGATATAGCGGTTTTGGATTTGATCCGTACGAGCAGTTTATTAAAAATAAACAGCAGCATGTCTTTCATAAAGTAAATGCCGGCGACCATAAACATAAGAAGTAGAATCACATCGATGTTATGGATGACTTCGTTGTAGACACCGTCGGTCGTCGTTAGGTTCAGCATAATGGCTTCGAGTGCGATCAGACCACCGGGCTGAAGCGGATAGCATTTTAACGCCATCGCGAGCGTAAAGATAAATTCTATGATCAGCAACCAGCCCGTTATAAAAGGGCCAAACGCATTTAAAATAATAGGGTTTGCGATCAAAAAAACGATTATGATTTGCTTGTACCAAAGTGGCGAAGCGCCGAGGAAATTATTGCCAAACGACTGGGCAAACGCTGACTTCATTCATTTACTCCTTGGTTGTTATCTGATTTTTATTGTTATCGATCATTTTTCGAGCTAGATGATAGGGGAATACGTAGAAGCATGCTATGAAATCTTTGTCTATGTCATTGTTATTGGTCAATCTATCCCCATATAAACACGAATAATTTTAGATATTGCCGGGGGTTACTTTGGAATTTTTGACGGAATATGCAGGCTTTCTTGTCCGCATCCTAACGGTCATCGTTTTATTTGCGTTGGTTTTAGTGTTGTTGACGGCGGGAAAGAGCAAAAAAAACTCTGGATTAAGTATCAACAAACTTAATGACGGATACGATAAGGCGAAGTCGTTGATGGAAAACGCTTTGCTTAATAAAAAAGCGCTAAAAGCGAAGGCAAAAGCGCGTAAGAATGAACAGAAAAAAGAGAAGAAGTCACCCGCGACGGATAAGAAAAAAGTGTTTGTCTTGGATTTTGATGGCGATATCAAAGCGTCTGCCGTGGAATCTATGCGTCGAGAAATTACGGCAATCTTAGCGGTGGCAACAAAAGACGACGAAGTGGTCGTTCGTTTAGAGAGCGGCGGCGGAATGGTGCACAGCTATGGTCTTGCAGCGTCTCAGTTGCAACGTATTAAAGACGCTGGTGTGTCTCTAACCATTTGTGTCGATAAAGTCGCGGCCAGTGGTGGTTATATGATGGCCTGTGTCGCTGATAAAATCATCGCTGCCCCGTTTGCGATTTTGGGCTCCATTGGCGTTGTCGCGCAAATCCCAAATATCCATCGTTTACTTGATAAAAACAACATCGATGTCGAACTGCACACAGCAGGTAAATTTAAACGTACATTGACGGTTATTGGTGAAAACACCGACGAAGGGCGTGAAAAATTCAAACAAGATTTGGAAGATACTCATGTGTTGTTTAAAGATTTTGTCGCGTCTCAGCGTGCTGTCTTGGACATTGAATCAGTTGCGACGGGCGAGACTTGGTACGGTAGCCAAGCGGTTGAAAACAAGTTAATCGACGAAGTGAAAACCAGTGACACCTACATTGTTGATCAGTATGACAATGCTAATGTATTCAAAGTAGAGTACAGCGAGCCAAAGTCGGTTGCAGAACGATTAGGGCTTTCTGTATTAAGTGCGGTAGAAGTAAAAGCAACGGGTTGGATTTCCCGTGTATTAAACAGCCGTGGCTTTTAACGCTGTTTTATTGCATTTCAACTAATCTTCCTTAAGTCCCTCGTTATTTAAGTTAAACGGCGATTTATCCTTTTGATTATAAATCGGCGTTTAACTTTGGTCATTTATTCACGATCCGTTATTTCTATTCCTTTCAAAATCAGCTGATATAAGGTTGCGAGTGTCTCGTTAAAAAACGCCTTATTGTTTAGATTTCTCCCTGTTATGGCTTCTATCTGCACTGCAAAGTCAGCGTAGTGCTGAGTGGTGGCCCAAATTGTAAATAACAGGTGATAGGGGTCTACTTTCTGCATTTTTCCCGCTTTGATCCAAGCGTGAATGACAGCGGCTTTCGCTTCAACTAGATCATGCAATGGTTTTTTTAATTCTGAGGAGAGCAGAGGTGCGCCATGAACGACTTCCATGCAAAAAAGGCGAGATTCTTCGGGGTTATCGCGAGACATTTCAAGTTTGACTTTGATATATCCTGAAATAGCTTCTATTGGATCTTGGTCTTCAGAAAAGCCTTCTAATGGCGTCACCCACACATCCAATACGTGTTTAATAACTTCAATATAAAGCTGCTCTTTACTGTTAAAGTGGTAGAGCAAATTACTTTTGGATACATCGGCAAGTTCTGCTACTTGATCAATACTGGTGCCACCCAATCCGCTGCGTGAAAAGAGCTCCAACGCCGCTTCCATAATTTTATTCTGCTTGTCTTGCTTCGCTGCAGATCGTCTTCTTTGTGTGCTTGCGCTATACGTGCGTGGCGATTTCTCTTTTTCTGTGTCGGGTGTGACGTTATCTGATGACATACTGCTTACTTCAATGGTTATAAAGCGTCCTAAACAGAGAAGGTTGTTTCTTTTTTCATTTCTCTATTCAGAAAAAGGCTTCTTTCATTGTAAAAGGTACACGTACTTTTATCCATAATTCCACTTTTATTTAGGGAAGGTGTGAACACTGCTCTTTGTGCCTAAAGCCTTTTGACGCACATTCTTTTTAAACCTGCCGTTTGCGCAAAATCGTACCTGCACAAAATTCGAGCAATAATCCTGACTTATTGATCCAGATTAGACCATTTGGTCTAAATTAGAAAATTTTAATTAGTTAACTTATTGAAAATAAAGGTTAATTTTTTTTGGCATGCATGATGCTAAGACAGAGGTATCTATGAGTAAAAGCAATTGAATAAAAGCAGTTAAATAAAAAGACAGCAAGATAAGAGAGGCGATTATGGACGTAGGTGTATTTATTCCGATTGGTAACAATGGCTGGTTGATTTCTAAAACATCACCGCAGTACAAACCGAGCTTCGATCTAAATAAAGAGATCGTCGTAAAAGCGGAGGAGTACGGCATGGATTTCGCACTGTCCATGATTAAGCTCCGAGGTTTTGGAGGTGAGACCGAGTTTTGGGATTACAACCTAGAATCCTTCACACTGATGGCGGGTCTTGCTGCGGTAACAAGTAAAATTCAACTCTATGCGACGGCAGCAACCTTGGTCTTACCACCGGCTATTATGGCGCGAATGGCGACCACGATCGACTCAATCTCAAATGGCCGCTTTGGTGTTAACTTAGTGACGGGTTGGCAGCGCCCTGAATATTCTCAGATGGGAATGTGGCCGGGTGACGAGTACTTCGCAAGCCGTTATGACTATCTAGACGAATACATCAAAGTCGTGAAAGAACTTTGGGCGACAGGAAAGAGCGATTTTAAAGGCGAGTTCTTTCAAATGGACGACTGCCGCATGCTCCCCAAACCTTCTCGTGAAATTCCAATTATATGTGCAGGGCAAAGTGCGTCTGGTATGGCGTTTACGGCGAAGCACGGCAACTATAACTTCTGTTTCGGTAAAGGGGTAAACACGCCAACCGCGTTTGCGCCAACGGCAGCGCGTTTGCAAGAAGCCGCTGAGAAAGCGGAACGAGAAGTGGATTCCGCCGTGCTGATGATGGTTATTGCAGACGAAACAGACGAGAAAGCAATGGCAAAGTGGGAGCTGTATAAAGAAGGGCAGGACTTTGGTGCGACCGACTGGATGACACAACAGGGCGCAGCCGACAAAAAATCTGGTAAAGATACCAACGTTCGTGACATGACGGACCCAACATCGGTTGTGAACTTCAATATGGGAACTTTAGTGGGGTCTTACGAAAAAGTAGCAGCAATGCTCGATGAAATCGCAACGGTACCGGGATGCGGCGGTGTGTTATTAACGTTTGACGACTTTATTCAAGGTATGGACGACTACGGTAAGAAGATCCAGCCACTTATGAAATCTCGCCAACATATTAATCATTCTGCGGCGGTTTAGAGTATGAGTACGAGCACGAGTGAAACAGTCAGTGAATTCACTGTGGCGGGTTACTGTGATGGCAGCAAGCCTAATGAAATCGTCTTACCCGCTAAGCCTGAACCGTTAGCCATCGATCTCTCTGAAACGGCGATTATCGTTGTCGATATGCAAAATGCCTACGCGACAAAAAACGGCTATTTAGACAAAGCGGGCTTCGATATCTCAAGTACGGGGCCGGTCATTGAGCAAACCGCCAAGGTTTTGAATGTCGCAAGGAAGGCCAATATGCCCGTTGTGTATTTTCAAAACGGTTGGGACCCTCAATATACCGAAGCGGGTGGGCCGGGGTCACCGAATTGGTATAAATCCAACGCACTCAAGACCATGCGCAAGCAACCTGAACTCATGGGAACGCTATTAGCAAAAGGGACATGGGATTACGAGCTGGTTGATGAACTGGCTCCGCAAGCTGGCGATATTGTCATTCCTAAAACGCGCTATAGCGGTTTTTACAACACAAACCTAGACAGCATGTTACGAAGTCGAGGGATTAAAAACCTCGTATTCACCGGCATAGCAACCAATGTTTGTGTCGAATCCACGTTGCGAGATGGCTTCTTTTTGGAGTACTTCGGCATCGTATTGGCTGACGCGACTCATCAGGCGGGATCGGATGCCATTCAAGCCGCGTCGCTTTACAACATTGAAACCTTTTTTGGCTGGGTGTCCGACGTTGATACTTTCTGCGAAAAGGTGGAACAGGTTTAGTTTTTAGTTTTTTTACAGGATTTGCGACTTACAACTTGAGAGGACTTTAACCATGAGTAAAAAATCAATCATTCCAGCAGGCACAGGCAAACCACTAGCACCTTATGTACCGGGCTCCATGGCGGATAACGTGCTGTATGTATCCGGTACTTTACCCTTTGACAAAGACAACAACGTGGTTCATGTCGGCGATGCAGCTGCGCAAACACGCCACGTATTGGAAACCATAAAAGGCGTGGTCGAAGAAGCGGGTGGCACGATGGATGACGTGACGTTTAACACCATCTTGATTACCGATTGGGATAACTACGCAGCCGTTAACGAAGTCTACGCAGAGTATTTTCCGGGTGAAAAACCGGCGCGTTACTGCATTCAATGTGGGCTAGTGAAGCCTGATGCTTTAGTTGAGATCGCGAGCTTCGCGCACATTGGGTAAGTGACTCGTAAAGAACGCTTCAGATATTAAGGGCACATTATGTATTTCGAAGTATTGGGTTCGACCGACCCAAGCGCGCAAACGGTGGTTCTTAGCTCAGGTTTGGGCGGCTCAGCCAATTTTTGGAAGCCTCAATTGTCTGAGTTAACGCAGCTTTATCGTGTGGTTGTTTATGATCAACTCGGAACAGGGCGGAGTCCCGCCGTTCTGCCTGATCAGTACCGCATCTCGAACATGGCGGATGAACTGCTTGAGCTGCTTGATCACGCAGGCATTCAAACCTGTCATGTTGTCGGACATGCGTTGGGCGGATTAGTCGCAATGGAAATGGCATTAAAGCAACCAGAGCGATTGACAAGCATGGTGCTGATCAACGCGTGGAGCAGTCCAAACCCGCATACGTTGCGGTGCTTCAATATTCGTAAGGCGATTCTCGCCAGCTGCGAAAAACGCGTATTTCTGCAAATGCAGGCCTTAATTCTCTATCCACCTGATTGGATTGCAGAAAACATTGAAGCACTAGAAGCAGAAGAAGCGCACTTGCTTGAGTATTTCCCAGAAGAGAGCAATTTATTAAAGCGAATCGCCGCATTGAGTGAATTTGATATTGAAAGCCAACTTAGCGACATCGCCATCGACGCGTTAATCGTGGCAAATAAAGACGATCTGTTGGTGCCTTGGCAGCGCTCGATGATATTGGATGAAGGTTTATCTAGCTCGACATTAAAAATACTCGACTACGGTGGTCATGCGTCAACGGTGACCGCGACCGATGCATTTAATTCTCTGCTAATGGCGCATTTAGCTCAGTACTGATTTAAGCCAAGCGTTTCTTTTTAGGCACCTCTTTTTAAACAGGTGCTTCTTTTTAGAAAGGGCAATAACCATAACATTTGTAATACCGATAAAAACGAGCGCCGATAAGAGTCGCCAAGAAAAATCACAATGAGAGAACATAAGAATGAGCGAGACGAACGAATTACAACGTGAAGAACGACCAATTGAAAAAGCGGAACCAATCTCCGCTCAGGCGTTTAAAGAGGGCATGGCGAACCTTGCAGGTGCGGTCAACATAGTGACGACGGAGGTCAATGGCGTGCGAGCTGGGTTTACCGCGACCGCAGTATGCAGCGTTAGTGATAGCCCTGCGACCTTGCTGGTTTGTTTAAACCGAGGTTCATCCGTTTACGAGACATTCAAGAATGCGCCAAATGTGGCCATTAATACCCTAGCAAGTGGGCAAGACGCACTTTCTAATCTATTTGGTGGTAAAGCGCCCATGGCAGAGCGGTTCGAAACGGGCAACTGGTCGACTCAGCAAACGCAATCCCCCGTGTTAACTGACGCGGCGGTAAGCTTTGATTGTCAGGTGATTCACCGTCAAAGTATTGCAACTCACGATGCCTTCTTTTGCGAAGTTGTCGCGATCCAAACGACCGATAACAGCGGCGCGTTACTCTATTACCAACGTGGTTATCTGAATGTAGGTAGCACGCTTTAATCTATCTAGCGGCGCTTGGTAGAGGTATTGAGATAAGCCTTGTTAGTTGGTCGTAATAAAAACGGATCGAGTGATATGACAATTTCAGAGACTGCAACAAAGACAGAGACAGAAACCGAGATCGAACGCGCGTCTGAAGACTCCGAAGTCGCCACACCACTGAGTAAGACACAAAACAATCGGGCAATGATTTCCATCGAGGATCTATCCCTCGTATTTGAGACAAATGACGGGTCAGTCAATGCGTTGTCTCACATTGATTTAGACATAGGTGAGGGTGACTTTGTGTCCTTCATTGGACCCTCAGGGTGTGGTAAAACCACGCTGTTACGCGTGATTGCGGATCTTGAGAAGCCTACGTCAGGTAAAATTTTTGTGGACGGTACCTCGCCCGAAGACGCTCGGTTAAATCGGCTCTACGGTTATGTTTTTCAAGCGCCCGCTTTGTTTCCTTGGCGCACCATTGACAGTAATTGCAAAGTACCGCTTGAAATTTTTGGTGTGTCGAAAGCGCTACAGCAACAAAAAACGGACAAATATCTGGCGCTGGTTGGGCTGCAAGCGTTCCACAATAAGTTTCCGTGGCAATTGTCGGGCGGAATGCAACAACGTGCTTCGATCGCGCGAGCATTGTGCTTTGAGCCTCAGTTATTGCTAATGGACGAACCTTTCGGTGCCCTGGACGAAATTACCCGAGATCATCTCAACCTAGAGTTACTTAAAATTTGGCGAGAAACCGGTAAGACAGTGGTTTTTGTGACGCACTCGATCCCCGAAGCGGTCTTGCTGTCTACGCACATTGTAGTGATGTCCCCACGACCTGGCCGGATTGCAAAGGTGATCAAAAGCCCATTGCCGAAAGACAGACGATTAGAAGATCGAGAAAGCCCTGAATTTGTCGCCGTGATGCAAGAAGTACGCGAAGCGCTGGCAAACGATCATCGGATAGATTGAGGAACGATGTGCATGAATATCTCAACAGCCTTTCCCTCATTCGATTCACTCAGACGTAGTCAAGCCGCGGCGTTACTATTGGTCTTGGCTGTGCTGGCGATTGCTTGGTATCTTGGCGCTCTGTGGTTAAACAGCGATTTATTGATTAAAGGGTATGAGCGTCGCAGTATTGATTGGACGTTCGGGCAGCTGATTTCAGACGCTTACTCGATGAAGCGACCTCTGTTGCCGACACCAGACCAAATTGGCGCAGAGTTGTATAAATCCATCTTTGATACCAAGGTAAGTTCAAAGCGTTCGCTGGTCTACCATTCCGGCATTACCCTTTCCTCAACCCTATTAGGTTTTTTGCTGGGCGCATTGCTTGGCATTCTGCTTGCCATTGGCATTGTGCACAGTCGCACGTTAGAACGTAGCTTAATGCCGTGGGTCATCACATCGCAGACCATTCCGATTCTCGCCATTGCCCCCATGATCATTGTTGTGCTCGGTGCGATGAATTTTACCGGCGTTTTACCGAAGGCCATTATTTCAATGTACTTGTCGTTTTTCCCTGTCACGATTGGCATGGTGAAAGGGTTACGTGCGCCTGAAAAACTTCATATGGAGTTGTTAGCTACCTACAGCGCGTCCTCAGAGCAGGTCTTTCGTAAGTTACGTTGGCCGAGCGCCATGCCGTATTTGTTTGCAAGCTTGAAAATTGCCATTGCCGCGTCCTTGGTTGGGGCGATTGTGGGCGAGCTGCCTACTGGCGCGCAAGGTGGATTGGGCTCGCGTTTGCTAAGTGGTTCTTACTATGGGCAAACCATACAGATTTGGTCAGCACTGGTCGTCGCCGCGGTTTTAGGTGCCGTTCTGGTTGTTGTGGTGGGGTATTTCGAAAAACGGGTCAATCGCCGTATGGGGAGTCAACTATGAAACACGCTGTATTTATCGTCGCAGGCGCGTTTGCTTTGACTCTCAGTTTGCAATTGGTCGGGCACTACGATGGGCTTTATCTCCAGTATCCTATTTGGTTGGCCTTGATTCCTTTTTTGCTGTTAGGGACTTGGTTTGCGATGGCGTCGATGACGACACTGTCTGATCGGATTGAATCGAAGGTTGCGACGCAAGTTATCCATTTTGCCATACCGAGTTTATTTGCGTTTATCCTGCTTGTACTTTGGCAGTTAGTCGTAACCGGGTTTAATGTACCAAAAGTACTTTTACCTGCGCCGAGTACCATTCTTACCACCTTTGTGACGCACCTTGATGTACTTGGGAAAGACTTCGCGCAAACGTGGTTAAAAGCGGTCTTGGTGGGGTGGATCATTGGCTGTCTAAGTGGCTTTATTGCTGCCTTGTTAATCGATGGGAGCCCATTTCTGCAAAAAGGCTTACTTCCCGTCGGCAACATAATGTCTTCAATTCCGATCGTCGGAATCGCACCCATAATGGTGATGTGGTTTGGGTTTGATTGGCAATCAAAAGCCGCCGTGGTCGTCATCATGACGTTTTTCCCTATGCTAGTGAATACGCTTGCAGGTTTGCAAGCGCGAGATTCATTGCATCTCGATTTGCTTCAAACCTACGCTGGCAAGCGATATCAGGTGCTTTGGTACGTGCAATTGCCCGCCGCTCTCCCTTTCATTTTTAACGCGCTAAAAGTCAATTCAACCCTCGCACTGATTGGTGCGATTGTCGCTGAGTTCTTTGGAACGCCTATTGTCGGAATGGGGTTTAGAATTTCAACCGAAGTGGGTCGAATGAACATGGACATGGTGTGGGCAACGATTTTAGTCGCCGCGCTGGCAGGCTCTGCTAGCTATGGCTTGCTGGCGTTACTGGAATCCAAGTTAACATTTTGGCACCCATCAAGAAGAGGGACGCGTTAACGGGGGAATTAATAGACGTCGAGTAAAACGATCCAATGTAAAAAACGAGAGAACCATTAATTAAGACAGGAGCAATAAGTATGAAGAAGAGTATCCGTTCGTTGATAGCAGGTTGTACTTTAGCGTGTTCAGCTGTGTCCGCCTCCTTGGTGCACGCGGCTGATCCACTTACATTGCAGCTTAAATGGGTAACGCAAGCGCAATTTGCTGGCTACTATGTCGCATTGGAAAAAGGCTTCTATGAAGAAGAAGACCTAGACATGACGATTAAACCGGGTGGTCCTGATATTGCCCCTCCACAAGTCATTGCAGGTGGTGGCGCTGATGTTATCGTGGAATGGATGCCAGCGGCCCTTGCGTCTCGTGAGAAAGGCCTTCCTCTCGTAAACATCGGTCAGGTTTTTAATAAATCAGGCATGATGCTAACTTGCCTTAAATCGTCTGGTATCGAAAAACCAATGGATGTTAAAGGCAAAACATTGGGTGTCTGGTTCTTTGGTAATGAGTATCCGTTTCTTGCATGGATGTCGAAACTCGGTCTTCCAACTGACGGAAGCGAAGGGGGAGTGACCGTACTGAAACAAGGTTTTAACGTCGACCCTATTTTTCAGGGACAGGCCGATTGTGTATCAACCATGGTATACAACGAATACGGTCAAGTCTTGGATGGCGGTTTAACACCAGAAGAATTGACTGTATTTAGCTATCAAGACCAAGGCGTTGCTATGTTGGAAGATGGCTTGTACACCACTGAGGCGAAGCTGAAAGACCCAGCGATGGTGGACAAACTGGCACGCTTCCTAAAAGCATCCGTAAAAGGTTGGGAATGGGCTGCTAAATACCCAGAAGAGGCCGCAGAAATTGTACTAGAGTATGACGATACTGGCGCGCAAACGCTAGAGCACCAAGTGCGCATGGCAAAAGCCGTGGCGCAATTGATCGCGGGCAATCCTCAAGGCGTTGGCTACTTAGACCCCGCTGCGTATGAGCGTACAGTCGACGTATTAATGAGCGGTGAATCAGCGCCTGTTATTACGAAGAAACCGACCGGTGCTTGGACGCATGACGTATATGAAAAAGCGGGATTGTAAGCGGCTTTCGTTTTAATAACAGTGTTCGTATCTTTCCTATGGAAGATACGAACACGTTACACTATGAAATGACAGCGCTTTTTATGGGTTGTTAAACCAAGGAGGGGAACTAAGCGCGGCCAGTAAACTTGCGTTCTTCAACGTTAACGCGGATGCGATCACCCGTAGAGATATGCTCTGGTACTTGTACTATTGCGCCAGTAGCGAGAACTGCTGGTTTAGTTCGGGAGGTCGCTGACGCGCCTTTAATGGATGGATCTGTTTCGATGACTTCTAACTCAACCACAGTCGGCATATCCAACGCCACTGGTGCGTCATCAACCAATACGACTTGCATGCCTTGAGTGTCTTCATTTAAAAACAAGACTTCGTCGGCAATGGCTTCTTTATTCAAGTTGTAAGGCGTGTAGTTTTCTTCATCCATAAATACGTATTCTTCGCCGTCGATGTAGGAGAAGTTCGCTGGACGACGAATAAGGTCAGCAAGGTCTAGCATTTCGGAATCTTTAAAGGTCTCATCGATTTTGCGGCCTGACACAACATCGTACATGCGCATACGGTAAAGGCTTCCGCCCGCACGGCCCTGTGGTACGGAGCGCTCGATGTCTTTAACAATGCATGTTTTGTCCTGATATTGGATCGCCATGTTCTTTTTGATGTCACTTGCCTTTGGCATATCAATTTCCTACTGATGTTTGTGTTGCAACGATGCTAATCGACTTCAACCTATTGTTCCAGTCTAGATTCAGTGCTTCTAACCGTGCGACGCCATTTTGGGATGGCTTGCAGTTTTGATCGCAAATCTCGTTTTTCAGTTTGAGTGTGGTTTTGACGCTCTGTGTTGGTGCTGGATTCTTCGTTGCTTTCCTGATTGCCGTCCTGACTGCTTTTCTGATAGCCGTCCTGAATGGTTTCTTGATCGAGCAGGTCAACTTGATCACAGTTTAGAATGTCGGTCACACGTTCTGCGATGGCGTTATAAGGTTGTGCGAATGTTGTCAGGTTGTAGCCTTTCCAACTGGCTTGAGGAATGTCATCAAAGCCGAGCACACAGAGGTCGTTAGGAATGTCCACATGATACTCATGAGTCGCCGTATCGATAAATCCACAGGCAACTAGGTCCGTAATACAGAAATAGCCATCGTCTCGTGTTGGTTTCGATAACAATGTCGTAGCGGCGAGTTGTCCGTCTTCGTAATTTGTATTCTCACCCCGCCAGATAGTCAATTGCAGACCTCGTTCCTGTGCAGAGCGGATAAAAAAGCGTTCGCGGGCAACGAGACTCGGGGTTCCCTTTGACGAGCTAACGAGTGTTAATGTCTGACAGCCTGCTTGAACAAAAAATTCGACGGCTTCCTGCATCGCCTGCGCGTAGTCGATTTGTATATGGTGCACGTCTTGTAGATCATTGTGGCGGTTGATCAGTATGACTTTTTGCCCCGCTTTTATACAGGACTGCACCATTTCCTCTGGTGGCGTCCCTGACATCACGATGCTGGCTGCCGCTCGGTAATGCAGCGCTCTATTGAGAGCTTCGCCCGCACTGGTTGGGTCGGCACTGACATTAATCACCATGACCATACGGCCATCTGCTTGCAATTGGCGCGTTAACGCATCGAGCAAAAGGTTGTGATACGGCTTATCAAGGTTTGCTGCGAGTAAGCAAACGGGGCGACTTTTTTCCTGAGACAAGCCACGTGCCAGATGATTGACGTGGTAGTTCAACTCCTCCGCGGCGGCGAGGACTTTCTCCCGTGTCTTTGTCGACACGCTCGCGCCGTCGGTAAAGGTTCTTGAGACAGCCGAGCGCGAGACGCCAGCGAGTCGAGCGACATCAGCAGCGGAAGCCGCACGGCTTTTACTAGGGCCTTTCGGCTTGTGCATAGGTTAACTCTCTTTCGGAACGTAGGGGGTGATTCGTTTTACTTGTTCTGCGGCCCAACGTGCAGCGTCCACTAAGATTGGTTTCGGTGCTTCTGGCCATTCTTCTTTAATCAGTTGTCTTGCTACTCTAATGTGATCGATGGCGGCGTCAAGGGTTGGATACGTCTCCGTCTCATCAAGGTGCAAAAGAAGAGCTGTTAAGGTAACGGAGCGACTGCGGCCACCACGGCAGTTGATCAAAATATTACCTGTGCCATTCCAAGGGTAACTCGGTTTATCTGGCAACTCTTGATCAATGACACTGCGCAATTGATAGTATCCAGCCAGTATCATTGGGTGCGGGTTACCGGGACCGTCTACAATACCATGCTTGTAGTATCGAACCGATGCCCAGCCGAACGCTTGTACTTTGCTCAGTGGGTCGTTCTTCTCCACAATGTTTATATCTAAGTTTACTGCACAGTTGAATACCGTGCCGATATTGTGTTTCTTGAGTAAGCTTGGATCAGAAGCCGCTTGCTTATTACCAATATACAGGTCGATGCCTCGGCCTAGAAAGTTTTCATGAATAAGGTGCATTGGTCCACGGGCTTCGTCCGCTTCTTGAAATACTTGCTTTTTGTTGGCTATTTCGACAGTGCTCATAAGCTGTCCTTCAGTTTCATATTAGGGTAGTTGATACCTTCAATTGCGTTTGCAATTAAAGGGGAAGACGCGATAACAGGGCCTTTCTTGGCTAAGTCGGCAACGGAATTTGGCCACTGACCGACGCGACCACCAGCTTCTTCGACGAGTAGCATGCCCGCGACGCAATCCCAGCTGTTCATTGACAGTTCTAGGTACGCGTCAGACCATCCTTCTGCCACCCAGACTAATGCGAGTCCGCCGGAGCCGCGACGATGAATACTGGCGCCTTGTTCAAGTAAATATCGCTGGACGCTAAGGTGTTCGTCTATTGTTATGTTGCGAGACCAGCCAAATTCCAGACTCGCTTGATTCAGCGAGGCGGTTTTTGAGGTGTGGATCGGCTGGTCATTTTTATAGGCGCCTTTGCCTTGCTGAGCAAAGTAAATTGTCTTTAACACTGGCTGAGCGATAGCAGAAAGTACCGCTCGTCCATTTAAACAAAATGCGATGATGACGCAAAAATGGGGCGTGCCTCGAGCGAAATTTTCAGTGCCGTCTATTGGATCGATAATCCACGTCATTTCATTCGGCTCGCCTCCTGTTTCCTCTCCCAATATCGCATCTTCGGGAAAGGCACGACTGATTTCGTCGCGAATCAGATTCTCAACGGCTAGGTCGGTTTCAGTAAGGTAATCTTGCGGTCCTTTCAAGCTATAGTCGCCCGCACTGCGATTGTTGTAGCTTTCTAACGCACAATCCGCCGCACGTTGGACAAGTGACTTCAAAAACGTAGCCCGAGTGTCAATAGTGTTTTTTATATTCATAAGCCTCCTTTTTATGGCATGTTTTCATGGTATGAAATCAGCAGGCCCTTAACGGGCCTGCTCCGGGTGTGCTGGACGTTTCCTTAAAGCTGACCTGCTCGTGCAAGAGCCCAAAGATCCTGCCAATCCTGACGGCTTGCCCAATCGTCTTTCGACGTCGCTGGATTGTATTTAAAGAGTTGATCAAGATGAGCGGCAACACCAGAAGGCTCTTGTGCCGGAATCTCGTTGTCGATGTTGGTTGAAATCTTACCGTCGATTGCCTGAGGTGCAAAACCTTCGCTGGTTAGCATGTAATGAACAAAGAGTTTCGCTGCATTCGGGCTGTCTGTGCCAGCCGTAATCATCATAAACTTAGGATACAGCATGCCGACCATCGGTTTCATTGAGTCACAAATGCCTAACTTCATACCGTTTTTGTTTTCACGGAATTTTGCTGAGGACATGATACCAATGAAATTTTCTTTCGTATCGGGTGCGCCAACGGCGGAGGCAACATCACTATCCGAGTTAGTGAGCAATGGCTGATTACCAGCCAAAGCCGCAACGAAAGCCGCTGTTGCACTGTCTAGGTCTGTTTTAAGCGGTTTTCCATAGTGCGCTTCATAGGCCGCGGCAATGTCAGCATCATGATGCATGGCAAACTGATTGAACCAGTCAGTATAGATCGACTTGTTCAGAGGGTCAGGCATCGCAATGTGTCCCTTCCATTTAGGATCTGTCAGCGCCCAAATGTTATCTACTGGGCAACTGTCGTTTAGTGCTGTGTTATATGACCAAACAACAGGTGAGGTTGATACTACTAATGGATCACGGAATTCCGCCGGAATCTTATCCGTCATATCGGCTGGTAGATAGCTCGTTGTGTAACCTGTAGCAAGCAACTGAACGGCTGCAGCGGGTACGTCGGAGATAATAACCACGTCGGATTTGACGTTATTGGCTTTGGTCTCGCCTGTTACCATTTTGATGTTTGCCCCTGCTTTTATTTTCGTCCCAGTTGTTTCAATTCCGTACTTTTTAGCAAAAGCGGCTGCTTGTTTTTTGATTTTACCGGTTGAATCGAACACCGAAAGAGGTGGCTCGGCTTTAGCGGCTTGGATCAAGGCATCGATATTGAAATCTTCAGCCATCGCGGAGGTGGAAACAAGCGCACTGACCAAGAGTGCGTTAGCTGTATTACGAATCATGGGGTGTCCTCAAGTTTTGTTTGAACGAAAGTAGGCGAAGCAAGTTCCGAATTGGAAGACGAAACCCTGACTTCAGGTTGTGCTTCGAGGGACAATCGATCCCCTTCAGCGGAAAATAAATGCACGGCGTGTGGGGCAACGTGCACGTAAACGGCTTCTCCTTGTTTCCAGTGTGGCGGAGTCTGTGTCGTATGGACGAGGTGATAGCCATCGCTACCGGTCTCGTTGCTTTCGACATTCAGCTCAATAATCCACGCTCCGCCTGTTGGTAATATGTCGGTCACGGTTGCGAGCACACTGGATAAGCTGGTATCTCGTCGAAGGTCTATACCTTCTGGGCGTAGCCCCAGTTGAGCGCCAATAGGTGGTGTATCTTGGTAGCCTATTGCTTGTAAGAAGGTTTGCGCTGCGCTTGTATTGGCTGGGATCATGTTTATTGGAGGGTTTCCAATAAACTCGGCCACAAAACGGTTTGCTGGGCGTTCATATATATCGTCTGGCGTGCCAAGTTGTTGTAACTCGCCTTTGCTCATAACCGCAATCTTGGTGGCTAATGTCATGGCTTCCCATTGATCGTGGGTAACAAAGACAATCGTGGTTCCAAATTCCTGATGCAGGCGGGTGAGTTCAGCGCGCATTGATAAACGAAGTGCTGCATCTAGGTTGGATAAGGGTTCGTCTAGAAGAAGAATTCCTGGATTCATCGCCAGAGTTCTGGCCAGTGCAACGCGTTGTTGTTGCCCGCCAGAAAGTTGAGCAGGATAACGATCCTCTAAACCTTCGATCTTAAGCATGATGATCATTTTCGCGACGCGCTCAAGGCGCTCTTCTTTGGACATGCCTTTTAATTTGAGGCCAAATTCTATATTGCGGCTCACTGTCATATGAGGCCAAAGTGCATAAGACTGAAAGACTAAGCCGATATGACGTTTTTCAGGCGGTATGAAAATCCCTTTCGAAACGTTATCAAGCGGCTTGCAGTCAACGGCTATTTCCCCATCACTAAGGTGTTCAAGGCCTGCAATCATCCGCAGTATCGTCGACTTTCCGCAGCCTGAAGGACCGAGGACACACATAAAGGCACCGTCTTCGATCTCCATCGATACGTTGTCGACGGCAGGTGGATGATCTGCGGTGTAGCGTTTAGAAATATTGGTAAGGGTAATGTTCGACATATGGTTAGCTCTCAAGTCCTTGGGCTAAGCCCGTTCCGGTGAGACGATTAATAAGTAAGGTGCCCAATAGAGCGATCAGTGCAATCATCAACACAACGGCGTTAGCGGCCTGGGTATAATTGAAATCGATAAGACGAATTGAGAAAGTGGTTAATACATCCGTTGCAGGAACAGCGAGAATAATAAACAAGCTGACTCCTTTAATGCCGGATATAAAAGGCATCAGTACGGCAGTGACAAGGGCGTTTCGCTGAATCGGTAATATGATCGAAAACATGCGTCGTAACCAGCCAGCGCCAGCCACGCGAGCACTGTCTTCGACATCGCTGCCGAGTTGCGTCATGGCGGAGATTCCGGCGCGACTGGCAAAAGGCATTTGGTCAGCAACTAAGGCCAAAAATAGAATGATAGGGGTGCCATATAAGGCCGGTATAGGACCATGCGGTACGGCGAATAAGGTTAAAAAGGCGGCAGCGAACGCAATCCCCGGAACAAGGTAAGGGAAGAACGTGATCTGGCGTAACGTGATTGACACGCTGCGTAAAGGCGACCTCAATACGATGTAACCCGTTAGCAACCCTAAGATACCAGCACAGATAGAGGCACTGCCGACGATTCGAACAGAACTCCATGCCGCGTTCCAAAACTCCGATGACAGTAGAATACCGTTGCGTAACGCGATGGTGTCTAGGTTTGTTCCGATCCAATAATCGAGGGTGAAGTTCGATAAATTGAATCGCCCCGGTAAATGCATGACAGTGGAAAGGGCGAGTGCGCCCATCGGAATGACGACACTGATAAAAAACATGAGCAATGCAATCGAAAAGGCGGGCCATTTTAGAATACCCAGAGACTGGCGGCGTTCCATCGCGCCTTTTGAACCGATAATGGCAAAGCGGCGTGCTTCTCGCATCATCCATGTGTCCAGTGCGAGTGTTGCCATTCCAACCACTAAAATAACGCCAGCGAAGACGGCTGCAACCCCGTTCTGTTGTGTGCCTATCGCGCGGTAAAGCGAGGTGGCAAGTGTTTCAAATTGAACAGGAAGGCCAAGCACATAAGGAACGGAAAACTCCCCAATAGCGTCTGCAAAGATTAATAGCGCAGCAGACATAATAGCGGGGCGCATTAATGGAAAGACAATCGATAGTGCGACACGACCTTTACTTGCGCCGAGCATCTGTCCCGCTTCTTCAAGCTGACTGTCTAAGCGGCGTAATGCATTGCCCACCAGCAAGATAACAAATGGAATGTAGTTGAGCGTCATAATGACGATCGTTGGAAACGCGCCATATGAGACCCAATCAGGAAGCTGAAGTCCCATTGCTTCTGCCCAACCGGGTTGGCCGCCTATAGTCGCGTTTTTGAACAGAGTGGTCCAAGCAAGTGCAAAGGTCCAAGCCGGTAACATAAATGGAATGATCAGAGCAGTAGATAACCAGCGGCGACCCATTAAGTTGGTGCGAACGAGCAACCAAGCGAGTATCGCGCCAATCACCATCGCGAGGATCATGGATGTGAAAGCGACCATAAGCGTGTTCCAAAGCGGTCGCCAAAAAATGATCGACGACATGCGAGAAGAGAAAACGCGCTCAAGGTAATAGGTCGTCATGCCACCTGCTTCCGCACCAGTACGCATTTCGTCGCCAGATTGGACCGTCATGATCTCAAGCATCACGTTTAGAATCGGCGCGGCAATCAACCAAGCGAAAATAAACAGTAGTAAGAGACCGATCAAAAGGGTCGGATCTCGTTGAGCAATGACAAGTTTGTGCCGCAGTCTTCTTATGGGCGACAAGTGTTTAGAATCGGTAACAGCGATCATGCCATCCTCTTATGTTGGTTGATTTGCGAACAACAATAGAAGCTGAATGTTGCAGAGACATGACATTTTGCAACTAGATGCAAAATAAATTGAAACTAGTTGCAAATAGATTTTTTTAAGGTCGGATTTATATCGAAGGGGGCACGCGCAACAGGCGCAAACTTTCTTAGCGCTTTGATCATGTAATGTATTGTTATATTGCAGGAAATTTGGTGAGAGGAATCTATAGTTAGAATACAAAACGGCGACTTAGTCGCAAGCATGTCATGCAAAAGGAGGAAATATGACGATTCGTATTTTGATGATGGTTTCATTGTTGTTCTCAGCAGTTGTGAGTGCACAAGGCTTGACCTTTGGTGTTGTCCCCCAACAGTCTGCTAAAAAGCTGGCGGCAAAATGGTCGCCTGTTTTGCAGTACATCAGCGATGCCTCTGGTGTCGATATACACTTTACAACCGCGAAAAATATTCCTGAATTTGAAAAACGTTTGTTGGCGGGAGAATATGATCTTGCTTACATGAATCCCTATCACTACATCGTTTTTCATGAAAAGCCGGGATACGAAGCGGTCGCTAAGCAGAAGAATAAGCAAATCAAAGGGATTGTGGTTGTCCGAAAAGGCAGCACGATTCAAAGTTTATCGGAATTGCAAGACGCGCAATTAGCGTTCCCGTCGCCTGCAGCGTTTGCTGCAAGTATTTTACCCCGTGCTCAGTTAGCGAAAGATAATATCGCGTTTACACCGCGATATGTGTCTTCTCATGATTCCGTGTATTTAAACGTATCGAAAGGCTTTTTCCCCGCAGGCGGTGGCGTGTTGCGCACGTTCAACAACACCTCTCCTAAGGTTCGTGAACAGTTGAAAGTGCTTTGGACCACACAGCCGTACACGTCCCATGCGATTGCGGCTCATCCGCGTGTGGCAAAGGAAAAAGTGCAGAAAATTTTACAGGCTATGTTGCAGATGAACGATGACCCACAAGGCATTGCGTTATTAAAAACACTAAATTTTAAGGGATTAGAGGAAGCAACCAATGACCGCTGGGATGACATTAGAGGCTTAAATATCCATCTACTGGAGCACATGATTGAGGAATGATTTCAAGCAAAGGCAGGGCGTAAAAGCAAGATAGGAATACAACGATGTCTCTCAAGCTTAAAACGATTCTAGGAGTTGCTTTTATTGAAGCGATTCTGCTTGCAGTGTTGATTTCGATGACGCTGAATTATTTAGAAACGACCAACTATGAGGGGCTTTATAAGCGAGCAACCACAACGGCGACTTTTTTTTCCACAACCACAAAAGACGCTGTTATTTCCTACGACCTTGCGTCACTGGATGCCTTCTCAAGTGAGCTGATGAAAAACCCTGATTTAGTCTACGTCAAGGTGCTCAACCCCGACGGGCAGATATTTGCTCAAGCAGGCGAACAGAAATATTTAGAAAGAGATTTTATTGAAGATATCGATGTTTCGATGATCAATGACGGCGTATTTGATGTGCGCGCTGAAATTAGCGAAGGAGGGCAATTTTTTGGAGAAATACGTATTGGGATTGATACGTCTGGTTTAACTCAAGCCATTACCGAAGCGCGATACTGGAGTGCTACCATCGCTTTCGGCGAAATGTTGCTGGTGGCGCTTTTTTCTTACATTCTAGGTTCTTATCTTACCAATCGTTTAAGTAAACTCAGAGAAGCCGCCAACGACATTTCACATGACAATATGGACATAAAGTTGGACGCAAAGGGGAGTGATGAGGTTGCAGAAGTTGCTCAGGCCTTTATTCAAATGTCGTCGCGGTTACGTCAGGAGTCAGAACGAAGAACAGCTTATGAAAAAGAACTGAAATCTCTTAATAGCACCTTAGAGATGCGTGTGGAGCGTCGTACTGCGCAATTGCGTGACAATATTGTTAAGTTAGAAGAGATGAACGAAGCCCTCAAGCAGACACATGCCCAACTTATTCAATCTGAAAAAATGGCGTCGATAGGTACATTAGCAGCTGGCGTTGCCCATGAAATAAACAATCCTGTTGGCTACGTCATGAGTAATGTTCGAATGCTGTCCGAGTACATTGAGTTTTACCGGGAGGCGATTTCTAAAATACGTGCCTTGGATATCCATGCTTCTGAATCTGAGCTCATAGCGTCTATAGAGAGCATGGGGTCGTGGTTTGACGAACAAGATATTGAGTTTATTCAATCAGACACGCTAGATTTGGTGAAAGATACGGTGGATGGCACGGAACGGATACGTGATATTGTCTCAGGTCTTAAGGAGTTCTCTCATTCCTCTCCTGATACGGTTATGCAGTTCGCTAATCTTAACGAGGCCATAGAGCGTACTCTGAAAATCGCCCATAACGAACTTAAGTATAAGTCTAAGGTTGTGACCAAACTGAAAGACATTCCTGTTGTCGAATGCAACGTCGGCCAGATTCAACAAGTTTTGCTTAATTTAGTGATCAACGCGAACCATTCGATTGAGGAAAACGGACTTATACAAATCCAAAGCGGCGTGTTGGGCTCTGAGGTGTTTGTTTCCGTTCGAGATAACGGTTGTGGGATTCCGGCGGAAATGAAGAAAAAGATCTTCGACCCGTTTTTTACCACCAAGGAAGTAGGAAAAGGAACGGGTCTCGGATTGTCCATTGTTTACGGCATTATGAAAGACCATAAAGGACGCATCGACCTCGAAAGCACACCGGGAAAAGGAACAAAGTTCACACTCTATTTTCCGGTTCAAAGTCAGTTGTAACGTCAGAGCGAAAACGCACTAAGAGCTTGTCTTAACCACCAATCGGCCTCTGATTTCGCCAGCAAGAAGTGCTTTTGACTTCTCGATGGCGTCTTCGAGCTGTATGTCAGTAGTAAGTGACTCAAGCAGTTCTAGATCTAGGTCAGTGGCTAAGCGAGTCCATGCTTCAAGGCGTTTTTCATAGGGACACATTACACTGTCGACACCTGCGAGTTTGACGCCGCGCAGAATAAATGGCGCGACAGATCCAGGTAGGTCCATACCACCCGCTAGGCCGCATGCTGCAACGATTCCGCCGTACTTTGTTGTGGCGCAAGCATTGGCTAGTACATGTGAGCCAACCACGTCGATCACGCCAGCCCAACGTTCTTTGCCAAGAGGGCGTGAAGGTTCAGACATTTCTGAGCGATCAATAATACCTTGTGCGCCAAGCGATTTGAGATAATCCGCTTCTGATGGCCGTCCTGTTAGCGCCATAACCTGATAACCGAGTTTGGCGAGAAGGGCTATCGCAACACTGCCTACACCGCCAGCCGCGCCTGTTACTAATATTTCGCCGTCGTCGGGCTTGACGCCGTGTTTTTCCAGCTCCAAGACACATAACATCGCAGTATAACCCGCCGTGCCGATGGCCATTGCTTGTCGGGTCGTAAAGGCACTGGGAAGAGGGATAAGCCAATCGGCATTCACTCGTGCTCGTTGACCTAAGCCTCCCCAGTGACGTTCGCCAACGCCCCATCCGTTTAAAACAACGGTGTCGCCTTCTTTGAACTTGTCTGAGTCAGATTGAATGACCTTACCTGCGAAATCGATTCCAGGCACCATTGGAAACTGACGAACAACAGGGGATTTTCCCGTGATGGCTAACGCATCTTTGTAATTTAAACCTGAGTATTCGACCTCAACCATTACGTTGCCTTCTGGCAGTAAACTGTCGTCGAACTCTTTTAGTTCTGTTTGATATACATTGTTATTATTTTCTATTAGTAGGGCTTTCATAAACGTCACTCCGTAAAAGTCGCTATATAAATGTCTCTCCATAAATAAGACATCGCGAAGAATCAGCTTATATGAAACACGAATAGATGAGGAGTCGTTTATATATCCAAAAGAGGAGGGAATTGGGAAAGATATCACTTTTTACGCATAGTTTTGGGATGGGCGGAGAGCCAAGTAAACAAATACTCGCTTTTATTTACCTGGCTCTTTAGCTCTTTAGCTTGATGGCAATTTGCCGTCGTTGTCGTTCTTCTGACTACTGTAACCGTGTACTGGTTTTAA
Organism: Marinomonas mediterranea MMB-1; assembly: GCF_000192865.1. NCBI lineage: Bacteria > Pseudomonadati > Pseudomonadota > Gammaproteobacteria > Oceanospirillales > Oceanospirillaceae > Marinomonas > Marinomonas mediterranea. The sequence continues at coordinate 1,550,417 of NC_015276.1, forward strand.
AGCTGGATGTTACTTGTTCAAATGAGTTAGTCACATCCAGTAATTGGGTGCTTGACTCGTCGATCTCAGACACTTTGGTTAAATTGTCTGTGCAAGAGGCTTCAATCGTTTCGACCGCTTGAAGCTGTACCGAAATGTTGTCTTTTTCGGTTTGAGCCATCTCATTAATGGACGAGTTAGCGCTTTGTACTTTTACGATTTCGTCGTTACTTTCAGAGAGGCTATCAATGGTTCGTGTCATTAACTCGTTACTTTCACGCACCATTTTTTGGTTATCGCTCATCAAATCATTCGCACTAGAGGTTCTGGCCTGTAGGCTTTCGATGACGGCCGATATTTCTCTTGTTGCTTCGTTTGTTTTGCTTGAAAGTTGTCGAACTTCGTCCGCGACAACTGCGAAGCCTCGTCCGCTTTCTCCTGCCCGAGCCGCTTCTATTGCAGCATTTAGCGCAAGGAGATTTGTTTGCTCTGAGATGTCTTGTACGCCCGACAGAATGCTAACAATTTGATCGCTGTCAGTCTTAAGGGCTTGCATGATATCGAAGGCGTTGTCGGCTTTGTGTTGCATATTTAACATCATAGCCTTCATGTCTTCGACCATCTTCAACGAGTCAGAAGAACGGTCTTTAACGTGCACAGATCGATCTGTAATATCTGACGTTAAATCTGCGAAGTCGTGCAGAGACTTATGCAAGGCAGCGGTTGCTTGAGTGACGCTTGCAATATCCATTAACTGTTTTTGAACAGCAGTACTGATGTCTGACGTATTTTTATTCATATTGTGTGTTTGCGATTTAAGATCTTCGACACCTTGATTGAAGGTGGCATAGGTTTTTTCGACCTGATCTAGCAGACGGTTAAACATGGTTGCGATGTCGCCATTTTCGGTGCCGTTTTCAACAGACAATCGTTTTGTTAGATCCGCAACGGCGGCAGGGTCACTGTGTGCCGTTACAAATTCTTGCATCGCTTGAAGGGCTTCGATCACACCGCTAGAGGCACCGTGTTCGATGATATTAAGCCCTTCTTTTTCATGCTCTGGGTCGACGCGTAGCTTATTGATCGACTTGAGCCCCCAAAACATAGCCAGCCCGGTAAAGAACGACCAAATAAATACCGAACTCACGCCAGTCAGCTGTACCATGAACTGCTCAAATCGACTGTCGAAATTCAAGTTTTCAATCGGGGCGACAAGTGCGAGCAGCAGGGTACCCACGACACCTGCAACGCCGTGAACAGCGACGGCATTGACTGGGTCATCAAGTCTAAACACTCGCAATAGAACCTCCTCGCTATAGAAGACAATGATCCCCGTTACGATGCCAATAACAACGGCGCCCATGGGGGTGACGACTGCGCATCCTGCGGTAATGCCAACTAAGCCACCAATGACACCACTTAGAATTTTTTCGATATTGATTACTTTGTCTTGGCTGAACAGCGTCATCACAAAACACACAATGGCAGAAGACGCGGCGGCTAACATGGTGTTTGCCATGATACCTGCGATATCCGTCGTCGCTTCTAACGTACTGCCACCATTAAAGCCAAACCAACCAAAGAATAAAATAAAGGTGCCAATGACGGCGAGAACCAAACTATGTCCGTGAATTTTTTTAGGGTTACCTTGGTCGTCAAAACGACTAATACGAGCGCCAAGCATAATGACTCCCGCTAATCCGACCCATGCGCCGACCGAGTGAACGACGGTTGAGCCGGCGAAGTCAATCATGCCTTTTTCTGCTAACCAGCCTTCGCCATTCCAAATCCAGTGGCCGGATACAGGGTAAATAATCGCAGTTAGTACTAAGGAAACAAGCACGTACGACATAAACTTTATACGTTCTGCCACTGCACCACTGACAATGGTCGCCGCGGTGCCAGCAAAGGTTGCTTGAAACACAAAAGACGCGATGTCGGCGGGTTCACTTAAACCGCTTAACGTGAATGCGTCTGTGCCCCACAAACCATACAAATCTTGGCCAAACATGAGGCCATAGCCCAGCAGCCAAAAAGCAAAAATGGCAACAACAAAGTCTGTCATGTTTTTCATGGCGACGTTGATGGAGTTTTTGGCGCGTGTTAAGCCTGCTTCAAATGCGGTAAAGCCTGCTTGCATAAACATGACTAAGGACGCCGCTATCATGATCCACATGATATCGAGCGTTGATTGAATTTCTTCCACTTGAGTTCTCCTCAAATCTAACGGCTGGTGTTTTAAGGAAATGCTGAAAACGCCTGCATGATGGTGCTTGTCGAAGGATTCGCGCATCCTTAAATAATTGATCTTATAGTAGTTATGTTGCAAATTCGTTTTCGTGAATAAGCATTTTTGAATAGGCGACAATGCAAATTGAGTGCCTAATTTGTGGGGTGTAATTTAGATTGAGGTTATATCGAGGTATATCGTTGGCTTATATTAGTGACTAAATGATATTAAGTGAAATTCAAGAAGGCTGAGTGAATGGGCTAGCCTGACAAATAAGTGCATTTTCACGTGAAAAGAACAGTAGCGCACTGCATCAGTGCGCTACTGTTTGAAACAGAGGTTTCTGACCTCGTTAAGCGTTTCTTATCAGCTAGCCTAGCTGATCCAGCTGCTCATAGGCATTGCGCAACCATACGCGCATACGCTGGCGCTCAGCAATGTTCATAAGGCTTTTGTTATTGGCAACAGCCCAAAAGCTACTGTTATTGAAATCTATCTTTTGTGTTAACTTGGTTTGAAGCTTAGGCAACTCGATGATTAAAGCGTCGCTGTCTTCTGCTGCTTTAAATGTGTCAGACGACTTAAAGCGAGAGAAATCGGAGCCACGTCCATAGTTTTGAACAACCACAAAGTCTACTTCAGACTCTTTGTATTGCGTCAGTAGTTTGTCTAAGAGAGACACAGAGTCTGCACCATCATCCATGACATGCCACAAGCATACTTGATAACCAAGCTCGTCTAACAACCCAAACACGTCAGTTTCGGCGATCCATTTGCCGAGCGGTTGGGCTGACTGCGCAGCAAGGTCGATGATGAGATCTTTATCGGGAAACGCTTCGATCGTGGCTAGCATGCCATCTAGGCTGTCGTCATCACCAACGATAACGGGCGAAGCGAAGTCACTGTAGAAACGAGAGAAGGTTGTGTGGGATGAGTCGCAATCAAAGCCAACAAAGTCCAGCTCTTTGTCTATGTAATACTGAGCCAGTAAGCGAGCGGTCATAGATTTACCAACGCCGCCTTTTTCTCCACCAATGAAATGTACCTTACGCATTTTAAACTCCTTTGTATTATATGTAATGCGAGATACCGTCAGGTAGCCGTCTCAGGAAAGTCTTCAACAGCCAAAAAGTGACGGTATATAAGCAATGAAGGTGTGAGACCTGCCTCCACCATACAGTAAGAATGTGACGAATTGAATGACTAAAATTAGCTTTCGAGCCGAGTGAGAGAAAAACCATAAGTTCATTAATCTGAAATGAAATATCAGGGACTTTCTTTCTAAAATTGCCTTTTGTATGTCTTTTGGCGGTGCTTTCCTCTTATCTTGGCAAGCAAATTTACGATGGCGTTTTAATGCTTTTGTAAAAAGTGATACTTTTGTCGAATAGACAGACCGTATAATTCGAATAACAAGAGTGGATAACACTGATGTGGGTCAATAGGTCGTTAGCCTAACGTAGGTTCTTCGCTGAACCTTAAGTACACTTGGTTCTAGAAAAATTGCTTATAGCAGGGATATAGAGAATATGGTCGAAACAATGTTTAAGAGTGCAAAAGAGCGGCTCATTGCGTTTTTTGTTTTCTTAGCAGTATTGGCTGCTGGTTTGTACATCACTAAACTTTCAAATGAGAACTTTCTAAGCAGCCAAAGATTGTTGTTGTCTGGTATTGCACGATCTAAAGCGTCCGATATCGAGAGACAGATTTCTCACTCCTTTACGTCGGCGAGAATATTAGCCTATGAAGTAAAACGCGTTGGAGGGGTATTGCCTGATTTTGAAGATTTTGCGGCCAACATCAGTCAATCTGTGGGCGGTATTACGAGTTTAAACCTTTCGCCTAATGGTGTGATTGAGCAAGTTTATCCACGGAAAGGAAATGAAGTCGCACTTGGAATCAATGTATTAGAACACCCGAAGTATCGCGAAGCGTCATCACATGCAATTGCAACCAAAAGCATGATTACTGTCGGGCCAGTGACATTACGTCAAGGTGGCATTGCGGTTATTGGTCGTTACCCGATTTTTATAGAAGGGCAAAACGGCAATGACTCTTTTTGGGGATTCTCGTCTGCGCTCGTCAAGCTAGACTCCCTGTTTAAAGGCAGTGGTTTTGATAAATTGGAAGAAGAGGGGTATTGCTTTCGACTGACTCGCGAACACAAAGATACTGGGGCGTCATTAGAGTTTTATCACTCTGCTGCGAATCTTGAACATGATGTTATTACGACTTCTGAGATTAAGCTGCCTTCAGCAACGTGGGCGTTAACGATTTCTCATAGTGCTAAGCAAGGCATACTGAGTCGAACCATTGGGGGAGCCGTGATTAGTTTCTTGGTGGCTATAGCGCTTGCTATCGCGCTTTATTTGATACTGTTGCAGCCCCGTAGACTAAAAAAACAAGTGGTAGATAAAACCAAAGAATTACAGGAATTAGCCTATGGCGATCCGTTGACAGGTTTACCTAACCGCCGCTATCTCAATGAGCAAGTGCCGTTGTTGATACAGAATATTATTAAGTACAAGCGGTTTGGCGCGTTTATCTATTTTGATCTCGATAACTTTAAGTCGATCAATGATTCTATTGGCCATGATGTTGGTGACGAAGTCTTGTCTCAGGTTGCTATTAGATTGCAAAAAGTGATGGGCGATGCCGATAAAGTTCTTCGCTTAGGCGGTGACGAATTCGGCATTTTGTTAGGCGATGCGGGCTGTGAATTGCACGTTATTCAAATGGCAGACTCTATTCTTGAGGTGATTCAGCACACGCTAAAAGTGGGTGATAGGGAGTTTAGGCTCAGTACGTCCTTAGGTATTGTGTTTATTCCCTTGCATGGCTCCAACATTCTCAATCTTATGCAAAATGCCGATGTTGCTATGTATCAAGCAAAACGCAAAGGTAAAAATCGCTATGAAGTGTTCGCGGAAAATTTACGTCAAGCGACCGTTGAGTTAAACCAGGGCAGAATTTCGTTAGAAAGAGCGATCCGCGAGTCCGAGATTGAACTTTATTATCAACCTCAGTTCGACTTACAAAGCGGAATGATCGTAAGTGCGGAAGTGTTGGTAAGGTGGAATCATCCAAAACGTGGATTATTGTTTCCAGACCGCTTTATCCCGATGGCCGAAGAGACAGGTTTAATCGTCGCTTTGGGCAATTATGTTATCGAGAAGACGTTTGAATATCAGGCGAAACGAATTGCACAGGGGCTTCCTGTCATGCGTCTTCACGTTAATGTTTCGCCATTGCATGTAAATGATCCACATTTGCTCGATTTCATTAAAAAGATGGTTCATATCTACCAAGTGCCGGGTAACCTAATCGGCTTAGAAATTACCGAGACTGTATTGGTCGAAGATTTGGATCGAGTCGTCGAAATACTTTGCGCGATCAAAGCGTTAGGAGTGTGTATTTCTATCGATGACTTCGGCACTGGTTTCTCATCGCTGGGGCAATTGAAGAATTTGCCAATTGATATATTAAAAATTGACCGCTGTTTTGTGAAGGATATTGAGCGAGATCAGAATGACCGAATGATCGTCGAGGCGATTATTGCGATGGCGCATAAGTTAAAAATGGAAGTGATTGCTGAAGGCATTGAAACAGTCAAACAAATGGAAATGTTAGGGGGATACTATTGCGATACTGGGCAAGGTTTTCTTGTTAGTAAAGCCGTGCAAGAAGCCGAATTTAGTCAGATGACTCTGAATATTCAGGATAAGCTGATAGGCGCGGTAGACTCAGAAAACAAAGGTCAAGCAGGCGAAGGTGAGGAAAAAGAGGCGGTAAGCGCAGCACGCTAGCCGTCTCAGCTGTCATTGCTCAGTTGTACTAGCCCAGTTCTCATCTCTCTGTTCTTATTTCTTATTGCTTTGTCACGTACGAACCTCCGGTGTAGGCATCCAGTATCACCGCAGGTTCGTAAGGTTTGATTATATCTTTTTATCTTGTCTTTTAATGAGAGGGTGTTCAGCTTGTTAAGGCTCAACCTCAAACCACTCCGCCAGTTTTTCCCATTGCTCTTTTGATTGAGCGATAAGCAATTTACCGTTTGGCATGGTCGGAGAGTACTCAGAGCCATTTAGAAGTCGGCAATATCCGCCTGCTTCTTCAAGGATCATGACACCAGCGGCGTGGTCCCAAGGGTTCATCTTCAGGAAGAGGCCAAAGTTGAAGTGATCAATTGCCAATTGGCGATAAGCGTGACAAGACGGAAGGCTGTGTGTGCGAGCAAACGCGGTGGATTTAACGGCCAACTGTCGATTGACTTCTGGAGCGTAGGAATAGAAAGACAATATTCCTAGCATCTTTTCGATCTCTAATTCAGGCGTAACTGATAAGCTCACAGGTTCGCTATCTGGTCTGACTAAAAAGGCGCCTTCTCCTTTGTTTGCGTAGACGTAGTCGTCGTGTACCGGGTCGTAAAGCAAGCCAAAGACGGTGACGCCCTTTACGACAACCGCAATTATCACGCCGAAATCGGACAAACCATTGGCAAAGTTCCATGTACCGTCGATCGGGTCGATAATCATGCAGGTTTCGGCTGTCGCGATGTCCTTTAGGCGTTCTGGGGTGTCAGCAACGGCTTCTTCGCCCACAATAGACCAATCAGGAAACTCGTCCGCTACTTTTTCGGCGATATAGCGTTCACACGCTTGATCTGCGACGGTCACCAAATCAAGTTGAGTGGATTTACGTGCAATTTGATCCGCATCTAAGTGTCTGAAATGCGGCATGATAATGTCACGGGCAGCGTTGCGAACAATATTGATTATGATCGCTTGGCTGTCTTTATTGAGGTTCATGTTTTTAATCCCTAGTGCTATATTGAGTATTGTCATGGAAACTTAACAAACGAACTCATTGAATTAAGTATAGTAGTCGGCAATTTATAACGGTAAGGAAAGCATGCCAACATCGCCATCCTCTTCGGCAGTACAAGAGAATATCTATTTTCTCCTGAATGAAGTAGAAAAGCACTGCCATTTTGTTGAACTTTTTTTTAAAACGCACTCCGTTGAGTTGTTACCTCGTATTCGCGCCCGTCGTGGTTACGTTCAAACGCTGCGAGAAAAAATAGAACGGGAATGTGCTCGAATGATCGAGCGCCGTAAACCGGGCACCGCGTTTTATAATCAAGTTATCGCCACCCGAGCATTAGCAAGCGCGCTGCAAGGTATCTCTGCTCACTGTATAGAATGTGTGCAAGAGGGAACGCTGGCCGAATCCTATGAGCACCCTAGCAACGATATGTGTCGAAAGCTCATTCGTCGTGTCGACCGCTCGATCAATCTTGTAAAGCTCGGAATGGATACGTCCCAGCGTCGTACAGGGATCAAACTTGCTCGACGAACACGACGCTTACTGGATTTGTACGACGATATCCAAGCGAAAACGCTCGATGCTAAACACACGTTAACCGATGACCAGCTAAGAGCTGCCATTCTGTGTAATTACGGCCTTAAACGTTTAATCAAACAGCTCGCGCTGGTGGGTGAGGCGCTCATCAAAGCAGATCTTGGGCAAGTTGCGACCTTACAAAATTTCGATCACCTTAGAGATACTGCCTCATCGTTAAATTATGATCTCAATGATTTAAAAGTGAGGCGTTTAGCGTTGACCCGCTCTGGTAGTGCTATTGCTGCTATTTCCCATAAAAATGAAAATGGCAAAGACATCTTAGCGGTATACAAAGAAGGGGATCACACCAAGATTGAAGAAGAGGTGCAAGGGGTTAAGCATTGGCGCAAAGTCGATCCGAAACTTGCTCCTGATGTGCTTGCTCAAGCGAAAGCCGATGGTGAAAACTCAGCGTTGTTGATTGAACACATTCCAGGCAGCACCTTTGAGGCGCTGTTGCTGGAAGAACGCAAGAAAGGAATTCAACAGGCGTTAAAAGCCTTATTTAAAACGCTCAATCGAACGTGGCAAGCGACTTATACTAAAGAGCAATCTTACGCCAAGTTTATGCAGCAGCTTCAAAAGCGCATTGAAGACAGCAAGAAAGTGCACCCTGACTTTTTCTCGTCTGAACAAGTTGTATGTGGTCTTCGCCGGTTGGGCTTTGATGATTTGACTCAGTGCGTTGCCAAGAAAGAGTCCAGTTGGCGAGCGCCTTTCTCAGTGCTTATCCACGGCGATTTCAATGTCGATAATTTGATCTACGATGACGCTGAAGATCGTATTTATTTTATTGATTTGCATCGATCTGATTACTTTGATTACGTGCAGGATATCTCTGTCTTGATGGTATCGATTTATCGTCTTCAAGTGTTAAGTGGGTCGACGCGAAATCTAATGATGGAAAGCGCCAAAGAAGTTTACAAATTTGGTCGACGATTCGCCAAACGCCACAATGACACCACCTTTGAGCTTCGTCTGGCCGCAGGACTCGCGCGGTCTTTCGCTACGTCGACACGCTTTATTTTCGATAAAAAACTGTCGTCTAGAATGCATCTAAGATCGCGATACCTATTAGAAAAATTAGCCGAATTACCGCAAGAAAAAGAATCTAAGTTTAAAATTCCACTGAAGGAGCTTTACATTGAATAAGCCCAAAATCGGAGTCATTGGTACTCCGGGAAAATGGTCAACAGAAGTATTGGCTGAACGTTTAAAAGAACGTACTGGATACAGCCTCGTTATTGACATGAAGGATGTTGAGCTTCGATTGGATACCAATCAATTAATGTATAAGGATGTCGACCTTGCTCAATTGGATGGGCTGATTGTAAAGAAAATAAGCGAAGTGTATTCGCCGGCAACCGAAGATCGTATTCATATGTTGTCTCATATGGAAAATCTGGGCATTAAAATATTTAGCCCAGCCCAAAGTATGGGTAAGCTGATTAATCGACTAAGTGGCACGTTGGCATTGCAAGCAGGCAATGTTCCTATGCCAAAAACACGTATTACCGAGAGTGAAGAGCAGGCGTTTGCTAGCGTTCGAGAGTTTGGCTCCGCTATTTTAAAGCCGCTTTACTCAACGAAAGCGCGTGGCATGGAAATTCTGACAGAGAATGACTCCGACGAGAGCGTCAAGGCAACCTTGGCGGCATACCGCAAAGCGAATTCCATCTTCTACATTCAACAAACCGTAGAGCTGGATGGTCGTGATCTAGGAATGGTGTTCCTAGGTGGTGAATACCTATGTACCTATGCTCGTGTTGGAAATAAAGACTCTTGGAACACCACAATTAACAGTGGCGGGAAGTACGAGCTGTTTGAGCCAACGCCTGAACTGATTGAACTAGGACGCCAAGCTCAAGGCTGCTTTAACTTAAGCTTTACGACTGTAGACATTGCCTTAACGAACCAAGGCCCTGTTGTGTTTGAGGTGTCTGCTTTCGGTGGGTTTAAAGGTGCGCTCGAAGGGTGTGGTATTGATGCTGCGGCAGCGTATGCAGATTACGTACTGGAAGAGGTCGCTAAATAATGGGAACGACACAAAATAAAATGAATGAGTCGACGCAATCTCCTAATTATTTATTCACTGAGGATAGCTTAGCGGAAACACTGTCAGCGTGTCGTTTCCATGTGAACTTCGTATTTGGTGAACTTCAGGTTCAAGTGTTCAGTAATCACAATGCGCTATTGAAAGAGCTGACTGCCTACTACAAGAGCTACGCTAGTCCTCTTGATGACGCTTCTTCTAATACAGCAGACAACGCGTCAAATCACACGATGAACATTTATTTTGTTGAGCAAGATAATGTTGGTGATGATCTGGATTGGCTAGAAGTACCGCGAGAAGTGGGAAAAACAGGCAGAAAAGAAGGCTATCTTGATGTAGAAGATGGCCGTTGGATTAAAAAATTCAAAACGGGCATGTGCTTTTTGCAACGCAAAGCAAACCCAGTGGCCGTTGGTCGATGCTCTGAAAACTTGGCCCAAATGGTAAACTTCATTAACAATCAGTTTTTGAACCACCACCTTCGTCAGGGGTTCATATTAGGACACGCGGCGGCGTTTTCTCGTGTTGATGCTAACGGTGTGGCAAAAGTAACCGCGATTGCAGCAGGGTCAGGTGGCGGCAAATCGACCACCATGTTGCGCTGCCTTGAAGACAGTTCAAATCTTTTCTTAACGAACGATCGAATACTCTTCGAAAAGAAAACGCTTGATGATCAAACGCCCAAAACTCAAGCGGTCGGTCTTGCGAAACTTCCAAGAGTCAATCCTGGTACGTTATTGTATTCAGAACGTCTGCGTCACATTTTACCTGAGGCGCGTCAGAAAGCCCTTTTAGACATGCCGCAATCTGAGCTTTGGTCTCTCGAAGAGAAATACGATGTTCAGATCGAAGACGAGTATGGCAAAGACCGCGTCGCTTTAGTGGGCGAGCTTTGCCATTTAATTATGTTAGACTGGTCACTCAATTCAGACGAATCCACACGCCTTGAATTGGTTGACTTAACGAAAGAGCCAACCCAAATCGAAGGGCTACGTAAACGTCCAGGGCCATTCTATCAAGATGAGACTGGCAAATTTGCAGACCTCGATGTGATGGATTCAACTGAAACGTATTGCACAGAACTGAGTAACGTCAATGTGTATCGGTTAACCGGAAAGATTGATTTTGATCGGGCGTTTGAACTGATCAATGGGTTACAGAAGGCTCAGTAAACAGTCTAAGAAATGGAGTGAATTTACCCACTTTTAGGGTAAGTTCACTCATTGTTAAAAGCAACGCACTTATTTAAAAAGCAGTTATTTAAAACTCACGCATTAAAAAGTAAAGATATGAGCCAACGCAATATGACACGCTGCGCATTGATTCGACACGGAGCCTACGAGCAGTTGAAAAACGTGCCTAGCGCTCTACAGCCATTTCCTCTCACTGAAGAGGGGAAGAACGAAGTTCGCCGTCAGGCATGCCAGTTTGGTGATTGGCTCAACGCGTCAGGCATGAAGCTGGATCCGAACGTCGATTCATCTAGCTTATTGCGAGCTTGGCAGACGGCCACCATTTACATGGAAGAGCTAAAAGATTTCTTTGTTTCGACACCGACTCTGACAGGATACCCTGAGTTATGTGAGCGCAGTGTTGGCGCTGTCGCAAACCTAACGATTCCAGAGATAGAAAGGCTATTGGCGTTAGACCCTCGATTTGAAGTCCCCGCTGAAAACTGGAAATCGGACAGCTATTACAAACTGCCATTTGATGGCGCTGAGTCGCTTATTGAGGCGGGCGAGCGTGTCGCAAATCATATCTTACAATGGCAAAGTCGCGTCGATCACAGTGAAAACACTAGTGAATCTAAATTAAACGAATCTGAATTAATTAAGTTGTTTATTGGCCACGGAGCGTCCATACGGCATGCAGCATTTCATATAAATGTCATAAACTTTTGCGATATTAAGCAGCTTAGTATGTACTATGGGCATCCTGTGGTTTTGGAATTTGCCAATGATCAGCATCCGACCAAACTTTTCGGGGATTGGAAAAAGCGTCAGATCCAAGAAGTACCAGATTGATCCTGCCCACTCTGAAAATATAGGTTAATAATGCAAAATCCTCTACCCAAGGTCTCCAAACGTCCTCAGCACAAAGACATCATCGCCCGACTTCCAAAAAAATGGACGCCTTGGCCACATGATAAAAGCTCATGCAACGCCGCTGTTCGTGAACCGCACGAAGCACCCAATAATAAGTATTGGAAGAAGAAAGTCTACTGGCCTAAAAAGCCCGTTGTGTTCATCTCCGATCCTCATGCCGATGCAACGGCATTCGAAGCATCGTTGATTGGTGCGGGATTGGCAGAACGCCGATCAAAAAAAGACGGCCTGTGCAAATACCGACTTACCAAAGTGGGCAAGAAAACAGAGATTATTATTGGTGGCGACTGTCTCGATAAAGGCCCCAGTAATCTTGACCTATTACGTAGCGTAAAACACCTCTATCGCCTCAAGGCAAACGTAACCCTATTGGCAGGCAATCATGACCTGCGACTACTCATGGGCTTGCTTGCAATTGCACGTAAAAAAGACGTGGGTAACCAACACCTTTTCGTTCGTATGGGGAAAAAAGTTGTTCCTCTGTTTCGTGAAGTGTTCGATCAGTACCTTGATGGCAAAAAGTGGGATAAAAAAATTCCAGATGAAGACACGTGTCGTAAGAAGCTCTTTCCCGGTGATGAATGGTTTAATGAATTCCCGTTTCATGCCGCTGGCTTTCTAACGGCAGAGGGCATCGATCGAGAAGTGCGCAAGATGGAATCAAAATCTCACAGTTTTGAACAGCATTGCCGAGACGCAGGCTTAAGCCTTCGCCAAGTTTATGCCGCCTCTTTAGTATGTCAGAAACTGTTTCTACATAAAAAAGGCGAGTTTAACTGGTTCTATCGTAAAATGGAGTTGGTTGCTAAGCGTGGGTCTTTCTTATTTTTACACGCTGGACTAGACGATACCATGGGCGAACTGTTGCTTAAAAATGGCACCAAATACGCCAACAAAGCGTTCCATAAGAATCTACAGCGCCGCGACTTATTTGGTTTCTACTACAGCTCTATTGCCAATACTTTCCGTACAAAATACCGTGATGCAGATTTACCTTTAACAGAGCGGGGTGTCACTGCGATTCACCGAGCGGGTATAAAGGTCGTCGTGCAAGGCCATGTTAACCGAGATGAAGGTCAGCGAATCGCCATTAAAAAAGGCCTTGTTCATATTGAAGGCGATGTCACGCTAGATGAGCATTCGCGTCAACAAGAAGGCTTGGACAGCTATGGCATCGGTGCGACATTAATTGACAAGAAAAAAGGGGTTGTTGGTATCAGCTGTGATTACCCACTGGCGAAAGTACTACGACCAAAAGAACTTCATAATATTTACGCGTGATGGACTATGAAATCAAAAACTGAATTTAAGCATGAAGCATTGCTCGACGCGAGCGACATCCAAGATGTATTGAAAGCTATCTCGAAAGGTGTAGGCAAAGGCAAACTCGAATTCAGTGATGACAAAGACGGCGAACTGACCTTGGAACCACAAGGTCTTTTGCGCTTGAAAGTAACGGCGTCTGAAGAAGATGATCGTCAGCAATTCGAGATCAAAGTACGTTGGGAAAAGAGCCCCAAAGCCATTAGCAAGACGCCGCCTAAGATTGCATAATGCCTTTCACGGCGCGCACTAGTTCAAGCAAGGATTAATGTGCGCATAGAGTAGAGAGTTTAACAGCGGCTGTTAAACGCTGCTTATAATTATTTTTCTATAGACCGATCCATGAAGTTAGAACTGATTCAAGAAAAACACATTCTGCCTCTAGTGCAGATTGCCTGTGACACTCGTATCTCAGATACCAGCGGTGTCCCTGAAAACTGCAATGAAAAAGACGTTACGGGTTGGATGAACACCAGCTTAACCGTGCCTAGCGCCGAAATGCACTTCGTTCTTTCAATAGACGACAGCGTTTGCGGATGCTGTATCCTTAAAAAAATAGATTGGGATAAACGCGAGGCTGAATTATCGTATTGGCTAGGCGTCGATTACTGGGGAAAAGGGCTCGGCACGAAAGCCGCCAGATTGATGGCAGAAAACGCATTCAACATCCTTGGCTTCAAAAAACTCAATGCTCACTACCTAGAAATCGCTAATGCCCCTTCTGGTAAAATTCTACAAAAAATTGGCTTTGTCAAAGACGAAACACGAGCAGACTTAAAAGCAGAAGGACGCTTTCTACTGTGTGAAAACGACGTATGGACGTTCGTGACACTCAGTCGAGATACTTTCGGTCAAGACACTTTCAACTAAGAAAGCAACGCTTAACACTGATCACACCGCTGTCCGATAGATCAAGTACCTCTACTTTTTGAGAGGCAACGGAGGGCTGCTGTTAAATCACGAAAAAGGAAACATCATGGGCAGCATGGAAATGGAAAACTTACACGATTCATATAAATATTCGGGCTTTTGGATAAGAATGGTCGCGACGTTGATTGATTCAATATTGATGATGTTCATTACGATGCCGCTTCTCTATTCAATATACGGCGCTTCGTATTTTGATTCCTCTGCCGTGTTTCGCGGTGTGCCGGATCTCCTCATTAGTTATGTTTTCCCCATTTCCGTGACGATCCTATTCTGGGTTTATAAGTCGGCAACGCCTGGGAAAATGGCCATGAAACTAAAAGTCGTTGACGCTAAAACAGGAAACCCACCGTCTATTCAACAATCAATCATCCGATATGTTGGCTACTTTATTGCCTTTATCCCTCTGTTTTTAGGGGTTATATGGATTGCATGGGACCGTAAGAAGCAAGGCTGGCACGATAAAATGGCGGGTACCCTTGTTGTTCGCGCTCAGAATAACGTTGTGGAAGACGTGGATTTCTCAGAAGCCTAGCTTTCGGCGTTTAGCTTTTGAAGCGCAGCGCTAGTGTCGTTGCAACATTTACAGAAACCTATGCCTTGTACTGTGGTGGTAAAATTGGCTTGATTCAAGAATTCTATGTTTCTGCCACACAGCGCTCCTTAGGCGTGGGAGATAGGTTGTTAAATCAAGTCAAAGAACATGGCATCCAACATCGTTGGTCTTACATTGAATTATGCACCCCACCATTGCCCGAATTTGACAAAACACTCTCTTTTTACCAGCTGAATGGACTGAAACCAGTCGGCGGTCGAAAAATGAGAGTGTCACTTTAATAGTAATTTCTATCAATAAACTCTAAGCGACTGCGATGGCTTGAACGAGCTTTAAACTATTTTTGAGGTGAATGAAATTCACTTTCTTACTTCGTCTACCATGCTTTTTGAAAGTGTATTAGTATCGAGGATATAGTGAATGGATGGCCGAAATAAGGTGTTATCGCGATAAATATATAGATGTATGCCTATCCACATGGCACGGTTTTTATATAAAGCTGAAATCCTATTTAGATCAGAGTGTTAGAGGTTGGGTGAAAATCATGCCTGTGCGGCTGGGTATGACTATTAATAAAATGTTAGGTGAATGGAAAACATGAGTATCGAAATAATCATCGCTTTATATCAAGAAGACTATCTAACTGATAAAGAAGTTATTGATTGGGCAGATGATAAAATTCTGAAAGAGGAAGAACCTTTCGATTACTTGTATATGCTTTCTTTGAAAGGCCCAAGGCACTGCTTATCATTGCCTTCAACTGACTTCCCAATTGCAAAGCAGCTCACTTATTCAGAGCGTTTTGCACTGAGAGCAACAAAGTTAAACCTAGAGTCAGAAGAAGACTGCGATCACTTTAGGGAGTGGGTTGCTTCTGCAAGCTTAGGAGAAGATCTAAGTCTTCCAGAAGTCATGTTCGGTTATCATATCGACGAAGACTTTTATTGTACTGATAACCACTCTGGTGGATTAAAGTACTTCAAAGAAGAAATGCCAAACTTAATAGATAAAACAAAAAATTTAGCTGAGGCTCTATGGTCAAAAATCGCTTAACAAGTTTGTGCACAGGACTTAATTTCGATTACATCTTTTGCCATTGCTTCGCAATTGTACTGCAAAAGGCTCCACTCCAATCAAGCCTGTGGCAATGGCGTAGATTGGCTTGTAGATCATGACTCTATTGACAAGCATTCTTATATTTGTAATTACGTTTATAAAGAGCATATTTGACCTCTTTGTTTCCCCCTATCTATTCAAGAACGAACTAAGTTGTAAAACTACTATTGAAGCGGCGGAGAAAAAGAGGGCGCTGGAATCTAAATCAACGACGGCTGTATTCGTTATGGTCGCAATAGTAAGTGGTATTAATCTTTGGGGGACGGCAGTGAGCACTACAGAAAGCGATGTCAAAAATTTACAAGATAGAGTGGCAAAGATAGAGAAGCTTTTATATCCACCAGATGGTTCACCTGATATTACCGCTCAATTAGAGGAAGTAATCGACAGCATAGAAATGCTGGAGAAAGAAATCATTACGCTCTCATCAAGCAAAGCTGAAAAGACGGATCTTGATAAAGTGGTAAAAATACTGGCGCAGCTGCAGCCTGTTCTCGAGTCTTTAAAATCAAAATCTATTGTGAGAACTATGGAAGCAGAGAGGTGAAGTGCCAACCTAATCAGTCGGTCAAGCTCGCTCCCTGCGTTCGCTGGGACCTCCGCTTCGCTATGGCCCCTTACTCAAATCGTTAGCTATACGAAAAACATGGATATTCGTAAATTTGAACCAATCCCGACCCGACCGTGTAAGTATTGCTTGGCTTTGCAGGAGGATTCGGTCTTTGCCGACTTTGATGTAGACCCAAATGGCTGCCTTTACTTGGTACGAATATCTTTTGATGGTTATGGCTGTTGCGAACCACAGACTGAAATTAAAGAAATGGACGTTGTAAGTTCAGAGATTTTAAAAGCCTGTATAGAAAATAATAGTTTTCAATCGCCTGAAATCATAAGCATACTGAGAAAGTATTTTCGTGAGAATAGGTTTGCTTTGTGGGAAGAGGCTCTGGTAGAGCATGAGCTTATTTAAAGGTATGAGTGTGGTCACAGCTAAAAAGTCAAAGCATTCGGACTTGGCAAAGTTTATCTGAGACAACCATTCGAATTGACGGCGTATATCTTTAACTATATAAATAACCAGTATCTTTTATTTGGAAAAAGGAATTTTCGTATGCCGCGCCCGCGAAGTCAACAGGTTAGCTTATCTGACACCCCTTACTACCATTGTATTTCGAGATGTGTCCGCCGCGCTTTTCTTTGTGGAGAAGATGTCGTCACGGGCAAAAGCTTCGAACATCGTCGTGGCTGGATCGAAAACCGTCTTTTATTTCTAGCTCAAATTCTATGTAGTGGGCGCCTTGCATGATTTATCTCCTAATTTACCGATGATCAATTTGTGCATTGATTAAAGGATCCTTGATTTTGTCATCTGCAGCTAACAATACGGCCTTAGATAAAATCATTGAAAGTGTTTTATCGCCTTCAAACGGCAAGAATACACCTTTGTCCATTGTGTGTTTTTTCGAATCAGTAACAATACATAAATACTGGTTATTCGGTTCCATCAAAATATTTCCAGAACCTAAGTGAATTTTATAGATTCGACGCTTACCTTCTACCACCAAAAACTTATCGATAAACTTACATTGCGATCCAATTTTTAATTTAGGTACAAGGTACTTAAAAATTTCTTTTCTTGTTTGCGCGCTAGCAGATAAATCACCAAAACTGAATTCATGCCAGTAGTTGCTATATCGGCCATCCGGTCCACCATCAGACCACTCTGGGTCATTACCCACAGAACAGATACCAACAAACAAATCGACATCTCTAAATATCTCACTAAATACCAAAGCTGGTACTTGCTCTAATGGTATAGGTTGATCGCGATTGATATTTGCGTCATTTAAACCATTCATATCTGGTCTAACTTCATAAAAACGTACTTGATCTGAGCTGACATATAAAAAGATGCCTGACTCCGACGTATCATTTCCATATTCACCAATGGTATTCACCCAAAACTGGGCATATAAATTATATTGATCCAACCGGATACTACAGATGTCATCATAGCCGCCATCCCATGCTCCCTGAAGAGTGTAATGCCAGCCCCGTGTTGATGCTAAAGCGTTAAATTGATGCTGCTTAATAACATGTGAGGCGAACCGGTTACTATACGTATTTGTTGTTCTCTCTGCGTCTGTGAGCAAATACACTTCTCTGTGTGCTTGCTTGAAGGGTTGTGTTAATTCCAGTGTATACAGTCGCTCCCGCCAAGCACGAATTTCTTCAACAGAGGAGGAGATGGGATGCCAAAGCGATACCTTGCTCTCTTTTACTATTTCGGAGACATCATCACCTGAAACATTTTTAAATAAATCGTCTTCGAATATCGCAAGGCATTTGTTATCGCCATCCTCAAACATCCAAATTAATTTTCTAGCAAACACCCCCACGAGTGGATGATTAATGTAGCGATCTTTCCACGTATCAAAATCCCAGATGTTAGCGATTAGAAACAGATTCTCCAAACGCTCTTTTTGTATGGAAAGCATGGATTTGATATCTTTAATATTTCCCTTTAATTCTTTTAGTTCAGCTCCAAAATTCTCTTTCACTAAAGAAGGGACAGTTTTTTGAATTTTCCCATCTTCTTTTCGCCAAGTTAGATCAATACTATTAAACCCACTAACAGTCAGCAATGCAGTGAAATCGCCTAAAACCTCTTCACCAAGGCCTACATCATCTAAACCAAAGCTAGGCACTCCCATTTCAGTTAACTCATCTACTGAGAATCCCTCGCGCTCAGCCGCCGCTGCTAGAGACTTTTCAAGAAGGCTAATAGCGTGACGATATTTTACTTTAATCTTGAGTACAGCAAGCTGATAAAGGCCCGACCTTCCAGGCATTGCAGATAACGCGTAAATAACTGCGTTACCAATGCGTGTGGATTTTGCTCCTACCCCCGGTATTTTTTTAAATGAAATAATACCGACTTTTGTAAGAGCGCTAGCAATCTCACTGCTCTCTTCAATCGAACAACACCAAACCAAACCTTTTATCAGGTCTGCATTGCTATCATTAAATACTAAATTAAGGTCCGTCTTAAATTCGTTTCGCCTCGTCAGCGTAATCGTTCGAGGCTTATCCAATAGGCTAAACCATGTGGTTGTGTATTTGACAAAGTTCTCCCTCCCAATTTTATCAAGCGAAGTCTGCGCTTCTTTAATCCATTTTTTTGACGGTTTAGATGGCTTGGTATTTTGGCAAGTCTTAAATAAATCACTCCACGCGAGCTGAATACTTTCGTCAAATGATTGAATATCCTTAACAGCTTGGTCACCCCACGCTTCTCCCATACTTATAGGAATAACAGCGTTACCATCTGAACTCAGTATTCTTAACACACGGTCTGCCAGGCGCCTTTCATCAGCTCTGCCTTCGCTCGTTTTATGAATGTTCTCGGCGATTTTTTCAAGTAATTTTTTTGCTTCCATATCTTCATTACTATCAGAATAAAAAATTTCTGTAGCTTTTACGATTGGTGCTATTGGAAATTGATAGGTACTAAGAGTTTTAGCTTCAGACAAGACTTTCAACATCAATAGAATGTGATCACGAGTGTAAGGTAAACTACGTTTTAGCACACCCCTAATAATGGCTTCTTCCCCAGCAAACTCATATCTATCAATTCCCCAGTTATCAGCTTGTTTATGTCTTCTATTTCCTAAGCGTACTAGCGCAACCATTAATATATCCAGGGATTCTTCTGGAGTAAGAGCCATAACTGCCTTGCCACTCTCTAGATATGATAGAGAAATATCATAGAGGCGTTTTTTAGATTTCAACTCACAAATTACTTTTTCAATTAACTGTGATAAATCAATGTCTGTTTTAGAAACACGTTGAATGGAAGGCTCTGTAGAATTTTTTGAAACGAACTTCAAAACATTACTAAAAAGATTCACTAAAAATACGTCCTTGTTTGGGATTACCCACCGACAAGTGGAATGAGTTTTAGAAATACAACTCTCGATTTGGGGGTGATAACGATTTCGTCATCAAGCTCAATGAGTTGCTTATCGTTTACCAAGAGAAAAAAACCATTAGTTTTAAATGCATCAAGGGCAACTTTTTTTTGCTCGTCAAGGTCGATATTTTTCAGTTCCTTAAGGCGAAAACCATTCAATTCTTCCTCTGCATCTTTTGGACGAACCAGGCCCAAAAAGTGTTCTTGCTTTTGTTCCCGATATTTTTCGACTTCTGCAGCGACTCGGGTCTCTATCAAAGTTCGAACTGAAACGGTTTCGGCGGGGAATTGGATAATGGTGGAATTGATGACGTCACCAGAAGTGGTTTCATCTTGGATATTAAGTGCGAATCCCATAAGGTTTATTCCTTTAGATTTTCTTAAAACAGCTCAGTAAAACAAGATATCGATTGAAATGAGTATCACTAAAAAAGCGTCTAATCAGTTCGCCCTAGCATAACTCGATCAGAAATTTCTGCAATGAAAAAGTAGACATCTGGTACTCATGCTAAGTTTATCTAAGACCCTCATTCGAATTGACGGCGTATATTTTAAACTGTATGAATAACCAGTATATTTCATTTGGAAAAAGGAACTTCCGTATGCCGAGCCCGAGAAGTCAACAGGTTAGCTTATCTGACACCCTTTACTACCATTGTACTTCGAGATGTGTCCGCCGCGCTTTTCTTTGTGGAGAAGATATCGTTACGGGCAAAAGCTTCGAACATCGTCGTGGCTGGATCGAAAACCGTCTTTTATTTCTAGCTTAAATATTTGCCATCGATGTGTGTGCTTATGCTGTGATGAGTAACCACGTTCATGTTGTTTTGCATGTGAATGAGCAAGAAGCTAAGGAATGGACAACTCGTGAAGTCATTGAGCGTTGGCACAAGCTCCATAAGGGAGTCAGAAATATATTCGAGGTAAAGAGCTGCCAAAGGCTGTGATGGAGATGTTGGAAGTGACGGCCGAGACTTATCGTAAACGGCTCATGGATATTAGCTGGTTCATACCACAATGGCACAAGTGAGAGATCTAAGTGAGCCAATAGCAAGACAAGCAAATTTTGAAGATAATTGTACAGGCCTTGTTATAAAACGCGTCCAGCGTTTTACTCTTCGGGCCCGCTAAAGCTGTTCAAATTTGTTCCCGACAAATTTGTGGGAAGGACGCTTCAAGTCTCAGGCACTCTTGGATGAAGCAGCGTTAATTGCTTGCATGGCGTATGTCGATCTCAATCCACTCAGAGCGAATATCGCAGACACGCCTGAAACCTCTCAATTTACCAGCGTAAAGAAACGAGTTAAGTCAGCGAAGCGTGCAGAGCAACCAAAAGAGTTGATGCCGTTTATAGGCAATGAAAGAGAGAACCAACCCATTGGAATTGCCTTTAAGCTTAAAGATTACTTTGATCTTGTTGACCTCACCGGACGCGTTGTTCGGGAGGATAAAAGAGGTTCAATCGATCTATCACTTTCGCCTATTTTTCAAAGAGTAGGCATTTCTCACGAGAATTGGATAACAATTGCAACTCAGTTCGAATCAAACTCAAGCAGTATCGTAGGAGCGGAAGCAAGCTTAAAGGAATATTCGCACTCAAATCCTAAAGCCAGACCAAACCTAAGCTGCACAAGGCTACTCGCGTAATTTACCCATCATTCCTAAACGGATCTAAGATCATGAAATGTGAGCGTTATGAGGCTGTTTATCGCGTGAAAATTTAGAATGGTTTCCTGCTCACCGCGAACTTCCAAGATCGCCACTCTAATTTCTGGTTTTAAAGCTACGGATTCGATTTTGGGGCAGGGAAGTATTTCCTGATTCTATGTAGTGGGTGTCTTGCGTGTTTGCTCTAGTGTCTAAATCAGAGGCGACACTGGCAGGGTTTCGGTGGTGGTTTTTCTCGAATGATAGCAAGGCTAAAATATCGCTTATTTTTATCGTTCTTTTAAATAATTAGCGTAAATATTGCTGGGACCTGACTGATTAAAGCTTAATAAGTTCCCTTAGACTGTTTTTGGCCTTAAACCAATTGTCTCTGGTAAGCTCAAAACAGAGTGTATCTCTTACCTCTCCTCTTACAACCATATGATTGCTAATTATTGATATCTGTTCAAAACCGAATTTTTGGGCGAACTTAATCGAAGCTATATTTCTTGAGTCACAACGCCAGCAACAAATACGACAATCATGTATTTCAAATACAGAGTTAATCGCAAGGAAAGCTGCCTCCTTACCCAAATATGTTCCTCGAGCCTTTGCCCCAAAAACGATATAGGCAAGTTCTAAAGATTTAGCGTCGGAATCAAAATGTAGCAAGCAGAGCTTGCCCAATATGGATTGGTTCCGCCTATCTTCAATGATATACGCCCCATGAGAGGCTTGTCTGGAAAGCTGTAAGAGGTGTGAACAGTAGTGATCTACAGAATCAAAAGGTCCATCTCGTAGGTAGTCCCACAAAAACAAGGACTGCTGAGTTAATAAAATCTCATATAACGGTTTGGCGTGATATTGGGGTTGCATGGGACGTAAATTAACATACAGCCCATCCATTATATTTTCTAATGTAATGGATGACGAATCACCCAGCAAGCGTTTTGTCATACATGATATACTCTACTTGAAGCTTATCAAAGCGATTAGGGTTATAGGCTGAGTGCATTGCGTTTTCCTCACGTTTGAGGGCTGCAATTACCGCCATCGCAATCGAGGGTGACTGAGCAAAGCCTCCCGTGTTATGACCGCCGTTAATAATACAACGATTTTTCTGAGATGTACCTATTATCTCAAATATACCAAGAGACAGTGTATATAGGACATCCATCTGGTTAGTAGCGAGTTTACCTAGAACGCTCATCTCATAGCATTACGGAACAATTCTATGGATCTTAGTATCAAGAGAAAAATATCGGCTTCCCTAATTTGTGCTGTTGCCATAAGTTACTTGGCGATGCTCTTTGGTGGCGGCATGGTAAAGCCAAATTATTCTCATCTAGCTCAGTATATTAGTGAATTGAATGCGACAGACACACCGTATACCTCGCTAATTGGCTATCTTGGTTTTGTCCCTTTTGGAGTACTTTCTGCCATTCTAATCGTGTTTGTATTTAGTCAAGCTCCAATACACGGTGTAACTAAAGTGGGTGTTTGGCTGCTTTTTGCTGAACCTGTTGCATATATTGGTTCGGCCATTGCGCCATGTGATATTGGTTGTCCTGCCACAGGTGGCACTAGCCAAGCGGTACATAATGCACTCGGAATTTTTACTTATATTGGAACATGGTCAGCATTGTTGCTATTTGCGTTTGCTCCTAAAATTAGAATCAATAGGCGAATTTTGTGGCTTTCCTGTTCAATAGTGTGGATCGTGCTATTTTCTCTTATGATGGATGGCTCTTTTTCACCTGTACGCGGCGGTCTACAAAGACTGGCTGAATGGATTGTATATAGCACTTTACTCATCGCTGCTTGGAGAGTTCTAAGCAGGAGTAGGGAGTGCACTCGTGAAAAATAAAATTAGGGGCAGATGAAAAAATTGAGCTATTTTTCATCTGCCCCTAATTTTCTTGACTCGAAATTGCCTTACGCTTTCGAGCTGACCTGAAACTGACCGACTAAAGAGTTGAGTTTTAAGGCAGAAAGACCCATGCGAGATGAACGTCTTTGTAAATCTGCGATTGAAAGTTTCATTTGTTCGGTTGCCACGCTCATTTCGTGTGCTGTGTTTGAGTTTGTTTTGTTGCCTTCATTGAGTAAGTGCATGGCTTCAAAGAGGGAGTCGACGAGTTCGTATAGCACGTTGTCTTCGTCCCCGGATTTTTCGTTTACTTGAAGGTTACGGTCAACGTTAGCAGCGCCTTTTTCCATGAAGCTGACGGCATTACGTGTTTCTTCTTGAATGCCTTCTAGCATGGTTTGAATCTCTTCTGCTGCCTCTGCGGTTTTTAAGGCTAAGCTTCTTACCTCGTCGGCTACGACAGAAAATCCTCGTCCGTGTTCACCTGCTCGTGCAGCTTCAATGGCTGCGTTCAACGCAAGTAAATTGGTTTGGTTCGTGATGTCTGAAATTGTCGTAATAATGCCCGCAATTTCATTTGTTTTATGATCGAGTGATTGAACAGACTCAGCGGTAGTTTTTACGACATTACGAATTTCCTGCGTGCCAGTTTTCGCTTCTATCAGTCGTTGTTTGGCTTTCTCAACGACTTTGTCCATGGTTTGCTTTAGTTGGTTGGCGGTTTGGGAAGCACTCTCAACTTCGTTTACCTGTCGTTGGAACATATCGAGCATGTTTTCCACAGTGGAAGCGAGGTAATGCGATGCGCTTTTGGCTTCTTCGTTAGTATGCGCCATAAAATTATTGGAGTTTTTGACGTTGTTGCTCGCAGAGATGACGTTGCCGATTGTGTTATCTAGGTTATCAATGAAACTGTTCATCCAGCGGCCTAAATCGCCGGTTTCATCGTTACTGAGCTCGCCGTCGAGTCGCTGTTGTAAGTTGCCTTCGCCTTCTGCGACGGTTTGAATCACTTCTGTCATTTGCGTCATATTGCGGCTTATTTTCTTAGAGCTAAAATGATTGAAAGACAGACAGGTCAAAATTAGGCTCAAAAAAGCGATGATGCTGGTGCTGGTCGCGGACAGGTCTGTAAAGTGGTGTAGCCCCAAATGGATCGACAAAGGTGTGCTGGCGGACAATAAGAAGCTTTTCATAAGCTTAATATTGATTGAGCGACGTCGGTAAACTTCTTCTAAATCGCCTTCACACATCATCCCCCAAGTATCAGGGCTGCCTTTAAGTTGAAAGGTGACGCCTTTGCCAATAACCGGAATGTGTCGATAGTCAGAATAGCCGGGGTAGGTGACAAAAAGGTTTTCTCCCCGCTTTATTGTTTCTCTCACTCCGGGATGCAGTTCTTTGGTTGCTGGATCTGTGAAGCGAATTTCAAATTCAGTATGGCGTTCTACTTTCACTTGTCCCCAGCGAGTATTAACACCGCTTTTGAGGTTCTCTCCATGGCTAAAGGTATTGTCTTCAAAGCGTGACCGAGATAATGCCGTGCCAGGTAGAGTGTTACTATCGAATACTGACTTAACCATAAAGAGATAGTTGTCGCCCGACTCTTTGTATATATGACCCGCCTCTCGTTGAATCAAATCCCCCAAAACATCGTTTGGGACACGAGCACAGATAGCCCCAAGGCTTTTACCATTGTGTTTGATGGGCAGGTAAAACATTAAACTCACGGCGTCGTGAAATTTAGAGCTAGAAGGGCCAATTTTTAGCGTGTTCGAGTCAACATAAGGGCCATGTAAAAAATAGTCTTCTAGTCCTTTTGAAACAGCTCTGCTGGATAAGTCTTTGCTTCCTATTCGGCTTTTTTCTGTCGATTGGATGACCTCACCTTCAGGGTTAATGACAAAGTATTCGCTTACGTCTTTGACAATATTGAGTCGCTCTTCGAGAGCCGACAGTTCAACGTTCGGAAAATTTTCAGATACGAGTTCGAGTAGAACTTCGAGTTGGGACCATTGGTTATTCACCCACGTGTTTAATAGCTTCACTCGCGTGTTGGCGATGCCTTCAAAGGTTTTTTCAACATTTTGGTATGTATCTCGATTCAGATAACAGGACTTAAATAGAGAGAAAGCGCCATTAGCGCCAAACCAAGGTAGCCATTTCAGTTCTGTTTGTGAAAGGGCCATGTTTTTACTTTTCAAGGTCATTTCAAATATGCTCCGTTGCATTTATATCAACACACGTCGTTGTGGTGGATATTTGTGTCGCAAAAATGCAATAAATTCGCCAATGCTTGATGTATGGGAAACTTTAGTTTGATGTTCTCGTATCAAAAGAAATCAAAAAAGTTCGTCCTATTGTTGAGCTAATTTCTAGTGGTTTATCAATAAGGGTGCAAAAGAATGCAAGGTTGGCTTAGTGTTGGAGTGTTTACTATTGGGGCGTTTTAAAGCTTATTAACATAAAATGGTGCTTTTTAAGGGCGTTTTTTAGCTCATTCGTTTAGGTTTAGCACTAATAGGTGGTAAACGTTAAACTAAAGCAGAAGCGTGTTTTGTCAGCGAAGAGCATGAAAAAACAATATATGAGTTCGAAATAGATGGTTGATTCGATAAAAGGTTGTATAGATGAAACAATTTAAGTTCAATCCCTCTGATTACACCAAAAGAGTCGGTATCTCTAGCGCTGTGTCGGTCACACGGGATTCACTGCACGATTTGCATGCAGCCCAATTGCTGTCGATTCCGTTTGAAAACTTTGATATTTGTCTAAATCAAGGGGTTAGTCTAGATCCTAGTCACATATACGATAAGTTAGTTTATCGCTGGCGTGGTGGGTATTGTTATGAGCTCAATGGTTTGATGTTGATGGCATTAAAGCACTATGGATTTGATGCCCAACCGATACTGGGCAGAGTGCATCTTTCTGGCTCGCCTTCTGGTCGAAGCCATCAATTTTCAGTTGTTACATTGGGTGATGATAAATGGGTTGTTGATGCTGGGTTTGGTTCGAATACTCCGATAGCGCCGTTACCGTTAATTCTCAATCAAGTCATTAGCATTAGAGATAAAACTTATCGTTACGTCGAGGATGCGTGCCTTGGGATTTTATTCCAAACTAAGATAGAAGGTGAGTGGGCTGATTTATACAGCTTCGATTTAGGCTATGTTTGTCAGGGGGACCTTGATTACGCGAATCATTTTACATCGACTCACCCTAACTCTTTTTTCTTTTCTGCACGTGTCGCGGTACAGCCTCTTAGCAATGGAATGTATTCATTGTATAACTTTACGCTTAAGAAGATTGAAGGAGACCGTACCGAGGTGATTGAACTATCGCCTGGAGAGTCTTATATGAAGGCATTGGAAGATTATTTTGGTATTGTCTTAGATGCGTCTTACGACCAGTTGAAACATGTTCCAAGTACATAGGCTGCGATACCCGCATTAGCTTCAATTCGTCGCCGTTATGCTTCTTCTTGGGCTCATTTCGTGCCAAAAGATGTACAAATTACATGTAATGAAGAAACGGTTTTTTACTGTTGGGGCGATAAAGACGTTGAGTTTCATCGTTGTAATTCATGTGGCTGTGTTACTCATTATGTAACAACAGAAAAGTGCGTTGAAGAAGTCTAGCAGTCAATGTGAACATGGCTGACATCGACGTGCTTTCAAGTATTCCAGTCCGAAAAATTGACGGTGCTCCGTATTAATATATTTCCTAAATGGGGAACTTCGAGCGTTTGTAAAAAGCGGCGTAGATGCGCTTAAGGATATAGATACATGAGACCAAGTGCAATGCTGGTGCATGTCCAGAATGTAGAAGAAGCACTCGCATGGTATGAGCGCGCTTTTAAAGGTGCAAACGCTCCGTTGGCCGAATGGATTCATATGCCCAAATTGTTTGACTCATAGTGTTCCCTATACCCTTCCTAAAAATAAACTGAAATGTTCTCAGTGTCGAAAACAAACTTCTGTAACGGCAGGAACTATTTTTGATAAAACGAGAACGCCTCTTAAAGATTGGTTTGCTGCGATTTGGTATCTCACAAATCAAAAAAATGGTGTAAGTGCTCTTGGTATACAACGTCTACTTGGACTTGGTAGTTATCAAACTGCTTGGGCAATACTACATCGATTGCGTTACGTAATGATCAATTCAGAAAGAGATAAGTTATCCGGAATTGTTGAAGTAGATGAAACCTTCGTAGGATGTATAGTCGATATAAATCAACAGGATAAGAAGAAGTTTGTTGTGTTGATTGCGATAGAGTTAATAGAGCCAAAAGGGTTTGGTCGTATCAGATTACGACAAGTAGATAGCGCGACAAAAAGAAATATTGAGGAATTTATAGCGGACGTTATTGAGCCAAATAGTCAAATTCATACAGACGGTTCCGCGATTTATAGCTCGGTTGATAACATGGGATACTCAAGAAAAAAGACCGTTCATCTTGGTTCAGATATACCTGCACACGAAACCATGCCAGGAGTTCATAGAGTGGCTGCTTTGTTGAAACGCTGGCTATTGGGAGCCTACCAAGGTGCCGTTCAAACCAAGCAGCTTGATTACTACTTGGATGAATATACCTTTAGATTTAACAGAAGAAAATCGCGGTCTAGAGGGCTATTATTTTATCGATTACTTGAGCAATCAGTAGCAACAAAACCCTTAACCTATGAGGGCATTAAAACGAGGTAAACACTAGATATAGTGTCTGGTTGCTCTAAATGGATAGCCCTTATAAATTAACAGTGTTTTTCTTTGGAAAAAGGAGTTTCCGTATGCCGCGCCCAAGAAGTCAACAAGTCAGTTTGTCTGACACCCCTTACTACCATTGTATTTCGAGATGTGTTCGCCGCGCTTTTCTTTGTGGAGAGGATTCTGTCACGGGCAAAAGCTTTGAACATCGTCGCGGTTGGATTGAAAACCGTCTTTTATTTCTTGCTCAAATATTTTCCATAGACGTCCATATATGTCTTGGGAACCTGCTGGCGATACGACGAAGTGGATGGGTTTAGCGCTTCGTTGGCCTTCAATATAAGCGATTTCAAAAAACTCTTAGTAAGAGTCCAAATCGATAAATAATATGTTATGGTCAGACATGCTAGCCTCCATTATTTAGTTGTATAAACGCTAATTATGGCTCTGGTTTTATACTAATCTGCGGAATTGGAGGCTAGCCCCCGTGGGGATTCATTATGTCTATACGTCCGAAATGTACTCAATCATTATTTACATAATATGGAGAAGAGCAAGTGAATAAAATACTCGTGGCAGGAGCAACTGGTTACCTTGGGATGCACATTGTTAAAAACCTTGTTGATAGAGGTCTTCATACTACGGCACTTGTTCGCACCCCATCAAAATTTAAGGACCTAAACTTACCTGTTAGTTTATTGAAAGCTGAGGTAACAAATCCATTAAGCTTGGAAAATTGTTGTGATGGTATTGATGTAGTGATTTCAACATTAGGCATCACAAAGCAGACTGACGGATTGTCTTATATGGACGTTGATTTCCAAGCAAATCTAAATTTACTTAATGAAGCGAAACGTGGTGGTGTCAAAAAATTTATATACATCTCCGTTCTTCACGGAGAAGAGTTAAAAGCATTACAAATCTGTAAAGCAAAAGAGAAGTTTGTTGAGGAACTCAAAAAGTCAGGGTTGGACTACTGCATAATCCGCCCTAGTGGCTTCTTTTCTGATATAACTGAGTTTTATAATATGGCGGAGAAAGGCCGTATTTATTTGTTTGGTAATGGCCAATTGAAGTCTAACCCTATTCATGGTGATGATTTAGCCAAAGTATGTATTGATTCAATAAATGGCGACACAAAAGAAGTTGAAGTGGGCGGCCCTGAAATACTGAGTCAAATTGATATTGCAAAGATAGCTTTTGAGGCTGTGAATAAACCTTTGAAAATAACATTCATTCCTGATTGGATTAGGCGGGTTATACTGAGAACGTCAAAGCTGTTGCTAAGTACTAGTAAATACGGTCCGATAGAGTTTTTCATGAATGTCATGGTTATCGAAATGAGTGCGCCAATGTACGGGAAGCAAACGTTAAAAGATTATTTTCTTTCTTTGAATAACGAAAGAAGCATATAAAAAGTTGCTCAAGAAAGGACGTAAAACGCTTGGCTTGCGGCCTACGTACGGTCAAGTGTTTTTCGCGTCTTAGCATCCTAAGAATAAACATTTTATTGAGGTATGTATTCCAGTAGGGCCTCTACAATATAGGCTTAGTGGTATAAATGGATATAACAATGGCGGTTGAGAGACTTGCTTTCCACGGCGTTTGCGCTATTCATAGCAGAAGCCTCTCGTCGCTACGGCACGTTAGCGGTCAATAGCGGTAGAGATTCGCTTAAGAACAGAGAGCGTTGCCGTAAGTTCTACTTTGGTGATATCAGTTGAGCATTTTGTCGCCCACCCTAATTGCTTTTCTTCCAGCGTCGAGAATACGGCGCCTCCAAGTTTCGAGAGGCTTATCAGTTTTGCTCGCTTGTGGTCTGGGTTTTCGTTGAACAACAGCAGTTCATCGTCATACATGGCGTCAACAAGCCGTTGTACCGCTTGTCTTGTTAGCCCCATGCTTTTGGCTATTTGTGGCACAGTTTGCGGTTCGCCAGCTAGGGAGAGGGCTCCCAAGACCTTCCAACGGGCACTCGTAATGCCAAATTCTTGGCCCATTTGATCACCTTCACTGACAAGAAGCCCTCCTAGTTTGAATACTTCAAGAACAATTTCGGTGAACATTGTACCTTTTTTGGACTCATTCATCTGTCATCCTCCGGATAAATTGACAACATGTTGACAACATTGGTTGCTGCCCACATAATGACAATATGTTACCAACTATTCCTTCTGGAGGAAACCATGATGCTCGTACTCCATCGGCTTGCAGCGCTTATAGCTGTCTCGTGCATAGCCACTTTTTTTTCAACAACTATTTTTGTTATTATTTTAGGAACTTTAGAGTCTACTGCGAATCTGAAAAGTCTTATTGTATGGCCAGGCCTATTTATTCTTGTCCCTTCCATTGCATTAACTGGTGTTAGTGGTTTCGCCCTAGCTAAAGGGAGAAGCGGAAAACTCGTACAACAAAAAATGAGGAGGATGCCGTTTATTGGTGTCAATGGAATATTGGTGCTAATACCTTGTGCCGTATTTCTTGATCGTTGGGCATCCGTTGGCACTATTGATACCAACTTTTATATAGTGCAAGGCATTGAATTGCTTGCTGGTGCAATCAATCTCATTCTAATGGGGTTGAATATGAAAGATGGCCTTAGAATGAGTGGTAGATTTAGGTAGTCAACGGAAAAAATGCCAACAAGAGCGTCAATGCGGAGTGCCAAAAGTGTATGCCAAGGTTTCGTGCAGATTAACTAAGCGTTAATTTCTAAAGGGAGAGTGTATTGAAAACCATGAAAATTGTTACAGCTTTACTTTTTCTAGTGGTATTTGGCAGTGGTTATGCATATGCCAATTTAGTAAGACTTGCATTGATTGACTTTTCAGATTTTAGAAAAATTGAAGACAATGTATACCTTTCGAAATCCCTGCCTAAAGATGCTGAAAAAAAGACTTTGGCTCTATTGGAAAACGCCAGACAGCGAATTGCTGCCAAGTACGGCGACCCCGTTGCATCCCCCGTCACGGTGGTGTTAGGAAATAAAAAAGAACAAGGACGATATGGGCTTAATGGCCCTCCAGGAACTTTTTTGTTTGCTCCTTGGGGTGGTTACTTATTGCTAGCATTTGATAAGGCCGAAATTGATGTAACAGCACATGAGTTGGTTCATGCTGAAATTTTCAGCAGGGTTGGTTATTTCAAGCGGCAATTTGAGATTCCCGCATGGTTCGATGAAGGGGCGGCAATGCAAGTAGACTACAGGAAGAAATACACATCCTTCAATGCTATTGATCAAGCAGAATTTACTCAGTTAATAAGTCTTGACACGCCTGCTAAATTTTGGACTAGCGATAAAAATCAGAATATTGATAATTATCGAAAATCAAAAGCAGCAATAGCAAAGCTATTTATATCTACTGATGAAAAACTCTATTCTTTGTTGGAACAAATTAAAAGTGGGGAAGGTAGTACTGTAATATCAACTGTTGTAAATGAAACTAATAAGGCATTAGAGCGAACAAAGCGCTGAATACAATAGTTTAAATAAGACACCTGTTTTTTGTAAAAACGTCGATATGTCGTGTTGGCACACGCATTTTACACCAAGTTGGGTTTCGAAGACCTTTCAAAAACAGAACTGCGGGAGATGATTTTGAATAACGAGTGGGACGAGTATGCTGAAAACTGGGATATAGATCCGACGGTTGAAGAGTATGCGAAGAATGCATTTTCAGTACTATTAGAAAATATCGATATAAACGGGCTTACAGTACTGGATTTTGGTTGTGGAACCGGTGCGCTGACTCAGCTAATGAGCCCTTACGTTAAAAGCATTGTAGCGATAGATCCGTCTTCAGAAATGATAAAGCATTTGGATAACAAGGCGCTGAATAACGTATTGTCTATCTCAGACTATCTATCAACAGAGCTTGTTCAAAATTCCCCTGAATTAGACCGCAAATTTGACTTAATAGTAGCCTCGTCTGTTTGCAGCTTTCTACCCAACTATGAAGAAACATTAAGTGTGCTCAAATCACTATTAAAAAGAAACGGCGTTTTTGTGCAATGGGATTGGCTTTCTAACGATGAGTCCTCTGGTATGGGATTGTCAGAGAAACGAGTCAAACACGCGTTGGTTGAAAACGGCTTTGTAGATATCGAGCTGGCAAGCCCTTTTACAATGAACAGTTCAAAAGGAAATATGCCTGTTTTAATGGCGTTGGGCAAAAATGTTTAACAAAGGTTAAACACGTACAAAATACCGTGGGCAGTGAAGCCCAAATGATCGTTTGCAGACGTTGATTTAGCCTCAAAATAACAGGAAAGCGCTCCGCTAGAAACAGGGATGTCCTAGTGTTCAACAATAAGGAACACATCATGACAATTACAAACTCCCTTTCTAAAGGCGCGATCGTTCCTATCACTCCTTTTTTTAATATGGAGAGGAAGTATTAAGTATCTTTCAATCGTAAGTGCCTGTCTTATAAGTGGCCTTGTTAGCGAGGTCGCCTATGCTGATGGCTGTATAACTGAAGTAAACCAAGCGACGTCAGATATGACGTTTGAAAACATTGTCGAGCTGGTTGAGGAAGAGGGTGAACGCTACGATCAATTTGTATCCGGGTTAAAGTCGGTCGGAATCGTTCGTCGCCTCAGTACGGGTAATCAGTTTTATCAGTCAAACACTCCGTTCAATCGAAAAACAGCGTACATTAATGGCGATGTTCTTGTAGGCGAGTTCATCGGAGTACACTTTAGTGGTACAACAGACACCAATGCAGCCTTTGGTCTGTTTCTTGGTTTTGAGAAGAGAGGCTGTAAACTACGGTCGGTTTCATATGACAGGCCTACGTAACCTTTCGACTAATGCCTTTTAACTAATACGTTTAATCCATGCTTTTAACTAATAAGATCACACGGACAGTGATGATGCCATCCGTGTGTGAGGTAACGTTATGAACATACCGTTTAAGACTGCACTCCCAGAGAATAGTAAAATTGAACCTCGTGCGTTAGGAGCTTATTTTTACGATGCTTGGAGTGTACAAGCTGCAATGGCAGATCTAGATCCTCTAGCGCAATTTATCCGAGTAGCGAAGAAAACGCCAAGCTGGATTGATTTAATGATGGTCTTGAGAAACCGATTGGTTCACTTATTAGGCCTCAAAAACTTAGGCGTGCTGTCTGATATTGATCCCTTAAAGCCTAGTGCTGACTACAAAGTGGGTGAGCGGGTTGGCATTTTTACACTCCTTGAAAACAGTGAAAATGAAGTTTTATTAGGAGACGAAGACAATCACCTAAGTGTCGTTGTTTCAATC
This sequence comes from Marinomonas mediterranea MMB-1, assembly GCF_000192865.1. Lineage (NCBI taxonomy): Bacteria > Pseudomonadati > Pseudomonadota > Gammaproteobacteria > Oceanospirillales > Oceanospirillaceae > Marinomonas > Marinomonas mediterranea. Next base: position 1,583,570 of record NC_015276.1, read on the forward strand.
CATAAAAGCAGAAACGCTAACGACACAGAGACAATGGTAACGGTTTCTACTGTCGTCCATATAAAAAACTGGATGGGAAGATTATATATGTTACCGGTTGCGCCAGTTCACCGCGTCATTGCCAAAAGAATGACGGGAGCGATGGGTAATGCGCTCTAGCTATAGCGTATTTTCTTTTTATTGGTGCTTTTTTATACCGAGGCCCAATGCGTATAGAAGAAGGGTTGTCGATGTGTCAGATAGAAGTCCCATTTAACAACTTGATTGGTCTTAAAGGTCGCGTCTTGCAGTATCAGGAGTGATGTATGGATAAAAATACGGAAATTTGGCAGCAATACTATATACGTGCGTTTTCTCACCCACATTCTAAACAAACGGAATCCGCCGTAACGTTAAACGAATCAAACTTAAAAGTGGCGATTTTATGGGGTTAAACGACGGTTGGGCTTCCAATTTTCGTGTCCCGACCATGCCATTATCCGAATCTGAGGTACGGGATTTGTTTGTAGAGTTTGATATTGTTACGTTCATTGAACGAGATGAAAACGCCAAAACCTCGCTGGGTAAGATGTAATACTGGCACACCTATTCAGTGGTTGCGATAAAGAAGGGAGCAACCGTGATTAGGTAATAATTACTAGTGGATTGTAAGAGCGAAGGGGATTTTCTTTGATATATTAAAAGGCCACACGTTAAGAAGGTGTGGCCTTTTAAGGTAAAGCCCTGAAGGGCGAGGGCTTTGTTTGTTGTTCTAATGGATTGCCTGCACTGCAAAATGCTATATGCTACAAATTACAGTGAGCTTCGAGCATCCTTGACAGCGGCTAAGAAGGTTTTAGCAGCTTCAGTCACTTTTGAGTAATCACCAGTACCTTGAGCGGCTTTGGAGATATAGCTGCCTACGCCTACTGATACGCAACCCGCGGCAAACCATTCTCGAGCGTTCTCTGGAGTGACGCCTCCTGTTGGAGCGATCGGAGCTTGTTCTAGTGGCGCTTTAATTGTTTTAACATACTTTGGCCCTAGCATATCTGCTGGGAACAGCTTCACAATGTCAGCGCCAGCTTCGATGGCCGCTACACTTTCTGTTGGTGTGTAAGCGCCACAAACGCTCACTGCTTGATAGCGATTGGCCATTTGGATCATGCTGGTTGTGACATGAGGGCTTACTAAAAGCTCCGCACCTGCCAAGATCGCAGCGCGCGCTGTTTCAGCATCCAGCACGGTGCCTGCACCAATCAAGATGCCTTGATCTTTATACTTTTTGGACAATGTGGAAATGACGCCAAGGGCATTGGGTACGCTTAATGTTACTTCTAGTGCTTTTATTCCGCCCGCAATGGCTGCTTCAGCCACGGCCAGTGCTTCGCTTTCATCATCGAGACGAATAATTAATAGAATACCTGTATCAGCTATGGCTTTTAGGTTTTCAAACTTTTTCCACATCGTTTTATTATCCTTAGTAATATTGAATCTCCATTACATCAGTTTGCATATAATTTGTTCCCTCCGTAGCCTAACTGCTGCGAAAGTTTTAATGCTGTTTCTTTTACCAATGTAATGATGGTTTGCTCACGTTCTGAATTCATCGCGGAGTACATGCTAGCAACACTAATAGCGGCAATAGGTTGAGACCATTGATCGTATATGGCGGAACCAATACAGTAGGTTTCTATGTTGTCTTCTCGATCATCTATCGAGTAGCCCCGATCACGAATTGCTTGAACGTCTTTTAAAACATCCTGTATTGACACATTGGAATGTGCTGTTTTTGGAAGCAAGTCATCTTGGGTTAGGATATAGTGAATTTTTTCATCGTTTAAAGCAGCCAGCAATGCTTTACCGAGCCCCGTTGTATGCATAAACCGACGAGAGCCAAGTTTTGCTGTGGGTCGAACGACTGAAAAGCTTTCAGCTTTATCCAAATAAACAATTTTTCCTTTATCTTCAACACCCAGAAACACTGTGCTGCCTGTTTGTCGATTCAGTTCTTGAAGCAGAGGACGCGCCAATTGAGACACGCTCATTTTAGATAAATAAGCGATGCCTGTTTCAAATGCGCCAATTCCTAACTTGTAGGTTTTTAATCGAGTGTCTTCTATTTCTAAAAAGCCTTTATAAACCAAGGTTTGTACTAACTCAAAACCACTGCTTTTAGGCAAGGTTAATGCCTTGCAGATTTCGTTTAGAGTAAGTGCCTGTTCTGCTTTAGAGAGCAAAAATAAGACATCGACAACTCGCTCGGCTGACTTATTTAACTTAATCGTTTCCATATAATTCACCGTCTATCAGTATTCGCATATACGAACTTAATTCTTATATATGAATATGAGTATTGATAATTTACTCAAAACTCAATCAATTAACAAACTTATTTTACTTTTATTGTGGTTTGGATATACTCAACCGCTATCAAATCAATTGAACGATCTACTTTCGTTCGTATATACGAACCAAATTCTCATATGTGAATTGTAAGGCGGTAAGAGTGAGTCATGCAGTGATTTTAATAGTCGGTTTTCCTGGATCAGGGAAGTCGACTATTGCCAGAGCTATTGCAAGCAGCCTAGGCGCAACATACTTAGACAAAGATACCATTTGCAATAGTTTAACCGGACTTTTGCTCGAACAAAATGGTGAAGCGCCAAACGCTCGTGATAACTCTGCTTTATACAAAGAAAAAATCATGCCGCTAGAGTATCAAACGTTGTTTAAAGTCGCGAACGACACCTTGTCTTCAAGTTCATGTGTCGTGATTGATGCGCCTTTTATCAGTTTTTTTGACGACCCTGATTACATAGACAAACAACGAACTTTTTTTCGTTCGTCCGTTGTTGATCTACATGTGGTGGAAGTAACGGCGAGTATAGAGGTCACAAAGAAACGACTTATTCAAAGAGGAGAGAAACGCGATATTTGGAAACTTAACCATTGGGATGAGTTCTCGCAACAGATTCTCAATCAACGTTGTTGTTGGAAAAATATCAATAAATTCTCTTTTGATAATAGTTCGCCTGAAGCGAATACCGTTGCGCTTATTTCACAAATAAAGCAACACATACTTACGCAAGACACTAAATAATAAAAATGGAGATATCTATGAGTAAGCTAAAACATCCCCTAAGATCCACCAAGCGTTGGATTACAGGAACCACCCTTATTGCTTCTGTGCTTTTTGCCCAATCGTCTTTTGCAGCGCCAGAAAAGCTTCGTCTTTCTGCTGCCACTTCCCCTACGGATCAGCGTGCTATTGCGCTGACAGAAGTGTTTGCAAAAGAGATTCAAGATATTACGACCTTTGAGCCTCATTGGAATGCCGCGTTGTTTAAACAAGGTACTGAACTTGAGGCGATGGCGCGTGGTAACTTAGACATGACGATCTCGTCGGCTCAGCAAATTTCTGAGTTTTTCCCTGAGTTTTCTATTTTTACAGCGGGCTATGTAATGCAGGATGCAGAGCATCAGCAACGCGTATTTAACGCTGATTTTATGACGCCGTTGAAAGAAAAAGTAGAAGAAGACTTAGGTGTTAAGTTGCTTTCTGTTATGTATCTTGGTCGCCGCCAAGTGAATTTGCGTACTGATGATGTGATCGAGACTCCTGCTGATTTAAAAGGTGTGAAAATGCGCATGCCAGGTACTGAATCTTGGCAGTTTCTAGGCAACTCATTAGGCGCAAATGCAACGCCTATGCCTTTTAGCGAAGTATATACAGGCCTACAAACAGGCGCGATCGATGGACAAGATAACCCTCTACCTACTGATAAAGATGCAAAATTCTATGAGGTGACTAAGCAAATCGTTTTGACAAGCCACTTGGTGGATTTCAATTACATCGCGATCTCTATGTCTGCTTGGGAAGAGTTCTCTGAAGACGAACAGGCTCGTATTCAAAAAGCGGCTGACAACGCTGCAGAAAGTGCGCGTCAAAAGCAGCTATCTCTTGAAGAAAACCTAGTGCAGTTCTTTAGAGATAAAGGCTTAAAAGTGTACACGCCTAATGTTGAGGCATTCCGTACTCATGTACAGGAAGAGTACTTGAAGTCTGATCTTTCAAAAACCTGGCCGACAGGTATGCTTGAAAAAATCAATGCACTTGGAAGTAAATAGAGGTCTCTTGTGAAACGAGTTTTACGCGTTTTACAAAGTACGGCAGATAACATAGCCGCCGCCATGTTGGCGGCTATGTTTGTTGTGTTTTTGGTACAAATTATCAGCCGATACTTTTTTAATATGCCTTTGGCATGGACGGAAGAAGTCTGCATTACGTTGTGGTTATGGTTGGTGTTTTGGGCCAGTGCTTTTTGTTTAAAAGAAAGAGACCATATCAAGTTCGATGTTCTTTACTCGGTCTCACCACGCAAAGCCCAACGAATTATGGCACTTATTGCTGCGCTTGGGATCGCGGGCGCGATGGCGTATTCGTTTCTTCCAACTTGGGATTACATTAGTTTCTACAAAATCAAGAAAAGTGCGAATTTACGCATTCGATTGAACTATGTGTTCAGCATTTATGGCTTGTTCATCGCTGTAATTGTCATCCGCTATTCGTGGTCAGCTCTGATCCAAGTATTCCCTCGATTACACTCTTTATTTAATGATGAGAGTCCATCATGAGTTTTGAATTTTCCCTTTGTCTGCTGGTGGTTTTCTCTCTCGCGGCGTTTGGAGCACCCATTGCAATTTCAATGATAGTAGGTGCCATCGCGTATTTGGCTGCAAGTGGTCAAGATATTGCGTTAGCGGGTGAGCAAATTATTCAAGGCATATATGGCAGCTTTATTTTGCTTGCTGTTCCCTTATTTATTGTCGCTGCTAACATCATGAATGCTGGGACAATCTCCGAGCGTCTACTGAACTTTTGTGTCGCTGTTGTTGGGCATTTACGCGGCGGATTGGGCCATGTCAATGTTGTTTCAAGTTTGATCTTCTCTGGAATGTCGGGTTCCGCAGTAGCGGATGCCGCAGGCGTTGGCAAAGTTGTTATTGAAATGATGGTCAAAGGCAACCGCTACCCACCCGGGTACGCTGCTGCGATTACTGCTGCTTCTGCGACGATCGGCCCCATCATTCCTCCTTCTATTCCGATGGTTATTTACGCGTTGGTCTCGGATGTATCTATTGGTTATCTCTTTATTGCAGGCTTGGTGCCAGGCTTGTTTATGGGTATGGTGTTAATGGCGTTTAACGCCTACCAAGCTCGCAGACTTAACATTGCCAAAGAGCCAAGAACGCCAACAAAAGACATCCCAAAGGTCGCTTGGCAGGCTTTTCCGGCTTTAATGATGCCGGCCATCTTGCTGTATGGTATCTACGGCGGGGTAACGACACCAACAGAAGCCGCAGCGGTAGCGGCTGCGTACGCTTTGTTGTTGGCTGCGACCGTATATCGTTCCATCACACTTAAAGAGCTGGCTAATGTCTTTAAGCAAAGTGCGTTGTCGTCTGCTTCCGTCGGTTTGGTTATAAGTGCAGCGCTTATTTTCAATTACATCGTATCGACAGAAAATATTCCTACGGCGGTCGCGAATACCTTAGTTGCTTGGGATCTTTCGCCTTTGCAATTTATGCTTGCCATCAACGTTTTGTTTTTATTGCTAGGGTGTTTGCTGGATACGGCGACGGTTGTGCTTGTCATCGTTCCATTGCTTATTCCTGCGTGTCGGGAGCTGGGTATTGATCTGGTGTATTTTGGCGTGGTGACATTGGTTAACTTGATGATTGGTATGATCACTCCTCCTTACGGCATATTGTTGTTCGTGATTAATGGTACGACTCGTATTCCGCTGGCGGATATTATCAAAGGTGTTATTCCGTTCACGGGTGTGCTGTTGTTTGCACTGGCAATTATGACGCTCTTTCCTGATTTGATTTTGTTCGTCCCACGGCTGTTTGGGTATATGGGGTAGCGGCATCAGGAAAGCAACATCAGTGGATGTCGTCGCTGTGTTTTTAGGGTAGCTATTATTTAGCTCCAATAATTGCCTCACGGAAGAGGTTGTTATTGATAATGAATTCAGGAGTAATAAATCTATGATTTTTTGCGTTTGTATAAGGCGTAACTTTCATACTTCATTAGCGCTATCTTAGTATAGGATTTGTTTATCTTTCGTTATATAGAGGGCAAGTGTTATGCTAAATCTTGGTTTAATTGGTCAGGCTATTACCGCGTCTCGATCTCCTTCTTTGCATACGCTGTTGGGTCGGCTTAATCAAATATCAGTGGATTATCAGCTACAAGAGCCTAAAGATGATTCCGCACAGGCTTATAATACTAAATTGGCTGAAATTCGTTCTAAGGGTTTTGTTGGTGTGAATGTAACCTATCCCTATAAACAAATAGCGATCGACAGTGCTGATGAAGTAAATGATGCCGTAAAGAAAGTGGGCGCTACAAATACCTTGCTGCTTAAAGACGATAAAGTGTGTGCTTTTAATACCGATTACACGGGTTTTATTCGTGGTTTTAAGGGGCGTGTGGGGGATCTTCAGGCGGGAAAAGTATTGATTATTGGTGCGGGTGGCGTCGGTAGAGCAATTGGCTTTGCGTTGTTTGAGGTGGGAGCGACCGAAGTATTCGTGACGGATCTAAATGAAAAAAGTGCGCTCTCGTTAGTCAACGCGATTAATGACGCAGGCTACAAAGCGCGTTATGTTGCAAAAGACGATATTCCCGCTGCGGCTAAGGAAGTTGATGGGTTGGTGAACTGTACGCCAGTAGGTCACTTCAAAAGTTTGGGGATGCCGATATCAGCTGAATTAATTGAGAACCAAAAATGGGCATTTGATGCAGTCTATACTCCGATGGATACTGAGTTTTTGGTTGCCGCTAATAAAAAAGGGCTCAAAATTGTATCGGGTTTTGATTTGTTTTTTTATCAGGGAATCGATGCATTTGAAATTTTTACAGGTGAGAAAATATTGGATGAAAAACCCGTTTTCGACCTGTTTTGCACAAAGTATGATGTAAAGAGCGACCTTATTTAGGAACTATTATTTAGAAGGTTCTATTTAAAGTTTTTGGGATGTATTGAATATTCTCGTTTTCAGAATGGAAGGTGAGTCAATTCTATATATCCCAAATGGACCGTTTATTCGCTGAACTTCATTTTAAAGTATTAACTATCATTTTCTATAACTGTGGTGTTACTTTTGGGTTGATGCTCCGTCGGGTTATAGTAATTATCGAGATTTTTTGCCGTATCTCGGATGGCTTTCATAAAGAGTTTTAATGCCATTGACGGTGTTGAATCTGAACGCGTTGTTAATCCGACAGCGCCTAATGTTTCTTTGGTATCAATCGGTAATTCAGATAATGCTCCATCAGCAATTTCACGGGCAACTACTCCACGAGATATGATCCAAATGGCGTCATTATTGCGAATGAATTCTTTGCCGAACGAGTCTGAAACGGTATCGATACGATCATTTAATGCACCGACACCTTGGGACAATAAGAATCGGTCGACGTAAGGGCCCGTAATGGAGCCTTTTGGTGGATACAAAATGGTGTAGTTGGCAATGTCACTGATATGAAAATCATCTTTTGACAGGAGTGGGTGTTCGGGACGAACAGCAAAGGTGACTTGCTCAGAGTACAAGTGTTGAAAAGATAGACCAGACATCGCTTCTGGAACGGCTAATCGACCGACGACTAAATCCAGTTCGCCTACTCGCAGTTGTGCCATCAGTGATGAGTTAGGGCCAGAGATCAAGTGCAGATGGGCTTCAATATTGTCGGCTCGAAAGCGCTTAACCGATTCGGGCAAAACACTGGTGGCGACGGTCGGCAGCACGCCAATGCTGATATGGTTTATGCATTTTTTTTGTACTTGAGCAATGTGTTCTGTGCCTTCTCTTAATGCTGCCACGCTGGTGCTTGCGTGTTCTAGAAAAACATCGCCAAAAGGCGTTAATTCGACGCCTTTTTTGCTACGTTCTAATAGGCGAACTCCTAAGATATCTTCCAGTTCTTTTAGTTTCTTCGAAACGGCAGGTTGTGTGAGGGCTAATGCGTCTGCAGCACGAACGACACTGCCTTGGCGAGTGACTTCTAAGAAACATTGAAGATGACGATATTTAATTCGATTTTCCATCATGAGGAACTCTCCCGCTATAAGCATTTTTTGTTTTTGGCGCTAACGTTGAGAACAACATTTATTACACGCTTTAAATAAGCATTTTGGAAGAGTCTATGTATTCCATTATTGATATGTTTAAGGCTCGTTATTTCATTATTAGGCTCCGCTAAACGCTTATTCTCTGTGCTAGCATCACTGAACAACGACTTAGATTAAGTGATCATTCTGTTTTTAGGTATCAGTTTGGTTATAGAAAACGGTTATAAAAAAAGTGGCTATAAAAGCCGTTATGGAACATAGATATTCAAGGCATAAAAAATGAAAACAGCGCTCGCAACGGTGACTTTATCTGGCACACTGAGGGAAAAATTTGAAGCGGCTGCTAAAGCCGGATTTCAGGGTGTTGAGATCTTTGAAAATGACTTAACGCAGTTTGATGGTACGCCAAAAGATGTGCGTAATATGGCGTATGATTTAGGGCTGGAAATCATTGCCTTGCAGCCATTTCGTGACATGGAAGGTATGCCAGCAGAGATGCGTAAGCAAAAAGTGAATATGTTACAGCATAAGATAGAGGTTGCTCATGAACTGGGTGTGAACCGTTTACTATTTTGCAGTAATGTTCAGCCGTATTCTTCTGCTGATCGTGATGTTTGCGCGTCGGATTTGTATGCGTTGGCTGACATTGCGAAAAAAGAGGGCATCATACTTGGCTATGAGGCGCTAGCATGGGGTTTTCATATTGCTGATTACTATGATGCTTGGGATCTTGTAAAGCGAGTCGACCACGCTAATTTAGGCATTATTTTAGATACATTCCATATGTTTTCTCGCGGTAATAGTTTAGACGTATTACGAGAGGAAATCCCTCTGAATAAAATTGCTTTAGTGCAGGTGGCCGATGCGCCCAGTTTGCAAATGGATGTGCTGCAATACAGCCGACATTTCCGTTGTTTTCCTGGCCAAGGTGATATGCCAGTCGTTGAATTCTTGCAGGTTTTAAAAGACAAAGGATTTGATGACTATTTATCGCATGAAATATTCAACGATGAATTTCGTTCGTCGTCGCCATTGGAAAAAGCAGTAGACGGAATGCGCTCGCTCATTTGGTTGGACGATCAAACGGTTAGCAAGCGAGAAGAGAAGACGACCCCAATTAAAGCGCCTCAAGTAAAAGACGTCGAGTTTCTAGAGTTTGCCATCGAAGGGGAGGCGGGGGTTGCGTTGACAAATACGCTTGCTCAGTTGGGTTTTCAAGAAACCCATGAGCATCGCTCGAAGAGCGTAAGCCTTATGCGGCAAGGCAATATCAATTTGATTTTAAATCGAGAACCTAAAAGTCAGGCTCATGAACATTTTAAAAAACACGGCGTGTCTGTTTGTGCAATGGCGTTTGCAAACGACGATGTAAAAGCGGCGCTGTCACTCGCACAGCGTTATTGTGTAGAGCGATTTGATAATCAAGCTGGCCCAGGCGAGCTTAATATCCCCGCGCTTCGGGGTATCGGGGACAGCTTAGTCTATCTCGTTCCAGATGACACTACCGTGCGTTTTTACGATGTGGATTTTAAACCTATTCAGGGCGTGGAAGATACGCAGGGCGCTGGCTTAACGCGCATTGATCATATTGGGCAAACGGTTTCAAACACGGATTTTCTGTCGGCCTCATTCTTTTATAAATCCTTGTTTGGCTTTGATATTGAAGCGAGTCAGGATCTGCCAGACATCCATGGTTTGGTCGTGAGCCGAACGGCATTAAGCAAAGACAAGCAGGTAAGAATACCGCTCAATATGACCAATGCCCGTGGGGCATCCGCGCAACGCTTCATTCAGAAATCAAAAGGCTCGGGCGTGCAACAAATTGCATTTGCGTGTGAAGATATTTTTACTGCCGCTGAAAACATCGATAGCGAAAAGCAGTTGCCGATCCCACAAAACTATTATCGAGATATCGAAGCGCGTTTTGGATTGTCTGTGGAGCAAGTTAATAAGCTACAGCAACATAATATTATGTACGATGAAGATGAAGATGGAGAATTCTTTCATTTTTATACAGAAGAAGTTCATGGCGTCTTTTTTGAAGTCGTGCAAAGAGCCGGTCATTATGATCGTTATGGTGAGGCTAATGCCTTTGTGCGGCTTGCCGCTCAAGCAAGACAGGAAGAATGTTAAACGCAGTTGATAAATCGAAAGTTGAGATAGCCAACCACTGTCTTTAAAGATCGAGTGGTTGGCTAGGGAAGGTACGAATAAGTCTTATGAGCTTCAGTCTTATCAGAGAAACAGCCTATTAAGGCGAGAGTGAGCAGGAATGTTAATACCTTTCGATCACTCTTAACGAAGGTAGGCTGTTTCTCTGAAAGGCCCAAAAGGCGAGGGCTAAACTCTCTTTAATTCTTTGTTAACTTTCTTGCCAATACGCTCGATATTGGACGGCGAAACTTGCCTCGAATAAAGAAGCATTATCCACACGCTGAAGCCATTGGGCTTGTTCACACCTTCCCTAGAGAAGGTTTTCTAAATCCGTTTGTTATTAGCGGAAGCGCTTAGGCCTAAGCCATTTTCTCCATATTGGTGTTTGGCTTACGAGGATAAATACGATGATACTGAGCAGTATGACGGAAAGTGGGCTGTGCAGTGTATTAACGAATAAATCGCTCACACTGCCTCGTTCACTTAATATCGCACGACGCCAGTTTTCATCCGTTAATGAACTCAAAATCACCCCTAAAATTACAGGTCCTACAGGAAAACCGTATAGGCGCATAAAATAGCCAAAGACACCAAAGGCCAGCATCCACCAAATGTCTATAATGGCATTATTAATCGCATAAGCGCCGACAATAGACAGTAAGAAGATCAGTGGGATCAAAATGCCTTTTGGGCATTCAACGATTTTAGAGAAAAGCTTAATGCCCGTTAATCCAAAGATGAGTACGAAGATATTCGCAAGAGTCAGGTTTCCAACGGTAAACCAGAACATGTGAGGTTGTTCAACGAGTAACAACGGACCAGGATTTAAACCATGAATAAAGAGGGCGCCGATAAATACGGCAGTCACGGCATCGCCGGGGATTCCTAACGTTAGCATAGGAATGTAAGCGCCGCCGACCGCAGCGTTATTTGCTGCTTCTGGTGCGATTAAGCCTTCTTTAGCACCTTGACCAAACGGCACTTTCGGGTTTTTGGTCGTGCGTTTTGCATGGTCGTATGCCATTAGAGCGGCAATGTCTCCACCCGTTCCGGGCAGTGCTCCAACTATGACGCCAATAAAAGACGTTTGTAGACTCAACGGCATGTATTTTTTGATATCTGACCACTTCGGAATAATGCGTGAAATCTTCTGCTTAATGACGGCTTTATTCATATGGTGTAACTGGTGAAGGGCTTCGGAAATACCAAACATGCCAATCATCACAGCAACAGGGTTAATTCCATCCCAAAGTTCGATGACACCAAAGGTAAAGCGCTCTTCTGCCGTCATAGGATCAAGGCCAACCGTACCGATGAGCAACCCGAGTGCGCCTGCAAAGATTCCTCTCGCTAAACTGCTGCCAGATAAAGACCCAACGAGCATAATGCCTAATACACCGAGCATCATATAGTCTCTCGGTTGAAATGTTATGGCGAATTCACTGACAGTCGGGGCGGCCAGTGCTAGCACTATGATACCCACAAAACCACCGACCACGGACATGACTGTGGATAGACCAATAGCTTCGCCAGCTAAACCTTGCTTTGCAAGTGGGTAGCCATCTAATGCGGTGGCGATGGCGGAAGGTGCTCCGGGAATGTTTAACAATATCGCGGTACGAGAACCCCCGTATACACCGCCCATATACACACCCACCATCAAACACAGAGCGTAATTTACATCCCATGAAAAGGTAAAGGATATTAGAATCGAAACTGCCATGGTGACAGAAAGACCAGGAATCGCACCGACATAAATGCCCAAAAAAGTGCCTAAAGCGGTAAGCCCCAATAACTCTGGTGAAAGCCATGACATGGCAAAATACGTAAAAGCATCCATTATTTGATTATCTCCATAACGATTTTATTGAGGAGAGAATCTCGCGTTCAGGTACGATGCCTTCTGGTAGTACCACTTGGAAAACGAGTCGAAAAATGATGTATACGACGATCAATGCCAGCAAACTTATGGATAGCGTATACATTAAGCTGCGACGGTATAAAAATTGAATCGTAACAAATAAAAATGCAAAGCTAGAAAGGATGAATCCTAGACTTTCCAGTATAACGGAGTACACCAAAATCAACGTCATGACGATTGCGACAATGGGTGGAAGGCAGTGATCTTTAAAGCGCATTCCCTCAACTGCGGGAGACTTTAAGGTGTTTAAAAAGGTGATGCAGGACGCTAATATCATAACTGCGGATGCTGCTAAAGGGAAAGCTCCGGGAGAGCTTAACTCGCTGAAACCGGATATTTTATAAGCTTGCCAAAATAAATAAACACTACCTAAAACGAGCAAAAAGCAGAACAAGCGTTCACCTGGTTTGCGAGTTTTTTGAGCAGAAAATTGACTGGACATTGAGACTCCAGAAGAAATGATAAGTAGGGCGCAGCCGTGAATAGGATCACGAACCACGCCCGAAAGGTATTAACTTAAAGCGAGATTATTGAGGTTTTTTAATATCAAATTTTTCAGGTGAGAATTTGCTGAAACCTGCGTTATAAACCAACCAAGAAGACGTTGAACGGTATGCATCTAGGAAGTAGCGCGCTTCGTCACCCGTGTAGTTCATGATGGTGAAACCACGTTTTTGCATAAGATTAACAAAGTCTGGTTGGAAAGGTGCTTTTTGAAACGCTGCACTGAGTTTTTGAACGGCTTCATCTGGAGTGCCTTTTTTAACAAACACACCGAAGAAAGGTCCCCAAGGCAAGTATGACTTCATGCCAGGTAGTGTGTCTGTGATCGGCGCAACGTCAGGCAGTAAATCATTTCGTTCAACGTCAACGGTACTGATGGCTTTCATTCGGCCTGCTTTAATTTGCTCTATAGCTGCGCCTAGTACAGCAGGCATAACGTCTATTGCTCCCCCTTGTAGGGCGGTTAGTGCTGGTCCATCACCTTTATATGGGATGCTGATGTAGTCCAGTTTTACTTGAGACTCCAACATAGCAAGTACGATTGACGTTAGGCCACCTTTACCCGTTGAGCCGATTTTTACTTTGCCTGGATTCGCTTTAGCATAATCGATGAACTCTTGCATAGTGTCATAAGGTGCATCGTTTCTGGCCATAATCATTGGTGTGCCACGTGCCAATATAGAGATCGGAATCATGTCACTGTAGTCTAGGTTAGACAGGCCTAAGACTTTATGCATTTGTGGATTTTCGGCGCCCATTAATAAGGTGTATCCATCGGCTTTTTTCTTGTTAACGTATTTCATTGAAATAGCGCCGACACCACCACTTTTATTCGTAAGAATAATGTCTTTTCCTAAGGCATCCTCAACATGAGGTGCAATTGAGCGCATAACGGTGTCAGTTGAGCCTCCCGCTCCCCACATGATGACGCCTTGAAGGTCTTTAGATGGGTATTCAGCAAAACTTGCTGTGGACGAAAGTGATAGTGCTGCGAGTAATGTAATTGTTGTTTTTTTCATTGTAGGGCCTCTCGTTGCGTCTTTTAAGGGACGGCTTGGCTTAGTTAGTATTGTTATAGTAACGATCAATATGCACTCAATTTTTGGCATTGCATTTGCCAACCTTTACAACCTTATCTTATGACTTGATGCAGTGAAAGGTAGTATCTATTCCTTATTTCGCTCACTTTATGACCTTTTAGTTATAGATAGCCAAGTTTTTATAAACTTGATTTTGAAAAAAATGAGATAACTGAATCTTGATCAGAACAATCGTATATTGACACGCTGACTCAGTATGCATATGTATAGGCAGTTATTTTCTGCAGCACGAATATTAGCATTAGATAGAAAGTACTTTAAAGTCGCAAGACGGTAGAGTAATCTGACGAACGTCATTAAGTTAATATTAAGTTTGGTGGATTTTGATTGCTGTCAGCTAGGAGGAAGTACCCGCGGTGTTCCAGATTCCCTCTCTTTACTTAAGGGGAGGATTACCCTAGCCTCCATTATTTAGTTGTATAAACGCTCATTATGGCTCTGGTTTTACACTAACCCACGGAATTGGAGGCTAGCTCTTGTGGGGAGTCATTATGTCTTAAATGGATTACTCTACTGAGTGTAGTTGTGGAAAAAATAAGGCTTTAGTTCAATTGCCACAAGCAATTGAAGAGTATCAGGCTCGTGAATGCGACTGTGATTTTTGCGTAAGTTATGGGCTCGCGTATATCTCAGATGTAAAAGGCACATTAAGTTTCAGCCCCAGACAAACTATGCATCAACTAAATCAAGGTTCAGGGCAAGCGACGTTTTGGCAATGTAGCAATTGCAAAGATATTGTTGCAGTAACGCATAGAGATAATGGAGAAGAAAGAGGCGCTGTTGTAAAAACACTTTTATCCAAATATACACTTCAATCATCGGTAAAGGTCAGCCCTAAGCAATTGACGTCAGAAGCGAAACCAGAACGTTGGGCAATGGTTTGGTCTAAGGTTGTTTTAGAGTAAGTTGTTGCGCATAAACTCGTTTGTAGGGTTCACTGGAGCAATAACCTAAAACTCATAGAAAAGAGACAAAAAAGAGAGCTTCGCGTTTGTTGCGGAGCTCTCTTGAGACTTTTATTCTATCTCTCTAGATTGGTTACCCACGATCTTTTGATGACAGGTCACCCGTTACGATTAGAAGTCGTATTGAGCGCTTAGATAGATACGGCGACGTTCGCCAACGTACGACCCGATGTTCTTATTGAAGCCTGCTGTCGCATAGACTTCGTCAGTTAGGTTTTTGATCGTCGCTTGCAATGTCCAATCATCCCACTTCGTTTGCCAAGACGCGTCATACACTGTGTAAGGTTTTACTTTTTGATGGTTGCGGTTGTATTGCTGGCTTACGTAGTCTGCGCCGACTGAGACAGACGACGATAAGCTGGGTAGGTCGTAACGCGTCCATATTCCCAGTTGATGTAATGGAGAATTTGAGAAGCGATCTGAATCACCTGCGGCAAATTGAATTCCATCCTCATTGTCTTCTTTTATAATTGTGTCGTTATAGGCGTAACTGATGTTCGCAACCCAGCGATCGGTAATGTCCGCCATGACGTCCACTTCGGCACCTTGGCTACGTACCTTACCAATGGCAATTTTTTTATCGCTGTCATCTGGGTCGTCCTGAAGCACGTTCTCACGCGTTATATGGTAGAGCGCTAGGTTGATGTTTAGACGATTGTCTAGCCAGTATGTTCTAACCCCCGCTTCGCGTTGGAAGCTTTCTTCTGGGTCAAAAGGGCCACCTTTGGATTCTTGTTGGTCTTCAGCATCGTGAGGTTGGTAACCTGAAGAAAGTGACACATAAGGTTTTACGTTATCTGACCAATGGTACGTTGCACCTAGGCGAGTCGAGTAACCGTCATCTGAGTATTTTGTACTGTTGCTGGGGGTTCTGTTGTCTGTGTAATCTTGATCAAAGTGATTGAATCGTGCACCCGCAACAACATCAAGGCGGTTTGTTGCCGACCATTGATCTTGAATAAGCAGGCCGAATTCATCGGACTCCCGTTTATTATTTTGCTTTAGTGTCATGCTGTAGGTGCTAATATCAGCATCATAAACAGGGTTTGCTAGGCTTAATTCACTTGCGTTTGCTGTATAGAACAATCGAGAGTGTGTGCTGTTTGTGTAGTCTGCGCCTAACAATAAGGTATGTTTGTCGAAGTCGAAAATGACGTTGCTGGAAAGGCTAATACCTTCGTTTTTACGCACTTGATCACGGTATTGACGTTCTATCGCATCCTCTGTGCTATTGAGGCCACGCAGTTCGTGATACTTCTGTAATTCAGTCCCTTTAAAATAACGTAAGCCAATATCAGCGCTGACGGTATCATTAATGTCGCTTGCTAATTTCGCTTGAAAAGTTTCACCGTCTAACTGTTGGTAGTCGCCAGGTTCGTTGGCGTTCCATGAATCGTCTGCAAGGAAGTTGCCTTCATCATCGGTTGGAATACCGCGCAAACGTGCACCGTGAAACTTCTGATAGATGTTTGAATATTGAACGGTTAACGTCGATTCATCGTTGATGTCCCATTCGTAACCTAGGTCAACGTTTTCGTTATTCTGGTCGACGTTATTACGGTACGAGTCACCCTTATCTTTATACAGAGAGAGTCGGTAGCGATGATTCGCCTCGGCATCGATTGGGCCCGACGATGAGAACTGAGTTGATAGGTAGTCTTTGTTTCCCGCAGTGACCTTAATAAAGGTTTCTGGCTCATACGTAGGTTTTTTAGTGACATAGTTAATAATGCCACCCGGTTCACCCGCACCATACAATGCACCTGAGGCGCCTTTAATAGCCTGAATTTCATCAATGTTTGTTAGTTGAGGTACGGTGAAGAAATCGTGGTAAGGGTTGCCTCGCATGCCATCATACAGAACTTCATTTTGATGAAAGCCTCGGAACGTCACTGTATTTACGTTGTCTTGAGACACACCTGAAATAGATCGATAGAGATCCGTTATCTGACGAGCGGCTTGATCTTCTATCAATGTATTAGAGAGTACTTGGATGGATTGAGGTGTTTTATCGATCTCCGTATCAGTACGTGTACCAATACGAGTTTCGTCTTCCTTGTAGTGCGAAAGCGCTCTTCCCTTAACGACTAATGTTTCTAGCTGAGTCTCGTCAGCAGGTTTCGTATTTGCTTGTTCATCCGTCGCTGCAAATAGGGGAAGTGATAATAAAAGAACACTAGAGGAAATTAATGGGTGTTTCATAACTCAACTTTTCTACAGGTTTGTGAAAGGAAATTGAAATTCGAGGGGAATATAATGCTAATGATAATTAATATCAAACCAAATCAATAATGATTGTTGTTAAAATTACTTAAATAAGTAAAATTGGGCCTCTTTGAGCTGCGTGCGGCTTAATATCTGACTTTTGAGGCGTGAATGATTCGAATATTGTTGAACTTTTCTTTGTTTTTTATGGCGATGACTGCACTAAATACATGGGCGGTGACGGTTCAGGACAGCAAAGGGGCGTTTTCAATTGACTATGTACCAAAGCGGATTGTCGTGCTGGAGTTTTCTTTTGCCGATGCACTTGCGATTGTGGATGTTAAACCGGTTGGCGTCGCGGATGACAAAGACCCTGTGCGATTGTTGCCGGATATCCGAGCAGCGTTTGGAAGTTGGCAGTCAGTGGGAACACGTTCTCAACCCAGTTTGGAAGTGATCTCTGAGTTAAAGCCTGATCTCATTATTGCGGATATTTATCGGCATGAGGGTGTGTATTCTGAACTTCGAAAAATAGCGCCTACGTTAATGTTGCCCTCTAAGCGCCAGCCCTATGGTGAGTTGCTTAAAGCAACGGCGATCATTGGCAATGTGATTGGTAAAGATCAAAAAATGACAGCACGGTTACGTGAGCATGAACGTCTGATGAGTGCCTATAAGCAGCAACTTCCTCAAGGCATGGAAGTTCAAGTTGGTGTGGCGCGCGATGACGCGTTGTTCCTTCATTCAAGTGATTCGTACACGGGCGGGATTATCGATCGTTTAGGTCTTAAGTTCGCTAAGAGTATTAAAGACGATACAGCGCCTCGCCAAGCAAGCATGGAACAATTGTTGTTGATTAACCCTGAGAATCTGATTATCGGTGAGTATGTTAAACCCAGTATATTGGGTAAATGGCAGCATGAGCCGTTATGGTCGCTTTTGAAGTGCGTTCAAAATCATCGTATTTTCGGTGTCGATGCCATGCTTTGGGGTAAAAACAGAGGCGTGTTGGCATCGGAGAAAATGGCGGCTGACCTCGTATCCTATCTCGGGATTGATGCAAAATCGCGGCTTGTATCTCAATAAAATCTGCTGTCGGCGTACTTAGAATCTGAATTCTGGGGCGTGCATGAATAAGGGTCGTCATAATTTTTTCCAGTAAACAATCTAGCCTGAGATTTAATCTTTTAGTCGTTGGCTTTGTCTGTATATTATTTCTTTTGTTGTGGGTGAGTTTGTTCTCATTTTCAGCGTTTTCTCTTTCCCCGAGGTTGTCGTTACTTGCGCTGCTCCCTAGTCATTTTGTCGATGACGCCACGTTGTCTGATATCGGCTTTCGTATTGTCAGTGATATTCGTTTACCACGCGCGTTAGTTGCTGCGCTCTCTGGCAGTGCGCTTGCCGCTGCGGGTGTGATTATGCAAGGGATAACCAATAACCCGTTAGCATCGCCTTCTGTATTGGGGATAAGCGCGGGTGCTGCGTTAGGAATGGCGTTTGTTTCGACCTTGGCACCGTGGATGGGATTATTTGGGACGAATACCGCCGCACTAATGGGAGGCGGGATTGTTTGGGCTGTGGTCATGTTATTGGGCTCAAGTTGGCGCTCAGGTAGCGACCACAGCAAACTTGTCTTGGCTGGCGTGGCGATCAGTGCGTTATGTGCGGCACTGACAAAAGCGATGGTTATTTTAGAGGAAGATCAGGCGACGGGCGTTTTTATTTGGTTGGCGGGGAGCTTTGCGGATGCTCGATGGCCAGCTTGGTTTCACTTATGGCCTTGGGTATTGTGCGGCTCCATCGGCGCGATTTTGATTTCAGCGAAGTTAAATGTGCTTCAGTTGGGCGATGATTATGCAATCAACCTTGGTATGTCACCGACGCGGTATAAAATCGTTGGTAGTGTATTGGTACTGGTTTTGGTCGCAAGCGTGGTGTCAACAGCGGGAAGTTTGGGTTTTGTTGGTCTCTTAGTTCCCCATATGGCGCGTTTATTAGTGGGTATTGATCACCGCAAACTCATGCCGCTTTCTATGTTGATCGGCGCGTGTTTGGTGGTTGGTGCCGATATTCTTAGTCGGGCCATTGTTTTTCCGATGGAAACGCCAGCGGGCGCGCTTTTGGCTTTGATCGGCGCGCCTTTCTTTATCTATTTGGTTAAGAGGTCTTCCTAATCTTATGCGTGTGAAGGTCTTTTTCGGTGTTTCTTTAGGTTGCCTTTTATTGCTGATTGTCGCCAACCTTATGCTTGGTGCGGTCTCGATGGATCTTTCTAGAGTTATGAATGGCTTTTCTTCAACAAGTGAAGACTATTTTACGATTCATGAATATAGACTGCCGCGTATTATATTGGCGTTGCTGGTGGGGAGTATGTTGGCCCTTGCTGGTGCGCTTGTTCAAGGGGTAATCAGAAACCCGCTTGCTTCGCCCGATATTCTGGGGATCAATCATGGCGCCGGGTTGGCTGCCGTTGCGTTTATGACATTTTTTCCGGCGGCTAACATGATGTGGTTACCTCAGGTCGCGCTGGCTGGGGGATTACTGGCAGCAGTGTTGCTTTGGTATCTGGTTGGTTCGCGCAGTGGTAATGTTAAGTTCGCCATTACAGGCGTCGCAATCGCTGCCTTGTTTGCGAGCGCGATTGATTTCATTATGTTGGTTCACCCGCTCGATATTAACAATGCGTTGCTTTGGTTAACAGGCAGCCTTTGGGGACGTGGTTGGCGTCAAGTCGGGTTGATTCTTCCTTGGGTTATTTTGTTGCCGTGTGGCGTAATGCTTGCCAAAAGAATCAATTTAATCGACTTGGGAGAGGAGAGTGCAGTGACGCTTGGGGCGTCGCCCAATCGAACCAAGAAAATGGCGATTGGAATATCGGTTGGATTGACCGCATCCTGTGTTTCAATTTGTGGCCCGATTAGTTTTCTAGGGCTTGTTTCCCCTCATTTAGCTCGGTTTTTAGTGGGTGGGCGGCATCAGTATTTATTGCCTGCGGCCATGTTAGTGGGTGCAAATATTCTCTTATTAGCGGATTTGGTTGCGCGTACTATTGATCCACCGATTGAGCTGCCCGCGGGTATTGTGACGGCCATACTGGGCGGGCCTTACTTTCTTTGGTTATTGGTTAAAATGAGATAAGTCATGTCGATTCATTTTCAAAATGTTCAATTGGGCTACAAAGGCCATCGCGTTATAGAGGATGTCACGTTAACCATACCGGATGGTAAAATTACGGCGCTGCTTGGGCCGAATGGCTGTGGTAAGTCGACCTTGTTGAAATCCATTTCTCGAATCATCACACCGACTCATGGCTCAGTCAATTGGAATAGGCAAGATATCGCGTCACTTTCTCCTAAGTATCTCGCCACTCAAATCGCACTGCTTCCTCAAACTCAGCCTATTCCTGAAGCGATTCTCGTAAGGGAATTAGTCTCGTATGGACGAAGTCCTTATACTGGTTTTTGGGGCAAGCTTCAGCGTAAAGACGCGGATATTGTGAATGATGTTATGAAGCAGGTTGGCGTATTTGAGTTAAAAGATAGATATGTCTCGGATTTGTCTGGCGGCCAGCGTCAGCGTGTGTGGTTGGCAATGGTGCTCGCACAAGACACGCCTTATGTTTTGCTTGATGAACCCACTACTTATATGGATATCAATCATCAAGTTGAATTAATGGCCATTTTGCAGGAATTAAATAAGCAAGGTAAAACTGTTGTTACGGTTCTGCATGATATCAACCAAGCTGCTCGGTATTGTGACCACCTCGTTATTATGAAAGCTGGAGCGCTTTTGTATCAAGGCGCTCCGAGTGAGGTGATTACCGAGGATATGCTAAAGCGAGTATTTCAAGTTCAAGCACAGGTTCACCTTGATCCTATTGCCAATACGCCGATGTGCATTGTTGAAGATCGAGTTTAGAAGGTCTGTTGATGTGGGTTGAATAAGTGTTGGCTTGAGGTAGAACTGGCACCCTGCGATACAGCATTGCAGGGGCTTCTTTAGAATAGGGTGGTTAGAATTTAGACCACAGCAATCTATTTACGTATTTGCCCTAGGCGCTTTCTGCTAGGCGTTGATTTTGAGACTTTTGTAGGTAGTGAAACAGTGTATCTTTCAACAAAAGTCGACGTTTTTTGAACTCTTCTTCTTCCATTGTGCTGGCGAGTACAATCTCCTTTTCAATTTGCTCGATTTCACGATCAAGGTAGTGATACTCATCAAACAGCTTTTTAAAATGATTATCAGACGTTTTAAGTAGGTGTATCTCCTCTTTGTATTCGGGAAGCTCTTTGGCTAAAGAGTGACTTTCTATCGGCATGCCGTTCTCCTTGGACGCTGTGTTTTTCCGATTAGTTTTCTTCCTACTTGGTAGGAATTTTCACTTAAGATATCTTTTAGAATAGGACTACCTCGATAAGTATAGATTGATTTAAGTCAGTTTCTAATGAAAAAAGAGGAAATATTTAACTTTTATGTCGGTTTTATTAAGCGGACAGAGGTTGCCTGTCGGCGCTCATGATTTTCCGCTTTTTGTCACCCTAAAAATCATCAAATATTGGGTACGTAGGATCTTTACTCAATCTTTGTAAAACTTAGTGTTAACGAGAAAAGTTCGCTAAATTTGCTGACGAAGATTTTACCAACGAGTGACGCATTGCTTCGTTTTATTTGCATGAGGTTTGCTAAAAAATAAGTGTGGAATGAATGGGTATTCCACGTGTTTTAGGAGAACCAAAATGGAAATAAGCAGTACCAGCACTAATTTTAGTTTGAGTGCGCTTACGCAAGCTTCCAGTGCGAGTTCAAGCAGCTCAAACTCATTATCAAGTTCGTATTTAAGTAACTCAAGCGTTGAGGTGAGTAGTCTCGGTGCATTGATGTCTAAAATGTCGAGCATGAGTGATGACGAAAAAGAGGCGGCCGCCGCGTTTCGCGACAGTGTCTTAGAATCTGTTGAGGACGGCTCTTTTGATGCGGAGGAGCTTGTTTCTTCGGCATCGGATGAGCTGATTGCCTATGCGGAAGAGAATGACATTGATTTAGAAGAGCTGGCGAGTGAGATCGCCTCGGGCAGTCAACCGCCACCGCCTCCAGGAAGTGGTGCTTTGTCTATGCTTTCGTCTGAAGATATGGAAGAAGCAGAAGACTATCGCGAGTCGATCTTGGAAGCGGTTGAAAGTGGTGAGTACGACATTGATGAGCTGGTTGAAAATGCGCCAGATTCTGTTGTCGCCATGGCTGAAAGCATGGGCGTTGAAGTCGAAGAGTTGGTAACCAGTATCGCCAATGGTGACGATCCAGCCTCAACTGGAAGTACGCCTCCACCACCGCCTCCACCAGGTATCGAAGCGTACCAAAGCGTTGCCAGTGGCGGAACGAGTAGCAGTTCATCGACATCAGACTTGTTAAGTGAGCTATTAAGCAGTTAGCTTTAGATTAAGAATGTTCTTAATGCTGTTTGAGCTTTGCTAGATATAAAATCAGGTCCAAAAAACGCCTTATTCTTTGCGACTAGTGCTAAAGAATAAGGCGTTTTTTTGTTGTGTCGAGACAAGATGCTTTGGTCTGAATTAACTTTTCTGAATGCACTTGTTTGAATTAAGGGGTCTTTTATTAAAACTTCAGCGCAACCCTCGGTTTAGCGTCGTCATCTCGATCGATTTGAGGTGCACATACGAAAATACGGTTAGAAGCTATTCCCTTACCTACTAAATAGTCTTTGAGGGCGTTAGCTCTCTCATTTGCTAAGCCGTTTAAATAGGTGTTTTGTTGCTCTGGTTCGGCAATGGTGAGTTCGTCACTTTCACCTAAATCTCCCAGCACGGCGATTCCGCATGCTTTTACCTGACTGTCGGGCTTGTCTGTCATCAAGGCATTTAACTGATCAAGGTAGCTATGTTGTTCAGGCAGGATTTGCCCTTGCTGGAATGAGAACTCTAGCGGTTCGACCCGAATTTTAAGAATCTGCTCTCCGGCGATTTGAGCGATACTGATGACATTTGCATAAGGAACGAACGTTTGCATTAGGTAGCTTGCAGACGCTTTATAGAGTGCTTGTTTAATCGGTAGCATTAAGAATCCCGTCCATTTGAACTCAGGATTATCAACGTCACCTTCAAGAGGGATATCAAGCTCTATGTTACCTTGTCCATCTTTTAGCACACCGACGGCGATATTCAGAGGCATCGCACCCGTTTGTACGACCTTGCTGCTTTCTTGGCGGCCACCAAGATCAAATTCTCGGAAGACTAAGTGCGTATTACCTTCTAATTGTCCTTTGTCTGCATTTAAGTCCAGATCCATGTCCATTTGCCCTGAATCAATCCGGTAACCTAAAGCCTGTGCAATATAGGGCGAGTAGGGTGGGAGTTCTGTTTCCCTAATTGCCAGTTTGGACTGCATCGTCAGTTTGTTTGCGAAGGGTTGAATATCGGCATTCAAGTCAATGGTTGAATATTTGCCATTCCTCGCTTTAAGGAGAACGTGGGTAACGCTGTTGGGGTCTTTTGAATCAATATGTGTTGCCGTTAATTGGTCAATATCGATTGTGCTGTCTAGATCTGGCTCAACGCTCTTATCTAGAATCTGAATGTATGAGTTGTCGGAGAGGCTAAACTCGTGTAACCGTAGCGCAAACTTGTTTGAGTTGGTTTCGTCGTTGTTTAGATCTGTGTTTTTATTTGGTTCGGTGCTGTTATCAAGCTTTTCGCTGTTATTCGCATTGGTACGGTTATTAGCTGAACTGCTGTTAGTTGTACTTTCATGGGCAGTGCTGTTTTGATCCGACGCGTCATTAGCAGCAGGCAATGTGGCTAAATTGATGAGTTGTCGATTCTCGTCGAGTAATAGATGGGCTCTTAGCCCTTTTAGATCGATGCTTTTAATTTCAGCGTGTGTTTCTACTGCATTAACGTCTTGAATGGTTAATGAGTCTAGAACAGTAAGTGGCGGCGCGTCTTTTAGGTTAGAAAGCTCGATGTCAGCTAGCCTTAAGTGGGCGAGGGTGGCTGCGTACGCTGTGCCAGAATAACGTAATGTAGGTAAATCTAAGTCGACTTGTCCGACTGAGGCCAATACGTTCTCGGATTCAGTCAATATAAAGTGGGTATTGCTCACCTTCGTTTGTGCTGTTTTTGCATTGAGTTTGTCGTCTGATTGCACAACCTCTAATTGCTCTATGTCAAACGCCATTCGATCATTATTCAAATGCAATTGGTCAAGTGCAAGACTTGATTGATTGAGTTCTGATGATAAGGAGGTGGATAGTTTTAGCGTTTTATCTTCCGCTATGGTTGCGACTAGATTGCCGAGTTGAAGGTGTACGCTGTTATTCGATACTTTGGTCTTTGCGTTTTCGTACTGAAGGTTGTTGTTTTTCAGCTCAATACTTGGAACAGTCAGCGATATAGCGTTGCCTTCTTTATTGAGGGCAAACTGATTAACTTCTAGATTGAAAGATTGTGTTTGAACCTTGTTGTCTTCAAACGTGGCATCTAGCTTCTCAAGCGAGGTACTTAATATGCCCGTTGCGCTAAGTTCCCCATTTGAAGTGTTGCTGATGTTTGAGTTTGTTAGACGAACGTTTACTGTATCAAGCTGGGCGACGGCGTTTGGCACATCTGCGCTCAGCTTATTTAGATTCATATCAACTGAGGGAAGGCTAACCTCAAACTCAGTTGCGCCCACTTGTTTAATATTGCCTTGCAAAGACGTATTTATGTTTCCAGATAGAGGGCGGTATTCCTTAGGAAGGAAGTGCAAAAAGTCTTTTATTTCTGCATTTATATCGAGTGAGTTTAGCTTAATGTCTGCAAGAAACTGAAGGTATTGGATGTTTGATTTAAGTGCTAGGTTTGATTCATTAAAATTGAGATCAAGTGCGACATTGCCCGAAACGTCCAGTCCTTGGTTTTGAAGATCTTCTACTTGAAGGTACTTAATGGCAATGCTATCGGTGATATTGTCATTCAGAAGGTTGTGGATTTTAAATTGGCTATTATTAAACTCGAATTTTGGAACGACAAGGCGCCATGCCATTGAGCCATCTGAAGGGTTCTCTTGTGCTTGTTGTTCGGATGGCTTTTGAGGTTGAGTATGCTCTTCTTTCGATATTTCCGATCCCGAATCCTGTGTGTTATTGCTCTCATTGCTTGAGTTAAGTGGGATATTGAGTCCAGCGATGTTCCAAGCGTTTTGACTTTGAGAGGCATAGACAAACAAGCCATCTATTCTTGCATCGGAGATATACGCCGTTTTTTTAAACAATGGTGCGACGGAAACCTGTATGTCGAGACGGTTTAATTCAAGCTCTGTTGACTCTTCGTGAGACACGCGCACTTTTTCAAGATGAACGGAGGGCGGGAAAAAGTTGACGCTAATGTCGTCGGCGCTAAATAAACGGTTCTGTTGTTTGTAAAAGTCGGTTAAATACCAGTTAGCGACGGGTGGGATCGCTAACCAAATGGCGAAGATAAATAGAACTAAAAAGAGAGCAAAGTACAAGGTTATACGGGCAAGTAGACTGCGAGGTTTCAAACGATGGTGAATGGTCATAGGTTGCTTTTCTTTGGTGTTGTTATCCGAGGTCATACAAGATACTCATGATTCACTGTCTTTTTTAAGAGGCATTCTGAGCATATAGATACTGACGCAGACGCCGATTGTGACCAGTCCAATTGTCGCCCAAAAACGCCATACTATGAACATGGAAATAGACATGCCTAACCACATTACTATCAGTGCTCTGTTACGTACTTTTTTCGGTATTCCGTCACCAGATTGCCAGTCGAGAATAATCGGTCCGAAATATTTGTGGTTGATTAACCAATTGTGAAAACGCGTAGATGAGCGAGAAAAGCACCAAGCTGAAAGCAAAACAAGTGGTGTTGTAGGTAAGAGCGGAAGAAAGATGCCGATCACGCCAGTGACCAATGACAACCAACCCAATACAATGTAAAAAATGCGTTTGCCTTGCATTGTTCTCCCTTAGAGGTCGGCATTACTCCGCGTTAAAGCTGCAGTATAGGTGAGTGATGTGACAGCTTTATATAAAATCACTCGTTTTTAAATATCGCATACCTGATCGGCTATTGGCTATCGATTTAGCGGAGCCCGATCAGGTAGCGTTGAGTCTATTATGGTTTTTACGCGTTATGAGTTGCTGTTAAATAAAGATTCCATGGTTTCGGCGCTCTCTTGAGATTCGCTGAACTGAGACCAGCCTCCCATTTGTTTCCATCTGTTTACAATTTCACAAAAGAGTTCTGCTGTTTTCTCTGTATCATATTTAGCAGAATGGGCTTGAGAGTTACTAAACGGAATGTTGGCTGCTTCACATGCTTTAGCTAATACGGTTTGACCATAGGCTAAACCGGCGAGTGATGCAGTATCAAAGCTTGAAAAAGGGTGGAAAGGGTTTCTTTTTATTGAACAACGTTCTATTGCTGCATTTAAAAAACCATGATCGAAAGATGAGTTATGACCGACTAGAATGGCGCGCTTGCAACCGACAGATTTTAACTCTTTGCGAACCTTAGATAACATTTGTGTTAATGCTTCGCTTTCAGGCATGTCGTTTCTATCTGGGTCGAATGGATCGATACCAGTGAAGTCTAAAGCAGCTTTTTCAAGGTTTGCGCCTTCGAAAGGTTGTACTATATATTCAAGTGTTTCATGAATATATAAGTCGCCATTTTCATCCATTCTTAGGATGCTGGCGGCAATTTCAAGAAGAGCATCGGTTTTTTCATTAAAGCCTGCGGTCTCAACGTCGATAACAACAGGTAGAAAACCGCGAAAACGGTCTTTTATTTCATGGTTTGACAAAAGAGTATCCTTAATTCTGCCCTAAGCTCAGAAAAGAGATTGTGGTTGAATGGGATAATAACACACTTGCTAAAGAACGAGATATTGATAAATGGTAGTGACACGTAAAACACTTCGGCATTTAAGTGCGGCAATGTGTGTGTACTTTGTTTCAAGTGCGTCTTCGGCGTTGACGCGCTATCAGTCAGAAATTGATGAGTCGCAATGGCTGTTAAGTGGCGATATTTTTTCGTGTAGTTTGACGCACCCTGTTCCCCATTTTGGTACGGGCTATTTCGTCAAGGAAGCGGGCGAACCGATGAAGTTTATACTAAAGCCGAACAACGAAAAAATCGGCCCGGGGAAGGTTTACATTATTTCTCAGGCCGCGAGCTGGTCCCCTGGCGTAAACCCTAAAACGCTAGAGGTGCTTAAGTATCCAGGGTACGGCTTGACGGTCGAGGCAGGCGGTAAAGTAGCAGAGCAAATGTTAACCAGTCTAGACAGAGGGCGCCACCCTGTTATTGCTGGCACGGCATGGGAGAATGGCCGAGAAGCGGTTGAAGTATCATTAAGCAATATCAATTTCTTGCCTGCCTATCATCAGTTTCAGCGCTGTCTAGCGGATTTATTGCCCGTTAACTACGACCAAATTGCTCGAACTGCCGCATTGTTTCCGACGAATGGCGCTGATTTAACTGATCGTATTAAACATCGTTTAGATCTCGTTGCGCTCTATGTGAATAACGATCCGAGTATTCAATACATTTATATCGACGGCCATACCGATACCATTGGTTCACGCCGAGACAACCGAGAGCTTTCTAAAAAACGGGCTGAAAAGATCACCGCGTATTTGCTGGAGCAAGGTGTTCCTGCCGATATGATCGTGTCTCGTTATCATGGTGAGCGTTATCCAGTGGCAAGTAGCCGCACAAACCAAGGGCGTGAGCGAAACCGAAGGGTGACTATTCGCCTAGAGCGTATGGATCCGAATGCTAGATCTCTTTCTCAACCTGGGAACTGATCATTTTAAGTATTAAAGCCACAAAAAAGGCAGAATAAACATGGTTTATTCTGCCTTTTTTGCTTTACCAATTATAGGGCTTATCAAATCACTCTTTAAGAGAGCTTAAGATTGGACCAACCAGGTATTAAGGTCGTTAATCTTATCCAATGTTAATTCCCCAGTAAGCTCATACAGTGCAACCTGTTGAATGACAAAGTTGTATCGTAAGGTTTCGTATGTGCTTTGTGCGCTGTATAGGTTGGACTGCGCGCTAAGTAATTCAACTAAATTTCGCGTACCGACATCGTAGCCCGCTTGCGTCGCTTCTAGAGCGCTTTTGCGCGATACGATAAGTTGACGCTGGGCCTCAACTTGAGCCGACGTTGTTTGTAGCCCTAAGACGGCGCTTCGGATGCTTAACTCAATGGTTTGAAGGTTGCTTGCTTTGGTTTCATAAGCCGCTTCTGCGCTTGCGGTCGCTTGACGTACCTTGGCGGAAATAGAGCCACCGCTGTACAGTGGAATAGAAACACCTATGCCAATATTTGCATCGGTTGTTACGCCTTCTGTATCAGGGTTTACATCGCTATAGTCGTTGTCTGCTCGCGAAATAGAGCCTGTAATCGCAACTGTTGGCACTCGTCCATTTGATTTTTGAATGTCGACATTCTTTTGCGCTGCTTGCACGGCTAACTCAAGTGATTGCAGCGATTTATTGTTTTGTTTGGCTTTTGCAATCATTGACTCTGCAGTAATCGAAGGTTCAACTTTGATTGGGTAGCGCTCAGAAAGGGCGGGAATATCAGATAATACTTTTCCGGTGCGTTGTTGCAATGTTTTCTGAGCCAGAACCACATCCGATTTAGCGCTTAGTTCTGTTACTCTGACAGAGTCGTATTCCGCTCTTGCATCTTGTAAGTCTGTAATGGATACAAGGCCAACATCGTATTGTTTTTGGACGCGCTCAAGCTGGCTGGCGGTGCTTTTGACTTGTGCTTCTACTGTGTCTAGTGTGGCTTTTGCGATCAGCAGCTGAAAGTATTCTTTCAGCGTATTCGATGCCAAGTCTTCTTTTGCGTTTTCAAGATCTACCCCCGCGCTATCAAACTGAATCTCAACGGCGTCGACCGCATAGTCAAGGGCGGGTGAATAGATCGGATAATTCAAATCGAGTGACAGACTGTTTGAGGTATAGTCTGTGCCAAATTTCGGTGCTTCCTGATGGCCGTAACCTAGGCTACCAGAGAAGCTAATCGATGGGTAAAGGCTACCTTTTGTGGATGTGACAGACTCCTGTTCAGATCGATAAGTTGCCGCAGCAGCGCGCAAGCCAGGATCGTGTTTCTGAGCCAGTTGGTAGACTTCCAACAAGGTTTCAGCATGAAGTGGTGCAGAGCAAGCTGCGGCTGTCACAATGGCAGAGATAATATGCTTTTTCATGGATCTTTGTGTGTCCTTGTTATGAAATAAATTTATATTACCGCATAAAATGGCGTTGAGGCATTAGGTCAGAATCTATAACTGTTATGTCAATATCACCATATCATACATTAATATTTACTGATCAAGCCTAATGTGAAAAAACGCGTTATTCGGTCACACTTATCTGATATCGAACGATGTATTTTTCGTTCGGAGCGAGCTCTCTGTTAAAGAGAATCGTGTTGTTTGAATTGATCTTAAGGTGACTCGATGACACAGATCGAATAATGCCGTTTGCTTGATGAGTAAACTCCATTCGTTGTCTGATGTCTGAATAGTTTTTGACTTCTAATTCCCATGTTTGAGATGCTGGAAGCTTTCGGCTGGTGGTGTTTATCAGTTTTAATGTGCCAATCAGGTCGTAGCTCTTACTGGTGACCACATCGACTTTTTGATTCGAGCGCGCACTTCGGATCATGACGGGTTGACCGGCGACATAACGCTCATTTTGTCGCCACAATGTTTTGTAGGTACCGCTGACACTCTCATCTTTAAGTGTGAAGGTGGTTGTTTGGTTGAAAGTAATGGGGCGAGGGCCTGATTGATTAGGGTAAGCATATACGCTACCTACATTGACCTTTGAATCAATCGGGTAAGTCTCATTTTTGAGCGTGATCATGGTATCGGTGTAAGCTGGCAGATAATATTGCTCTGTCAATCGGTATGTAATCTGGTTTTCCTGATAGGTCGGGGCGACACTGGTGTCTGCCATCGCACTGACTCTTGCGCTCTTCATTTCCATCACCGGGGCCCCTTGTGGACGATAATTTAAATAGGGCGCTTTTAGTGATTGAGGTTTGCTACCGGTATTGGATATTAGGGCTTGCTGAATCACAGACACATCATTTTCGTCGAACACCAAGGTAAGAGCTGGTTTCCAGCTAAGCTCATCGGTGTGGTACGTCACTAGGCCGTCGTTAGGGATATGAATGGCGGAAGAGGTTGCGTCAGGAGCCGCTTTATTGCCCATTATATAAAAGTCGTTAGCAGGTAAGGTGACAGACGTGCCGCTATATTGGATAGTAATTGAATGTCCATTGACTGAAATGAGCGTTCCCTTAAAGCTGAGGTCTCGGTATTTACTCGTGATATGTATACGTTTATTTAAATAGTGTGACCAAGGGTTGGTGCTTGTTTCATGTGAGACAACGGTATTGTTGGCACTCAAAGGAATAAAAGAATGAAGATTGGGGGTGAAGCTAAGCGCTTGGGCCGAGTGTGCATACTCGGTTATTTGGCTACCATTTTGGCCGATCACGACATTCGTTTGATTTGATGCATGTGCAATAATGCTTGTTCCAATTGAAAATATTGCAATAAGCGTCTTTTTTTTGCCGCGCAGTAGTGTTCCATTTCCGTGTGACATATTAGATCCTCAACGGTAGACTATAGCGAACATTGTGTTGGTCGCATTGTATTCGAGTCCTGTTTTGGCAGTTATACATCTCGTTTCACAATGTTCAGCGTTTGTTCAAAAATTAAAACCTTATTTTCGTGTCACGAATTAAACTGTGTCGAATATGAGGTAACGTCTTCTAATTCCTGTCTGCGAGCATAGCATAGTGCCCCTGTCTGAAATTGACAAAAAATTGTTATTAATTGATGGTCTCAATCTGATTCGCCGATTGTATGCGGCTTTAGAAAGTGAGAAAGACGATATACGACGTATCGAAAGAGTTCAGGGCGCATGTATTGATGCCATCGCCAAACTGGTTAAGTTATTTGATTCTACCCATATCGCTATTGTGTTTGATTCTCCTGAAAAAACGTGGCGACACACCGAGTACCCAGAATACAAACTGGGGAGAGCGCCAATGGATGATTCTTTATTTGCGGCCATAGAAGGCTTTGCCAAGGTTTTTCGTTTTAATCACTGGCATTGTATTCGACTAAGTGGTTGGGAGGCGGATGACATCATTGCCACATTGGCCTCTAAAAGTGCGGAGCGTGGTGTTAAAAGCATCATTGTATCGACGGATAAAGGGTTTACTCAATTGCTAGAGGAGCCAAATATTTATCAGTACGACTACTTTGGTAAGCAGGGTTTCGATAAAGATTGGGTGGTGGCTAAGTACGGTGTATTTCCTCAACAAATGACGGACTATTGGGCGTTTGTTGGTGATACAACGAATCATATTCCCGGTATCAAGGGGATCGGCCCTAAAACCGCGGCCTCTATATTTCAGGCTGAGCAGAGTATTGAAAGCGTGTTTGCTAATCTTGAGCAACAGTCAGCGCGTATTCAATCGCAATTAGAAGGCAATTTAGATCACGCATTATGGGCTCGAAAAATGGTGACACTGAGACAAGATGTCTCTTTGGGTATTAGGTTGTCTCAGTTAGAAATTCGCTCGACAAACCTGTGAATTAGACAGGACTAAAAAGCGATTAACTTGATGGTTAGCAGGTTTTTTTCGTGTCATTTATGATGGCAGTAGCTTGATGGATGTAACACGATTATAATGGCCGCATTTATTAACCCTGCTGATGAGAAAGGTATGTCTGAGGTTAGAACCCGAATAGCTCCTTCACCAACTGGTGATCCACATGTAGGTACGGCCTACATTGCATTGTTTAACATGGCGTTTGCGCGCAAAATGGGCGGCAAATTTATTCTTCGTATTGAAGATACAGACCAAACTCGCAGTACTCCAGAATCGGAAAAAATGATTCTAGATGCGCTGCGTTGGTTAGGTTTGGATTGGGCTGAGGGCCCTGATGTTGGTGGCCCGCATGGTCCTTACCGTCAAAGCGAACGCGGTGATATATACGGTCAATACGCGATGCAGTTAGTGGAAAATGGTCATGCTTTCTACGCGTTTGAAACGCCAGAAGAGCTTGATGCCATGCGTGATGAGCAAAAAGCCAACGGTTTGCCTCAAAAGTATGATGGCCGAGCGCTTAATCTGACACAGGAAGAAATTCAGGCGAAGCTGGATGCCGGTGTTCCTTACGTTATCCGTATGAAAATACCGGAAGAAGGAACGTGTGTCTTTCAGGACATGCTTCGTGGTCAAATTGAAATCGACTGGGCGCAAGTCGATATGCAGGTTCTGCTTAAAGCGGATGGCATGCCAACTTATCATTTGGCGAATGTCGTTGATGACCATTTGATGAAAATCACGCATGTGATTCGTGGTGAAGAGTGGATTAACTCTGCGCCTAAGCACATTCTTCTTTATCAATACTTTGGCTGGGATATGCCGACATTGTGTCATATGCCTTTGTTGCGTAACCCTGACAAATCGAAATTGTCAAAACGTAAAAACCCTACCAGTATTTTGTATTATCAACGTATGGGGTATTTGCCAGAAGCCGTTGTTAACTATCTTGGACGCATGGGCTGGTCCATGCCTGATGAGCGCGAAAAGTTCTCATTGGACGAAATGATAGAGAACTTTGATATTCAGCGTGTTTCGTTAGGTGGCCCTGTATTTGATGTTGAGAAATTAAGCTGGTTAAACGGCGTTTGGATGCGTGAAGATTTAACGCCTGAAAACTTTGCTCAAAAATACGCAGAGTGGGCATTCCAACCAGAATACATTAATGCGATTTTACCGCTTGTGATTCCTCGGGTGGAAACGTTCTCTGATGTGGCTGATGTTGCAGGTTTGTTCTTTAAAGGTATGTTGCCAATCACGGAGCAAGACTTCGAAAACGTTAAGATCGAGCGAGAAGCACTTCGTAAAGCAATGCAATTTGCATTGTGGAAACTTGAAGCATTGCGCAGCTGGGAAAAGCAAAATATCTTTGACACGATCAAAGAGTTGGCACAGACAATGGATATTAAGTTAAAAGACTTTAATGCGCCGATTTTCATTGCTATCGCAGGCTCAACCGCATCGGTCTCCGTTTTTGACTCAATGGCTATTTTGGGTCCCGATATTACGCGAGCTAGATTTCGTAAAGCGGTGACCGTATTGGGTGGGCCATCGAAGAAAGAAATGAAACGTTGGGAAAAAGAGTTTCAGGCTTTGTAGTCTAAACTCAATATATAATCTAAATAAAAAAGCGCAGCTGAGAAGCCGCGCTTTTTTTGTGAGATATGATGCACTCGTTAGATCGTCAACCAGCTAGACTCACTTCGTTGTAAACACGCTGGTTTTCTCATCAAGTCTTGCGACCTGCTCGTGAATTTGTGTCGTATTGCCTTCTATGCTCGCTATATATTCACTGTCGTGTTGTAAGCGTTGGGCAATTCTGTCCATCTCTTCACTCATGTGGATCGCTGTTTTTGCGACTTCCTGAATAGAACGTGCCATATCTGATGAAGAGGTTGAACTGGTTTGAGCATTGTGTTCTATCTCGCGAATCGCAAGCTCTGCTTTTTCACTGAACTCTTCAATGGCATGTAGGTTTTCTTGCCCACTTTCCATTGTTTCGATTGCTGTCTGAGTTGAAGACTGAATAGTACTTACGATGTCAGTAATCTTAGACGTTGCATCGACCGTTTTTTCGGCCAATGAACGAACTTCGTCAGCAACGACTGAGAAACCGCGTCCTGCTTCGCCTGCACGCGCTGCCTCAATAGCAGCATTCAGAGCGAGAAGGTTGGTCTGATTTGCTAAGTCATTGATCATGGCAAGAACGCTGTCGATGTCTTTCGACAGTTTGCCTAGTGAGTTCAATTGATCGCTTGTTTCATTAACGACTTCAATCGTTTTTGAAAGATTAGACAGAGCATCTTTGATTGTGTTGGAGCCGACAACCGCTGATTCGTAAGTGTTCTGTGATTGACTGCTCAACTCATCCGTAGTTGATGAAATGCTTGAGATCGTCGTTGAGATTTCTTCCGTTGCAGCGGCGAGAGAATTGGTTTGCTCGGTGGTTGAGCGGTTACTGTCAGCGATATTGGTGACTGCGCCTTTTAGCTCAGAGACCATGTTATTGACGTCGCCCGTAGTATGAACCACTTCACCGATGACGGTGTCCAGCCCTCCCGTCATTTCATTGACTGAGCCACACAAACTGTCGAACTCATCGTTACGCTTATGATTGACATTTAAGCGAGCCGTTAGGTCGCCATTTTTAACTTTGCCTAAGTCACGAATGATCTGACTTAACGTTGCATTCACGCTACGGCCAATTGCTAACATGAGTAGAGCGGCTGCGACGGCGACTACAATACTTACGGTAATCACGCTGATGCTGGCCTGTTGAGAGCTTGCAGATGCGTTCTCGCGCGCTTTCGCTACGGCTTCTTTCAAATAGTTGGTTGATTCAAGTCTGCTTGTATTAAATGCTTCACGTGCATTATTAAATGCCGCTTCTGCTTTTATCTGAGCATCGTGAGCTTGGCCAAAATTATCAATGGCCGCTATGTAGTTTGTGATGACTTCCGAGAAACGCTCTTCTAGCCCAAAGTTGACGATTCGCTTGTGGAAAGAGTCATATCGAGCTTGGAACTCGTCTCGGTTTGCTTGAGATGGCTCGAAAATATAGTTTTTTTCAGCCTGTCTAACTGGTAAGAACTCTTGCTTAATCAAACTTAGGAAGGACACTTCTTCTGTGGTTGTTTCGCCAAGAGAGGAGACTGTCCCTTTCAAACCACTTGAGCCATTAAAACCAACGACACTGGTTTTTTCAACTAATGTCACTAAGGAAGTAGAGTAGGTTTCAAAGTTGGAGCTTACTGTAGTGACAAGGTCTTTCGCAGCGGGGTCAGTAAGCAAATCAATATCGCTCACCAAAACCTGTTTGTATTGTTCTGTCGTTGTATTTATATCATCTAGATAGGCTTGATAACTGCTGCCATCAAGTTTAGAAAGTCGCTCATACTGTTCCATCATTTTGATTACGAGCGTTGAAAGGTCATCTTGTACCTTGGTAGTGCGCTCAAATTGTCCTGACGCGTTTTCTTGAACTTTTAGCCCTTGCAGTGCGACAAATGTGACAATAACGAAGCCCACTACAGCTCCACCAAGTAGAGAGAATAGCTTCGCGCGAAAACCTAAATTGGCAATCATAGGAACACCCATTTTGTTATTATTGGAATGTCTTTTAATTAGAGCACAATATCTTGTGTTGTGTTCTATGGATTTTATTTTAGAGCTATTTTAGTAGAATGCGCAATCAGTACTTTTTAAA
This sequence comes from Marinomonas mediterranea MMB-1, assembly GCF_000192865.1. Classification (NCBI taxonomy): domain Bacteria; kingdom Pseudomonadati; phylum Pseudomonadota; class Gammaproteobacteria; order Oceanospirillales; family Oceanospirillaceae; genus Marinomonas; species Marinomonas mediterranea. The sequence goes on from NC_015276.1 coordinate 1,618,921, forward strand.
TTTTAGTAAAAATGCATTTTATTGATATGAATAGCAATTATTTCTTATCCCATGCGCGTTCTAGTGTCAGTCTATCGCGATAACTTATTGGTTATTGGTTATTGGTGTAGACCAATGAGTGTGTTGCTATGGTGTTTTTATCGTACCCTGAGCGAATTAGTAAAAGATGTATGGAGATTATATCTAATTGGCTAAATGAATGTTACAAACTCTAAATTTGATGAGGCGATAGCCAAATGTCCATCTTTCTTGAGGGGGTCATGATCACATTACCAGGGTAGCGTGCGATTCCGTTTGACGTGAACTCGAAATCATATTGTCTAATAACGCCAAACTGGCCATTTTTCCATGATATTCGCCATTTGGTGCCAGCCACCGTATCGTCAAGAAGCTGAAGGTCTAAAGATTGGCAGTGCTTTTTGACATAGCTGAGCGCATATTCTCGCGCTCTTATGTTGGCCCACCACGCATATAAAATAGAGGCAAGCCCTAATGCAATACAGATATCTGAAAGAGAGATATACATTGTTGTCTTATATTTATTAAGAAGGGAGCTTATCTTAAAGTGCTTGTCAGCGAGAGTAAATACGCCCCCACCCCCAAAGCAGGAGAGAAAAAGGGGTGGGGCGTGCTCTATACAGTGACGTGTTAGCCTCATCCTCCCAGCATCTACTATTCGGTCAATCGGGGCAGCGATTGAGTGGTAATCCAAATATGAGTCTGTCTATGCTGGGGCCAGTCAGCGGATGATTAAGCGGCTTCAACGCTCCTTTCTGCATAAAGTTGGATGACCCACTGCTCAACACGCTCATCAGTGAGTTCAAACTGTTGGTCTTCATCTACAGCAAGACCGATAAATGTCTCTTTGCCATTAATGCATGCACGAGACGCTTCAAATTCGTAACCTTCAGTCGACCACTCGCCAATGAAAGTGGCACCAGTTGGTTTTAATTTTTCATACAACCAACCCATAGCGTCGACAAAGTAATCTCCGTATCCAAATTGATCCCCTAGTCCATAAAGTGCGATCGTTTTGTTGGCTAGGTTTAGTGAGCCTAAGTTGTCACCTAGGTCTTCCCAGTCAGCTTGAATGCCACCAAAGTCCCAAGTTGGGATGCCCAAAATAAGCATGTCATATTGTTCCATAATGCTTGGATCGGTGTCTTTGATGTTAAACATTTCTACTGAGACACCCAGATCTTCGAACTGAGTGACAATTTTTTTACCAATTTCTTCTGTGTTATTGGTGTCTGTCCCGTAAATTAAAGCGATTGGAGACTGTTCCATTATTCTTATGTACCTTGTTTTCTCTAATGAATTTGACCGTAATGATGGCTTAAAATGCCAAACTGTTTTAAGAAAGCCTCTTCGAACTCTTCCATGCTTAGACCAGTATCAGTAACGATTTTACCTTTTTTATCTGGTGCATTTTTTAGCTCTAATGCAGCTTGCTTAATGCGAATCTGTTTTTTGTAGGTAGAAATACTTTGCCCTACCAAGTAAAAAAAGCCGACTTCAAAGGCGGTTTGATTAAGCCCGACAGTTTGAGCGGTTCTTTCAATGCTGTGTTTGGACGAAAAAGCCACTTCTAACAAATTTTGCCCATTTAGAACTTTGTTTTGGCAGTCTCCGCACGAATTAATATGTTTTACAATTTGTAAATGCTCAATGATTTCGAAAAACATGTTATATATTTTTCCTGTCATTGATATGGCTCGAGATGTGCTCGGCTTTCTTTCTATAACAGGTTGAATCACTTGCTTAAGTTGTTCTGTTATAGGTAATTTGACGACGTTTGTACTGTTCCCAAGCTCATCGCTCGCTTCTAAGAAGTAGGACATTATTTTATCTTCTGGCTCTCCGGTTAAAGCGGCACAGCGTTCAGGTGTCAGGTGTATCTGAGTTAAGTGGTAATGTGTATCTATATTGAGCGGGAAAGCGCCTTCTACTTTTCTTGGTAAATAGGTAATTTGAACGCATTCATTGTTGTCTGAATCACAGTGCTGTTTTGATGTGTCGGCGTGCGTCTTCGAGCACGAGCTGTAAAAAGATATATATAGGCCCGGCCTTGCTTCTTCTATAACCTCAAGATTCCGTGACACGCAGATAGATTGCTCTAAAAGCGTAACGCCCGGCGCTGGGTGCAATGTATTTCTATGACCTGTAACAGACAGGGACCAGATATCCTGAACATTGCCTGCTGCGTTAAATAGATCATGTATAGAAATTTGCATCGAGAGCCTCTTAATTAGCCATCATTTGATAATGGTTATCATTAAATACCTATATGCATCTAAATGCAAGTAGTTCTCATTAAAAAACTCTTTTTATTTATAATTATTTTATGGGGAGGTCTGCATGCATGGTCACGAGTGACACTGCGGCGGGCAAAAATAGGAGAGGAGGCGGAGTTTATGTGTTGTAAATGAATATTTTGAGTCCCTTTTAAACACTGTATTGGAGGATGTGGTTGTCGTGCAAAGGCTTCATGTAGGTGTTCTGGACTGCTTTAAAAAAGCAAAGTGACGTAGACGTTACTTATTAAGTTTGGGGAGCGCTTATATAGGATAGAGTTTTATAAAATAGAGCTTAAATAGAAGAGAGATTAGATAAGAGAGAGTGTCTTGAGAATGGTAATACCAACACTGGTAGAAAAGATTGAGGCAAGTGTTGTTATTGCAATTATATTGGCGGCAAGCGGGGCATTGCCACCGACCGCTCTAACCATGATGTAGCTGGCGGATGCTGCTGGGGCAGAAGAGAGAAGGCATATTGCACCCAATTCCATACCTCTAAATCCTAGCAGTATGGCACCTAATGTAATAAAGAAAGGCACGAGTATTAGTTTCCCTATCGAAGCGTAGGCTGCTATGCGTATGCCTCGTTTCATTTCTCCAAAATTAAGGGTCGCGCCTGCGCATAATAATGCTAACGGTAGTGTCATTTGGGCGAAGTAGTTGCCAACTTTGTAGATGGTGTTCGGCAAGTGTAAATTCAGTTTAGAGAATACAAGAGCTGTTACGATGGCGATAATGAGCGGGTTTTTAAAAATAGCCAGTACGGTTTTTTTCAAACTTTTGTTGGCGCTCAATGATCGGTTCAGGCAAATCACAGACAAAATATTATAAAGAATCGTGACGCCCCCAAGGTAGATAGACGCGACGGAGAAAACCTCTTCTCCATAGGCGTTTAGACAATAGGCTAGCCCAATAATACCCATGTTAGAACGAAAAGCGCCTTGAATGAAAACACCGCGATCTTCTTTTTTGGGTACGATGTAGCTGGAGATAACTTCTAGGAAGAGATAACACACTACAGTAGCGACAATGCCGTACAAAACTAATGAATAGTTGGTTGCGGCACTGATGGGTGTCTTAGAGATATTGATAAAGAGTAAAGCGGGCAGCGTAATATTAAAAACGAGCTTAGACGAAACATCATTGAAGTTGTCATTGATAACGCGCAGCCGAAAGAGAACGATGCCAAGGATCATGATCAGAAAGATCGGCGCAGTAATAGAGAAAGAGAACGCTATTGTGCTTAAAAAATCTGACAATTTACCCTCCCTTATAATCTCGCTTATCTATTATGGCCATTTGGCCGTCGTTCACTAGGTTACCCTCATGACCTCCTAAGAGGTCAATAAGCGTATGTTTTTCTTTGTTTCCGTATCTAACTAGTCGTTGTTTTCGAAGCGGTATCCTGCACCGTATACCGAGTGGATTACATTAAGCTCCGGTGCGACTGCTGAGATCTTCTTCCGCAGCTTTTTGATGTGGCTATCAATGGTTCGGTCACTAACGACGCGGCTATCTGAGTAGATGCTTTTCATAATCAAGTCACGACCAAATACTCGACCTGGCTCTTTGATCAAAAGTTGCAATAACTGGAACTCTACTGTTGTTAGGTCGATCAGTTCGCCTTTGTAGGTCGCTCGTAAACGATCTGCATCTAGGTCAAAGCCGTCTGTTTTAGGAGATTCAATATGATCAAGCTCTACACGGCGCAGGTTCGCTTTAACGCGTGCCACTACTTCACGAGGGCTAAATGGTTTACATACGTAATCATCCGCTCCCATTTCAAGGCCGATTAGGCGATCGATTTCTTCTGCTTTAGCCGTCACCATAATAATAGGGATGCCGCTGAACTGACGTACCTGTTTACACACTTCAATTCCGTCTAGGCCTGGTAACATAAGGTCAAGTAGAATTAGGTCAACTTGGTTGCTTTTTACATAGTCTACGACGATATCACCGCGTTCTAGGTGGTGATGCTCATAACCTGCCTGTTCTAGGTAGGCACTCATTAATTCTGCTAATTTTGGTTCATCTTCGACAATTAGTACTTTACTCATAATGCGATTCCAAATATCCATTAATTAGTTAAAGGTAGTTCAACGCGTATACCCAATCCACCCGTTGGTGCATGGTAAGCCTCGATAGACCCTTGATGACCTTCAATAATGCTGGTGCATATTGCCAAGCCTAGGCCTCGTCCACCTGTTGCTCGGTTTCTTGAGTTTTCTACTCTGAAAAATTGATCAAATATTTTTGTCAGGTCCTCATCCGATACACCTGGAGGTGTATCCTCTAAAAGGACAACGGCTTTCTTGTTTTGTTTCTTTAAGGTGATTTTTATCTCGCCTGGCGCATTCGTGTATTTAAGCGAGTTGTTCATTAAATTTGTGAATAACTGATGTAGACGGTCAGTATCGCCACATACCATAATCGGAGATTTACACTCGTTGTTCAACTTAACGTTTATATTTGCCTCATCAAGTTGTAAGAGCATTGAGTTCACGGCTTGCTCTAATAAGTGCTCTAAATCCGAGTCTTCCATTTGATAGCTGAGACTGCCCATGTCGTGCATTGATAGTTGGTTCAGGTCGTCAATCAATCTTGCGATGTGAATGGTCTCATGCTGCAATGACGCGAGAGAATCCGGTGATACCTTGATAATACCGTCTTGCATTGCCTCAATTTCACCTCGAAGAATCGCGACAGGTGTTCGTAATTCATGAGCGGTATCCGCGACCCATTTTCTACGAGCGTCACGCATGTGGTCAAGGGTAGAGGCGAGGTGGTTGAAATCTCGCCCTAAGTCGGCAAGCTCGTCAGTTCCTCGAATTTGGATGCGCGTGTCGAACTGTCCAGCAGATAAGCGTTTAGCGGCCGCACGTAATGTACTGATTGGTTTGCTTAACCATTGAGCAAGTGGCCATGTCAAAACGGCGGCAATGATGAGCATGAAGGCCGAGATCAATAAAAATGCTTCTCCTTGTTGGCGAACAAAGCTCAGCGTTCTATCTTGAACCAAATCACGCATCGATCGTAAGCCAACATAGCCAACGGTTTTGCCTTCCACTACCACTGGGTGTGTTTCCGCTTTGGTATAGGGGACATGGCCGATAATAGGCGCCTTTTTTTGATCGTATAACAAAAACCGTTGTCGATAATATTGAGATGGGTAGATCAAATCCAAATTAGGCGTACTTGGTGGCGGTATCAAGTCTCTTAGGTTTTCCAGTTTTTGCTTTTGCCAGCGATCTTCAAGTCGGCTTTCTTGTGCAAGAAAGTACCAATCATCGTAATAAACATATAAGTTGGCGGTTCTATTGGCCATTTGTTCAAGGAAGTCGCGATCTCTTTCCGTGGCATAAGAGACAAAGCCTCGGTCGAAGCTCCATTGAAACACTTGCCACATGGATACAATAAGTAGAATGTTACTCAAGACAAACACGGCAAATAATTTGTGTCTTATCTGGAAGTTTCGTGAAAATCGCATAAAGAGCGTACTTAACCTCAAACTAAATGGCGTGAGCCAACTTCTCATTAACAGAAATAGAGCTCTTTACTAGAATTCTCTTCTTTCTTTTCGATGGCTCTCGTCATCATCCGTTTTTATAAGAACCCTTTGCTTACTATACATTTTTTGCGAATTCACACCATTTTTTCGGTGTAAATAATGAGGAATGTAAATGGAAAGAGAGCTATCTTAAGTTGATATGGTTAAAAGTTGAACAGTTTTGGTGGTTAATTTATAATCCGCGTCCCTAAATTAAGTAACGTATTATCGGTTGTTTCTATGGTTCCACTACAATTCCACAACGTTGATTTGATTCGCAGGCTAGATAAGAAGACGCGACGTAGAGCGGTTTTTCATACATTGATTGATTCTGGAATATTAAAAAGTCGGACTGCTGTAATAAAGGTGCTTGTTGTTCTTGGGTTGATCAGTGCGCTTTTTGTGGGGCCTCTAAGTGTTGTGGTGGGGGCATGGGTTCCTATTTGTATCGCGATGCCTTTTCTATTGTCTTTGTTACTTCGATCTGAGTTGGAGGATATTTTTAAGCCTTACCTTTTGAAAATGGCAATAGCCTTGTTTTACACAGGGAAAGTAGATGCATGAAAAATTGGACTTTTTATGAGCCCAGTTGATCATGCGATGGTTTTACCATAAAGCGTTTTTCTTGTTATGTTATTTTGTTATTATCATATCAGAAAAGATATAGAGAATAATTATAATGATTAAAACTGTTTGTGTTGTTGTATTGAGTGCCGCCGCTCTGGCTTTCAATACACTGCTTTGTTTCCTTCCTGTCATGCTGTTGGGGCTTATTAAGCTCTGTGTTCCTCTTTTATTTATTCGAAAAGCGTCTAATCGTTCGTTAAATGCCATTGCGTCGTTCTGGATTTCGGTGAACAACCTTGTCCAGAAGAGTACAAGTGCCGGAGAAATTGAGGTTAATGGCGTTAGGGAACTCAAGGAAAATGATTGGTATATGCTTGTGGCAAACCATCAATCTTGGGTTGATATTCTTGTATTGCAGCGAGTCTTCAACCGCCGCATTCCATTTATAAAATTCTTTTTAAAGAAAGAGCTTATTTGGGTTCCTTTTATTGGTCTCGTTTGGTGGGCTTTAGATTTTCCTTTTATGCGCCGTTTTAGTAAGACAATGCTAACTAAGCATCCTCATTTACGGGGAAAGGACATCGAAGTGACGCGTAAAGCGTGTGAAAAATTTAAAGATTCGCCAGTGGCAATTATGAACTTTCTTGAAGGGACTCGCTTTACTCGCCAAAAGTACGCGAAACAAAAAAGCCCTTACTCACACCTCTTGAGACCTAAAGCGGGTGGATTGTCTTTCGCTTTGAGTGCTATGGGGGGAAGAATTCATAAACTCTTGGATATTACGATTGTCTACCCAGAAGGTGTTCCAAGCTTTGTCGATTATTTGGGTGGTCGGGTTAAGGCTGTGAAAGTCTATGTTCGGGAAATTACGGTCGATGAAAGCTTGATTGGCGATTATCAAACTGACGAGCAATATAAGGCCAGCTTCCAAAAATGGGTTAACGTACTATGGGATGAAAAAGACAGGCTTATTCATACTGCTAACCAATAAAGTGCGTTAAAGGGAAAAGCGCGTTAAACGGAATAGCGACTAGACTGTATGGTGTGATTTTTCGATTACTGTGCCTGTTGCTTCTTTTTGTTATCTCTTAAATTTTTTATCACCAACACGAAAATTTAAGATTTAAAAAAGGCCGCCCTATAATGCTTTCGAAACTCCTTACTCCCAAAGCACAAAAAATGGAAAGCTCGCTTGTGCGAGAGTTACTTCATTATTCTCAACAACCAGATATTCTTTCGTTAGCCGGAGGATTACCTGACGAAAAATATATGCCGTCTTATCCTGCGATCGAGGCGTTGGAAGTGAGTCAGCAATATGGCCCTTCTGAAGGTGAGGGGCGGCTACGTCACCAAATCGCTGAGATTGTGAAGGAAAGAGGTGTGGCTGTTGAGGATAACCAAGTACTTGTGACAAATGGCTCTCAGCAGGCGTTGGATCTTGTTAGTCGTATTGTTCTCGACGAAAACTCCATTATTTTGACTGAACAACCCACCTATCTTGCCGCAATTCAGGTATTTGAGCTGCAAGGTGCCCAAATAAAAGACGTTCGATCAGATGAGTTTGGACTGGTGCCCGATGCGTTGCGTCGTGCTATTGAAGAATATCAGCCAAAGGCAGTCTACTTAATTCCGAACTTTCAAAACCCTGCAGGTCATTGTTATAGCAAGCGTCGTCGTGTTGAGATTGCAGCGTTGTTGGATGAGAAGGGGGTATTGCTTATCGAGGACGATCCATATTTCGACTTATGTTATGAGGATGTTGATCGAACTCCTATTACGCATTATTTAGAGACAGCGCCTTGGGTCTACATGGGGAGTTTTTCTAAGGTATTGTGGCCTGGAATGCGAACGGGTTATGTTGTCTCTTGCGAAGCGTTGGTTCCTTATTTGGTTAAGATTAAGCAGGCAGCAGATCTACATACAAACCGTCTCGGCCAACTTATGATTTCAGAATACCTTGTTTCTGGCGCTTATCCTGAGCATATTAAAAAATTGAGAAGAGTGTATGCGCAAAAAAGGGACGCAATGGCGCGAGCAATAGACGTTAATCTATCTGGGTTGGTGAGTTATTCGCTTCCAGCAGGCGGCATGTTTTTTTGGGTAAAACTGCCAAGTGGCGTCTTTTCTGATCGAGTTTTGCGTCAGGCGCTGGAGCGAAAAGTATTGGTGTTGCCTGGTTTGCCTTTTTTCGCGAATGCGTCCGAATTAAGTGATGGTTATTTGCGCCTCAGTTTTGCTCGCGTATCAGAGGAAGATGTGTCAAATGCGATTTCTATCTTGGCGGATGTCATTAAAGAAATCATGGATGAGTCCCTGTAATTTTGCTCTGGTTGGCATCGCGCCTTCCCATAAACCATCGACTCAGGTTAAAATTTGGGTTTTAGAACGTCAAAGAATAGGAATGAGTAATGGGCAGAGCCTATCAAAACCGTAAAGAGTCGATGGCGAAAACATCGGATCAGAAAGCAAAAGTCTACAGTAAATACGGACGCGAAATTTACGTTTGTGCTAAATCTGGTGGTGGTGATCCAAACGGTAACCTAGCTCTACGCAGTTTGATCGATCGTGCAAAAAAAGACCAAGTACCAGGTCATGTTATCGATAAAGCACTCGATAAAGCGCAAGGCGGCGGTGGGGAAGACTTTGATACTGCTCGCTATGAAGGCTTTGGTCCTGGCAATACAATGGTGATCGTGGACTGTTTGTCGGACAACCCTAATCGTACTTTTGGTGATGTAAGAACCTGTTTCAATAAGGTCAAAAGCAAGATAGGGACGCAGGGTAGTGTTTCTCACATGTTTGATCATTCTGCTATTTTTGTGTTCTCTGCAGAAGACGAAGAAGCGGTGTTGGAAGCCTTGATGATGGCGGATGTTGATGTCACTGACATTGAGCTTGAAGAGGGCAAAGCAACCGTCTTTACACCAAACAATGAATACGGTAAAGCGCGTGCGGCGATCTTAGAGGCGTATCCTGGTGTTGAGTTTGACGTGGACGAAATTCAATTTGTGCCTCAGGTGACGACTGAAATTTCAGGTGAAACGGTTGAGCAGTTTGAGCGCTTTCTTGATTTATTGAATGATCTGGATGATGTTCAACGTGTTTTCCATAACGCTGAATATTAGATTGAGTGAGTGTTGCTGAAGTAATGCCACTGAGTTAGCAAAAAGAAGTGGTCGCCGCTGCATGTAATGTTTGCATGGTAAGCGTATTAGGGTCTTGGGACTACGGTTTATAGATGTAGTAGCAAGGCCCTTTTATTTTTAAACATTCAAAAAGTTTGGATACATTAACTGTGAGTAAATTAGAGCAAGATCGTCAGCTTTCTCCTTGTGTGAACGTGTGCTTTCTTAATGATGATGATGTCTGTGTTGGTTGTTATCGCACTGGCATGGAGATAGCGACATGGGGGCGGATGACTGGGCGGGAGCAGCAAGAGGTGCTTGAGTTGGTTAAGGAGAGGGAGCAGGCGAGTGCTTTTGTAGCAAATTAAGTGTCTTTGCTTTTTCTCGCCTGTGTTTATTTCTCTTTATTAGTCGTTTGTTGGGTTATTTTTGAGTGTGATCCACTGCGACATGTATTGCGTGCTCTTCATGCTGTGATGTCTCATCATCTTTCCTAGAAAATGGGCGTTCCTAAGTGGCTCTTTTAGACTGAGTTGCAGTTTGAGTCGTTTTATCAGGCTGGGTTCCCAGTGGTTAATTTCATATTTTTCTTCAATGATTCGATCTCCATTTTTCTGCATTAGGTTCCAGCTTTCTTGGTCTTGGTACAGTGACGCGGTTGCCGATGCAAACTCCTCGATGTCGCTTGTTATGATACCGTTCCATGGTAGTGAGCCATGCATTGATTCAGCGCCAATGGGTGATGTTATGCTTGGTGTGCCGCAGAGCATGGCGTCGTAGAGTTTGCCTTTAATGCCAGCCCCAAAGCGAATAGGGGCGACGCAGAGTTTTGCGTTCTGCATCACGTCAGTCACGTTTTCTGCCCAGCCTTTGATCAAAAAGCGCTCTTTTTCGTTGTGTAGTTGTGTGGCTTTTGGTGGGGGGTATGCGCCATAGATATGCAGCTCGACGTCACTGAGTCCGTTTTCTTTTAGCTTCTTTCTAATGGCTGGCCAAAATGTCTGCTTTAGCTGTAGGACGGCGTCCCAATTTGGCGCATGGCGAAAGTTGCCTATCCAAATTAAATGTTGTCGATTTTCGAATGATGGGCGCAACGCTTTTTCCTCTTCTGACAGTGAGTGTGTCATAAAGGGTAAGTGCATAACGTGTGACGCAGGGACATGAAAGTGTTCTTGTAATATCTTGCATTCGTGCTCTGAGACCATGAGTGTCAAATCACTGCGGTGTATTGCGGCGATTTCTCTTATACCAATGTCACTGTGCATGTCTTCAATGTTGAATGTACTGTTTTGTTTTATCGCGTTGTGGCGTGCTTCTCGAAGTGAGTGCAAGTCCTCTGTATTGAGGGCGCGTAAGCTGTTTGGAGAGTGTTTTTCTACTCGCCAACCAAATTGCTCTTCCATCATAAAGCGGTCAAAGACAACGATGTCGGCGTTAGCGTCCGCAATGAATTGATTAAAGGTGTCGTCGTTCACTTGGATGCTATGGCAAGTGACTTGATGGGTGCTTAAATCCGTCATATGTTCGGTCGGCTGAGCGGGTGTTGCAAACGATACTTTCCATTCACTTTTTCGAAAGCTTTGTATTAATTGAAGCATTCGGTAGCCCGCTGCAGAGGAGTTTGGTTCAGGCCAAACGTAACCGATGATTAAAACATGAAGGGGAGTATTCACTGTGGATAGACTTCCAAATTGATTTGTAAAGAGGACTTTTTAAAAGCCATATTGTATCATAGCGCCAATTTTCATGTCCCTTTGCCTAGATTAAGTGGCATGGTGGCGACAATAACGGACGGTAATGAGAGTTAGCTATGATCATCAAACCAAAGATTCGTGGTTTTATATGTACTACAACCCACCCAGTTGGTTGTGAGAAAAACGTTAAAGAGCAAATTGAAATGACTAAGGCGAAGGGGGCGATCGAAAACGGCCCTAAGCGCGTGTTGGTTATTGGCTCCTCTAGTGGTTATGGCTTGTCTTCTCGCATTGCTGCTGCATTTGGTAGTGGTGCTGCGACAATTGGTGTGTTCTTTGAAAAGCCTGGGACAGAGAGAAAGTCGGGTACTGCTGGTTGGTATAATGCAGCGGCTTTCGATAAGTTTGCAAAGGAAGAAGGTCTATATTCTAAAAGCATTAATGGCGATGCGTTTTCTAACGAGGCGCGTGAAAAAGTCATTGAGCTGATCAAAGAAGACTTAGGGCAAATTGATATGGTTGTCTACTCGCTGGCATCTCCAGTGCGTAAATTGCCAGATACAGGAGAAGTGGTTCGCTCTGTATTGAAGCCAATCGGCGAAACTTACCGCTCGACTGCTATCGATACTAATCGCGATGTGATTATTGACGCGGAAATTGAACCTGCAACCGAAGAAGAAGTTGCGGCAACAACAACCGTTATGGGTGGTCAAGACTGGGAACTTTGGATGTCAGCGCTGCAAGAGGCTGGTGTGTTGGCTGATGGTGTTAGAACGGTTGCTTATTCTTACATCGGTTCTGACATTACGTGGCCTATTTATTGGCACGGTGCACTTGGTAAGGCGAAAGAGGATTTGGATCGTGCTGCACACGAAATTGATTCTAAGTTGGTGTCTTTGTCGGGCGGTGCGAATGTTGCGGTGTTAAAATCTGTTGTTACGCAAGCGTCTTCAGCTATTCCTGTTATGCCTTTGTATCTTGCTATGGTTTTCAAGGTGATGCGTGAGAAAGGCTTGCATGAAGGTTGTATGGAACAGGTATATCGTTTGTTTGCTGAGCGCTTATACAATGACAATACGCCGTCTGAGTTGACTGATGACAAGAACCGTTTGCGTGTGGATGACTGGGAGTTGCGTGAAGATGTTCAGCAAGCTTGTCGAGACCTTTGGGCACAGATTAATGATGAAAACTTATTTGCCGAAACGGATTATCAGCTTTATAAAGATGAATTCTTAAAGCTGTTTGGATTTGGTTTAGACGGTGTGGATTACGAAGAGGATGTTAATCCTCTTGTTGAGTTTGACGTTCACACTCTCTAAGTATTCACTTGGTAGGCATAGACTCTCGTTGTTAGAGTTTCGTGTTCTAACCTGATATTTTTTGTAAAAGGAGGCTGTGCCTCCTTTTTTTTGTGGGTAGTATTTTCTATAGTGTCCATTAGGTTGAGCTTGAGTGAGTGAAAAATGAAATATCTGCTAATAGTATCGTTACTACTGCCTTTTTGTGTGCAAGCTCAAAGAGTCGAGCAAAAGCCGGTGGATATTATTTATGGCGATCATGTGTATCGCGGTACTCATCAAGTGGTCACGAGTTCTCCTTTGGAGGTAGAGGTTATTCCAGCGGAAAAACCAAAGCTTGAATTGGGGCCTAACGTTATCGTGTCTTCTGGTTCGACTTCTCGCTCCTATATTGAAGAGGTGCAGTTGGCCAAAAAGGAGCAGGAAATATACGATGAGGTAAACCGTCGTACCCGAGAGGCTCCCTTTACGGTTCTGTTTACAGGGAATATTCCTGAAGAAATACAGGAAAAACGTTTGAGCATGATGCCGGAGGTCGGAATTTTTGGAGATCAACTGCAAAAGCTGCAGGAGGATCAGCAGGCGTTAAATCCTCAACCTGACGAGACTGAATCATTGGCTCCTGACGTTGGTGAGTTCTCTGAAGTGACACCTGGTAATCGTGTAATCGGGACGAAGCCTGCGACGTCTAATCAAGCTGCGGATGAGTCGCCGCAAGATAGGGCGGAGATGAGTGATGAAGAGAAGTTAGAGCAGCTTATTGGTGGCTAATAGCTGGTGGCTATATAGTTAGAGTGAGAGGTCTTTCTTAAAAAGGCCTCTTCTGATATAAAAACAAAAAAAGAGCGATTCACGCTCTTTTTTTGTTTTTATTGGCTTGGGTATTTCGATGCCATGGCTCTTGTGTGCCGTTTTTAGTCTAATTTTTCGGCTGTGCGTCCACTGAGCAGCCATTGGTGCTTTCGCTATCTTTCCCCATTAAGTATAAATAGAGCGGCATCAGCTCTTCGGGGGATTTGAGTGTTTGCGGGTCTTCCGCTGGGTAGGCGCATGCTCTCATGTTTGTTCGAGTGGCGCCAGGGTTTATTGCATTGACACGAATATTACTGGTTTGAGCAAGCTCTTCTGAAAAAAGCTGCATCATTGCTTCTGTTGCGAATTTTGAAATAGAGTAAGCTCCCCAAAATGCGCGTGCTTTTCTGCCGACAGTGGAGGTTGTGAAAATGATGGATGCACTGTTGGAGTTTCTCAAAAGTGGGATGAGTGATTGCGTGAGCATGAATTGACTGTTCACGTTCACTTTCATTACTTGCTCAAATGTTTCGGAGTCATAGTCGGAAAGCGGGGTTCGTGTGCCTAAAACGCTTGCGTTCAATAGCAGGCCGTCTAGTTGAGGGAATTCAGTTGACAGCGTGTTGGCAAGCTCTTGATAGTCGTGCTCATTGGCATTCTCAAGGTTGATGGGCACAATGGCGGGTTGTGGATAGCCTTGTTCTTCAATTAAGTCGTAAACGTCTTCAAGCTTTTTAGGGGTGCGGCCGAGTAAAATTACGGTTGCACCATGTGCTGCATACTGTAAAGCTGCTTCCTTTCCTATGCCGTCTCCAGCACCAGTAACGAGTACGGTTTTGCCTTCTAATAGCGCTTTAGGGGCTTCGTAATCTAGCATATGTTACCTCCATTCGCTGTCGTTCAGTATAGATGCTGCTGGTGGCTTCTCGTGTTGTTAAGAATGAGGCTTCTGTGTGTGCATCATGTAGTTAACTGAAACGTCGCGGTCATTTAATTTATATACTTTGGTGAGTGGGTTGTACGTTAAGCCTGTCATGTGTTGAACGTCTAGCCCAGCGTTACGTGAAAAATTGTTGAGTTCTGCTGGCTGTATAAACTTAGCATAGTCGTGAGTTCCTTTAGGAAGCAAGCCAAGAATGTATTCTGCGCCTACAATGGCAAAAAGATAGGCTTTTGGATTGCGGTTTATTGTCGAGAAATAAACGTGACCACCCGGTTTACAAAGCTTCATGCATGCTTTTATGACAGATGCCGGGTCAGGAACATGTTCTAGCATTTCAAGGCAGGTAACAATGTCGTATTGTTCGCTGTCTCGCTCGGCGATTTCTTCCGCTGTTATTTGTTCGTAGGCGACATCGACACCACTTTCTTTTGCGTGCAAAGAGGCAACGCCCAACGGGGCTTCACCCATATCTATGCCTCTAACGTTCGCTCCCATGAGTGCCATGGATTCAGAAAGAATACCGCCACCACAACCAACATCGATGACTTTTTTGCCATCTAGCGGACTGCGTTCGTTTATGTAGTTGACGCGAAGAGGATTGATTTCATGCAGTGGTTTAAATTCGCTGTTCTTGTCCCACCATTTGCTTGCGAGCGCTTCAAACTTGGCAATCTCTTCTTGGTCAACGTTCAGGCTTGATGTGTGGTGTTCAGTCATTGTTATATCCTGCATAAAATCTAACGGCTCTGTAGGCTTTTTACGCTTGAGAGGTGCTTACAGATGAAAAAAATTTCTTATTAACTTTCGGCATTATAACGACTTAGGATGCAATGACTACAAAAAAACAAAGGCTTGTCACGGTTTAGTCATAGTTTGCGTCAATTAGAGCTGATTTTGTTGTGTGCCGACGAAACGTGTTGGCAAAATATGGGTGTTCCACAAATGGTTGTGATATAATTTCGCGCTTATAAAAAGATAGTAGGAAGTCATTTCGACTTCAGGCATAAGGATCGGTTGTACCTATGGGTGAATTAGCCAAAGAAATCATTCCTGTCAGTATAGAAAACGAATTAAAAGGTTCGTACCTTGATTACGCAATGAGTGTTATCGTTGGGCGAGCTCTCCCCGACGTGCGTGATGGTTTGAAACCAGTGCATCGCCGTGTTTTGTATGCGATGAACGAATTAAAAAATGATTGGAATAAACCCTACAAAAAGTCTGCTCGTATTGTTGGTGACGTAATAGGTAAATATCACCCGCATGGTGATTCCGCGGTTTACGAGACAATTGTCCGTATGGCCCAGCCTTTCTCAATGCGTTACACCTTAGTAGATGGTCAGGGTAACTTCGGTTCTGTCGATGGTGATAGCGCTGCAGCAATGCGTTATACCGAAATAAGAATGGACAAAATCTCTCATCACTTATTGATGGATTTAGAGAAAGAGACCGTTGACTTTGTTCCTAACTATGATGAATCGGAAACCATGCCGGAGGTGCTTCCTGCACGAATCCCTGGCTTATTGGTAAACGGTTCTGCTGGTATCGCTGTGGGTATGGCGACCAATATCCCTCCTCATAACCTTACTGAAGTTATTAATGGTTGTTTGGCTTTGATCGATCGTCCTGAGATTGAGATCGATGAGCTGATGGAGTTTATTCCTGGTCCTGATTTCCCTACAGGTGCGTTCATTAATGGTCGCGCAGGTATTGTTGAAGCTTATAAAACAGGGCGTGGTCGCATCTATATGCGTGCTCGTCATCATGTTGAAGATATGGAAAAAGGCAACCGACAGGCGATTGTCTTTACTGAGATTCCATATCAGCTGAACAAAGCAAAAGTTATTGAAAAAATCGCTGAGCTTGTAAAAGAGAAAAAGCTTGAAGGCATCAGTGAACTGCGTGACGAGTCTGACAAAGACGGTATGCGTATTGTGATCGAGCTTCGTCGCGGTGAAAACCCTGATGTCGTTGTGAACAATATCTTTACCCAAACTCAGTTGCAGTCTGTGTTTGGTATTAACATGGTTGCCTTGGTTGATGGGCGTCCTGAGTTGCTTAATCTTAAGCAAATCCTTGAGTGCTTTGTACGCCACCGTCGCGAAGTAGTAACTCGACGTACTATCTTTGAGCTTCGTAAAGCGCGTGAGCGTGGTCATATACTCGAAGGTTTAGCCGTTGCGCTTGCTAATATTGATCGCGTAATTGAGCTGATTCGTACTTCACCGTCTTCTGCAGAGGCGCGTGAGAAGTTGATCGCTGAATCGTGGCAGCCAGGTGACGTGATGGCTATGTTGGAAAGGGCTGGCGCAGATGCTTGTCGCCCTGATGACTTAGATCCTCAGTTTGGCTTTAATAATGGCGCGTATCGCCTATCTCCTGATCAGGCGCAAGCTATACTGGACCTACGTTTACACCGTCTAACTGGATTGGAGCATGAGAAGTTACTTTCTGAGTACAAAGATCTCATTGCTGTTATCGCTGAGTTATTGGAAATATTAGGTAATCCAACGCGCTTGATGGAAGTTATTTGTGAGGAGTTGGAGGCTGTTCGAGACCAGTTTGGTGACGAGCGCTTGACTGAAATTCTCACTTCTCGTCAAGACCTAACCATTGCAGATCTTATTGATGAAGCGCCAATGGTTGTGACTATTTCGGATACAGGTTATGCGAAGTCTCAGCCACTTGAAGAGTACAAGGCTCAGCGTCGCGGCGGACGAGGAAAGTCCTCTGCAACCATGAAAGACGAAGATCATATTAGTCACCTTTTGGTCACTAGTAGCCATGATACGGTTATGTTGTTCAGTAACTTTGGTAAAGTCTATTGGCTGCGCGTGTTTGAGATTCCTGTAGCGAGCCGTACTGCTAAAGGTCGTCCGATTGTAAACTTGTTGCCATTAGCAGAAGGGGAGCATATCTCTGCTTTGCTTCCGCTTAACGATGAAATGGAAGATTCGTATATTTTCATGGCGACAGCGAATGGTACTGTGAAGAAGACTGCTGTTGAGTACTTTGCTCGCCCACGTTCAACAGGCTTGATCGCTTTAAGTCTCGATGAGAATGATGAGCTTGTGGGTGTGGCGCAAACGTCAGGCGAAAATGACATTATGCTTGTGTCCAGTTCCGGCAAAACGATCCGATTTAAGGAGAGTGATGTTAGGGCAATGGGTCGTACTGCGGCCGGTGTTCGTGGTATCCGTTTAGCGGATGAGTATAAGGTGGTTTCACTTATCGTTCCGCAAGAAGGTTGTTCTGTTCTATTCGCTTGTGAGAATGGGTTTGGTAAGCGTACATTGACCGAAGACTTTCCAGTGTATGGTCGAGGTGGACAAGGTGTCATTGGTATTCAGGTTTCCGAGCGTAATGGTCCAGTTGTTGGGGCGACGCAGGTCGAGGATACAGATGAAATCATGCTGATTTCTGATCAGGGGACTCTTGTTCGTACGAGAGCGTCTGAGGTTTCTTGCCAAGGTCGAAATACTCAGGGTGTGACTTTGATTCGATTGATGAATGATGAGCATCTTGTTGGTGTTGAGCGTGTTGTCGATGAAGATGACGATGCTGGCGAAGATGCTGAGTCTGAAGAGCGGGGTGAGGAACAGGCTACAACGCCTGATGCACCAGAGGCTGAAAAAACGGACGAAGCGCCCGACAGTGAAGGCGAAGAGTAAATAAAGATGGCGCACATTGTGCGCCTCTTTTATGTTGGATATTGGAAAAGTGTTACTTAGTTCGATGTTGCTTGTTGAGTGATGGCGGATGATTTTATTAAGTAAGTGAGATGATGGGGATATTGGCGGAATGAGTCGTTCTTTTAATTTTTGTTCTGGTCCTGCAGCGCTGCCGGAAGCTGTATTGAAAAAGGCGCAAGCAGAGTTGTTAAATTGGCACGGAGCAGGTGTTTCTGTGATGGAAATGAGTCACAGAAGTAGTGAATTTACTTCCATTTTGGAATCCGCCAAAGCACGTTTAACTCGTCTGCTCGATATTCCAGATAATTATGAAATTCTGTTTGTGCAGGGTGGCGCTTCTACTCTGTTTGCACAAATTCCGGCAAACTTTGTGACAGATCATAAAACCGTTTGTTATTTGGATACTGGTGCTTGGTCTGCTAAGGCGATTAAAGAAGCGAAGAAGTATGCAGATGTCATCGTCTCTGGCTCTACTAAAGAACAAAATTATACGACGGTACCTAGTTGGGAGGAGCTCAATCTAGACCCTAATGCCGCGTACCTTCATATTACGCCGAATGAAACGATAGGTGGTCTTGAATTTGATGATCTGCCTGAAACGGATTTGCCTATAATTGCAGACCTTTCATCTACCATTTTGTCTCGTTCTATCGATGTCAGTAAATATGGCATGATTTACGCGGGTGCTCAGAAAAATGTAGGGCCGGCAGGGGTTGTTATCTGTATTGTCCGCAAAGATCTATTGGAGCGTTCTGATAACGAGGCCCTTCCTTCTACTTGGTCGTTTGCAAACCTTGCCAAAAATAACTCTATGATAAATACGCCGCCAACATTCGCGATTTATCTTGCTGATCTCGTGTTTGAGTGGTTGGAAGCGTTGGGTGGCGTAGAAGCTATTGAGAAAGTGAATGAGCAAAAAGCGGCACGCCTTTATAAAGCGATTGATGGTAGTAAGTTGTATAGCAACCCCATCGATGTAGCCTATCGCTCACGTATGAATGTGCCGTTTGTGTTAGCGGATGAATCTCTTGAGCAGACGTTCTTGGCGGAGTCTGAGGCGGCGGGTTTGAGGACATTGGCTGGACATCGTTCTGTAGGTGGTATGCGAGCGAGTATTTATAATGCAATGCCTGTCGAAGGTGTTGAGGCGCTTATTGAATTTATGCGAGATTTTGAGTCTCGTTACGGAGCTTAAGCATGCTTGATAAAAAGATGTTGCCAGATACGCTTCCTGGTCTGAGAGACCGAATTGATGAGATAGATCAGAAAATTCAGCAACTTATCAATGAAAGAGCGTTGTGCGCGCAAAAAGTTGCTGATGTTAAGGTTGCAGAGCAAGGTGAAGAGGGCGTTGTCTTTTATCGCCCCGAGCGTGAAGCGCAGGTTCTGCGGCGCGTTATGGAGCGCAACGAGGGTCCGCTGGGGAACGAAGAAATGGCGAAAGTATTTCGCCAAATTATGTCTTCTTGTTTGGCGTTAGAAAAGCCTATGCGTATTGCATTTTTAGGGCCTGAAGGGACATTTACTCAGCAAGCTGCTCATAAGCACTTTGGTAAATCTATCGTAAGTGCTCCTATGGCTGCTATTGATGAGGTGTTTCGTGAAGTTGAGTCTGGCGCGGCAAACTACGGTGTTGTGCCTGTAGAGAATTCTACGGAAGGTGTTGTAAATCACACGTTGGATAGTTTTCGTTCATCGCACCTGAAAATTTGCGGTGAGGTTGAGGAGCGTATTCATCATCACTTGTTGATTAGTCCTAATATTAACGCGGAAGATGTTACGCACATTTATTCTCATCAGCAGGCTTTGGCTCAGTGTCGAGCGTGGTTGGATCGCTATTGGCCTCACGTGGAGCGTGTTTCTGTGAGTTCTAATGCAGAGGCTGCTCGTCTTGTTTCAGAGGCTGGGCGTAACGGCAAGGCTGTTGCTGCGATTGCGGGTGAAATAGCATGTGAGCTATATGGGTTGCAGAAAGAATCTTCTAATATCGAGGATCACCCTGAGAATACGACTCGATTCTTGATTATTGGGAATCAAGATGTGCCAGCGAGTGGCAGCGATAAAACCTCTTTGCTAATCAGTGCTAAAAATGAGCCGGGCGCATTGTATCGTTTATTGGAAGCGTTTGAGCGTCATCGTGTCGATATGACGCGGCTAGAAACTCGCCCTTCATTGATCAGCAAATGGGGGTATATTTTTTATATCGATTGCGTAGGGCATTATTCGGACGCGTCTTGTAAAGCGGTAATAAGTGAGCTTCGAGAGCGTGCTTCGGAAGTGAAAGTGCTTGGTTCATACCCGGTCGCGGTATTGTAAAAAAAGACGTTATTGGTGGTTGATGCAATAGAAAATGCTTTGGCTGCCTCAATTTAAAATAGGTTGTTGCATGCAAGACGAGAAAGTGTCTGAGCATTTTGGAAATGTATTAATTATCGGTTTAGGTATGATCGGTGGCTCTTTTGCGAAGGCGCTTAAAAATAAGGGTGTGGCTACCCTGTTTGGCGCTGACAGAAGAGACGCAGAGTTGACGCTTGGTATTTCAACGGGCGTTATTGATTATGCTGCGCAGTTGGATCAAGAAACCATTGCCCAAATGGATGTGATTGTATTGGCGACGCCAGTGCGCGCAATGGCCTCCGTGTTAAAAGAAATACATGCTTTTATTCGTCCGGACACCTTGATTACGGACGTAGGCTCAACGAAAGGGAGTGTCGTTGAGGCGGCTAAAAAGGTATTTGGTTATGCTCCCGCTAATTTTATCCCTGGTCACCCGATTGCCGGTGCCGAGAAAAGTGGTGTATTGGCGGCCAATCCTCATCTATTTGAACGTCATATGGCCATTGTAACTCCGTTACCAGAGAGCGACCCCGTTCTATTGGACAGGCTTTATAAGTTATGGGAAGCGGTTGGCTCAGATGTCGTGGGCATGGATGTTGAGCATCACGACCATGTGTTGGCGTCATCCAGTCATTTACCTCATTTATTGGCATATACTTTGGTTGATACGCTTGCGAACAGTGAAAAAAGCCAAGATGTCTTTAAATTTGCGGCGGGCGGTTTTCGTGATTTTACTCGGATTGCATCGAGTGATCCGGTTATGTGGCGTGATGTATTTTTGGCTAACAAAGAAGCGACGTTAGCAACGCTCGACCTTTTTACTGATCGGTTGTCTTTTATGAGGCAAGTCATAGTAGAAGGCGATGGGGCGAGTATGTTTGGTGTTTTCTCTCGCGCTAAGTCTGCAAGAGATCACTTCTTGAGGTTACTTGAACAGCGTACCTTGGGAGGTCAGTCAGAAGTTAAACCCGTCTCTATTTCCTTATCTTCTGTTAATGCAGTGAAAGGTGCGGTTTCTTTGACGGGTGACAAATCTTTGTCACATAGAGTGGTTATACTCGCCGCCCTTAGTTGTGGAGTGAGTACGATAGATAATCTGGATCTCACTGGGAACGTTAAAGTGACGGTTCAGGCACTGCGTGATATGGGTGTGGTAATTGATGATATTGGATTGAATCAGGTGAGAGTTCACGGTGTGGGGTTGAAGGGGCTTAAGGCGCCAATTGCACCGATTAATGTGCATTCATCTCTCACCAGTTTGTATCTTTTGCTTCCGGTTTTGGCTGGACAGGAGTTTGAAGTCTCCGTGACGGCGGATGAGGTACTTTTAAATCGTCCTATTTCATCATTGTTGGCAATATTGAGCTCAATGGGAGCGACGGTCGAGACTGCTGCTGCAGATTGTTTGCCTGTCACTATAAAGTCGAGAGTGCCAAAAGCGTTGGATATTGCGTTGGCTCAGTTTTCTAGACGATTGTCTTCGTCCGCTATGTTGGCTTGTTTGTTCTCTCCAGGTGAGTCGCAAGTTATTTTGGCAAATGATGATGGCGAGATTGACGTAGAGATACTAAAAGCATTTGGCTTTAATGTGAAGCTCGAGGGCAAGCGATTTAAATCGGCTCCGTCTACGTTGCATTCTACAGATTTAATGCTTCCTGCTGATGTAAATAAAACGGCTTTGTTGCTTGCATTTGCGTGTTTGTGTCCCGGCTCAGATTTATCCATTGAGAATGCACTGACGGGCGAAAATATTGGTAGTTTGTTGCCGTTCTTGGGTAAACAAGGGGCTGATATTCGTTATGAAAAGGACGCTAACGGGAAGTTGCCACAGGGAAGGGTGAGGGCTCGCTTTTCCCAATTGAAAAACTTTGAATTGTTGCCAGAAAATACGACTCGATTGAGAGAAAGTTTGCCAATTGTGTGTGTCTTAGCGGCCTTTACGAAAGGGACGTCGAAAATTTATGGAGTACGCTCTCTTGCGTATTACTACGAAGATCGAATTATGACTATGCTCGATGGATTGAGGCATATGGGGGTGAAGGTTACATTTGAGAATGATGTCGTTTACATCGAAGGTGGTCACCCTGTATCCGGCAATAATTTGGACTCTGCTGGGGATTATCACATTGCCCTGGCTATGTTGGCGCTAGGGATTAGAAGTCGTGAACCTTGTGTGGTGCATGACTGTCAGAAATTATTAGAAGAATTTACAGAATTGGAAAGTGTAATGGTGGCATTGGGTTTGCAATGCGACGTCGCACGATAAAAAAGTATAAGAGGAATTATTATGATTGATCAGTCCCCAGTTATTACGATTGACGGCCCAAGCGGTGCGGGTAAAGGTACTGTGAGTCAGTTGGTTGCGGAAAAACTGGGATGGCATTTGCTCGATAGCGGTGCATTATATCGTCTGCTGGCTCTTGCTGTATCGCATCATGGTATGACAGAGGATGATGTTGAGTCCTTGAGAGTGCTTGCTGAACACTTAGACATTCAGTTTGAGCAACGTGAAGAAGGTAAAGTAGATATTGTGCTTGAGGGGGAAACGGTCACCCAAGCTATTCGCACTGAATTGGTTGGAAACAGTGCATCGAAATTGGCTCAAATTCCTGAAGTTCGTGAAGGGCTATTGATGAGACAGCGCGCATTTTCTCAAGAGCCTGGGTTGGTTGCAGATGGGCGAGATATGGGTACGGTAGTGTTTCCAGATGCGCCTGTAAAAGTGTTTTTGACTGCTACTGCTGAGGAACGCGCAAATCGCCGCTTGTTGCAATTGCAGCAAAAAGGGGACGAGGTTAACTACGAAGAATTGGTTGCTACTATTAAAGAGCGTGATGAGCGGGATGCGAATCGTGCGGTTGCGCCTCTTGTTCCCGCAGCAGGAGCATTGGTTATAGATAGTACGGATCTTTCCATAGAAGACGTCGTTGCTATGGTGCTGGCTGAAGTTTCTAAAACGGGTATAGCGTCAGTATCCTGCTAAGTGTTTTGGTGGAAGGTTTGGCCTTCTCGTTATCTTACTAAATTGATAGTTCTATTCTATGTATCAATTGTGCTAAAATAGACTAGAATTTACCCAAGTCGGTATTGGACCAGCCAAAGTCAATCCCGCAACTATTATTAACTGACCCATATTTGCTGGTAATGTGGAGATAGGATGTGATTCAGTAGAATTACAGTCCTTTTTTTATAGGAAACACAATGACTCAAAGCTTCGCAGAACTGTTTGAAGAAAGCCTTAAAACCGTAGAAATGGCTCCAGGCTCAATTGTTACTGGTATCGTTGTTGACATCGACAGCGATTGGGTAACAGTTCATGCAGGTCTTAAATCTGAAGGCGTTATCCCTCGTTCTCAATTCCTAAGCGAGAGCGGTGAATTCACTCTAAACATCGGTGACGAAGTTAAAGTTGCACTTGATGCTGTTGAAGACGGCTTCGGTGAAACTAAACTTTCTCGTGAAAAAGCGAAACGCGCTGAGACTTGGGCTGTTCTTGAAAAAGCCTACGAAGAGGGTGAAATCGTTACAGGTATCATCAACGGTAAGGTTAAAGGTGGCTTCACTGTTGATATCGCAAATATCCGTGCTTTCTTGCCAGGTTCTTTGGTAGACGTACGTCCTATCCGCGATACTTCTCACCTTGAAGGTGTTGATCTTGAGTTTAAACTTATTAAGCTTGATCAAAAACGTAACAACGTTGTTGTATCTCGCCGTGCTGTTATGGAAGCGACTAACAGTGCTGAGCGCGAAACTCTTCTTTCTTCTCTTGAAGAAGGTCAAGAAGTTAAAGGTATCGTTAAGAACCTTACTGATTACGGTGCGTTCGTTGACCTTGGTGGTGTTGATGGTCTTCTACACATCACTGATATGGCTTGGAAACGCATCAAACACCCAAGCGAGATCATCGCTGTAGGTGACGAAATTGATGTTAAAGTGCTTAAGTTTGACCGTGAGCGTAACCGCGTATCTCTAGGTCTTAAGCAATTGGGTGAAGATCCATGGGTTGCTATCAAAGCTCGTTACCCAGAAGGTACTAAAGTTACAGCACGTGTAACTAATCTAACTGACTACGGTTGCTTCGCTGAGCTAGAAGAAGGTGTTGAAGGTCTTGTTCACGTTTCCGAAATGGATTGGACGAACAAAAACATTCACCCATCTAAAGTTGTTCAAATCGGCGACGAAGTTGAAGTTATGGTTCTAGATATCGACGAAGAGCGTCGTCGTATCTCTCTAGGTATCAAACAGTGCACTCCAAACCCATGGGAAGAGTTTGCTGGTTCTTTCAACAAAGGCGACAAGATCTCTGGTGCAATCAAGTCTATCACTGACTTTGGTGTGTTCATCGGTCTTGACGGCGGTATCGACGGACTTGTACACCTTTCTGACCTATCTTGGGATGAAACTGGTGAAGAAGCGGTACGTCAATACAAGAAAGGTGACCTTCTTGAGACCGTTGTTCTTTCTATCGACGCTGAGCGCGAGCGTATCTCTCTAGGTGTTAAACAACTAGCTGAAGATCCGTTTATTGCTTTCGTTGCAGAAAATGACAAAGGCGCGATCGTAACAGGTACTGTTACTGAAGTTGAAGCGAAAAGTGCGGTTGTTACTCTAGCTGAAGGTGTAGAGGCTTCTTTGAAAGTTTCTGATATCAGCCGTGAGCGCATTGAAGATGCTCGCAACGAGTTGAATGTTGGTGATTCTATCGAAGCTGCGATCGTAAGTGTTGATCGTAAAGCTCGTACTATCAGCATCTCTGTTAAGGCTAAAGACGCTTCTGAAGAGAAAGCTGCTCTTAAGTCTCACTCAGAGAAGCAACAAGTTGAAGCAAATGGCCCGACTACAATCGGTGACCTAATCAAAGCTCAACTAGAAAACCAAAACTAATCTGACTTTATGTTGGATAAAAAGCGAGCTTCGGCTCGCTTTTTTTATGCCTTTTTGATTGTGTGTTTTCTGGAAAAAATATTAGATAAAATTTGTTCGCAGAGTGTTTTTTTAATGTCTAACTAATTGACAAAAATACTATACACAGAACATGTGGATAAGTATGGGTATAGGTGAATGGGGAAGTTTCTCTCTGTGGGGAAGTGATTAGAGATTTAATGGTTGAGTATATAGCCTTGGTTCATGACGCTTTGCTATCTAAAGTTGGCTAAAAGTGTTTTGATGTCGTCTTCACTCCATTCGTCTTTTTCTATAAGTGATTGAAGTGATTGGTTGTTTTGAATTTGATCTAAATTTTTTTGAAACTTCGCATAATGGTAGTCTTTAATTAACTTTTCGTCCTGATCTGAGCGGTAAAGATCCTTCTCATTTTTATTTTCTTTCTGTTGTTGATTTTTGGGATTTGTGTGCCCTTGATGCGTGCTTGTTGATAAATCTGATTGCTTTTTTAGAGTCGCGTTGTTTTGGTACGCCTTTATCATATTTTTTTTTAACATACGTCGTCTTCTACCTCAATTTCGGTTACAAGCAAGTGATCTTCCTTAGCGAGCCATTTTATATTGGTATTCCATAGTTTAATTCCATGGTGTCGGTCAGTCGTGTTCGAAAGGTAGGATGGTCTTGGGTCTTGCTCAATTACTTGCTTTATTAAGGATAGCAGGTTTCGACCAAATTTTTTTTCATAGCTGATTGCTTGATGTGTCGCGAGTTCGCTAAATTCGACTTGTGAGGGGGCGGACTTTTCTGGTGCGAAACCGCCTAATGCATCCGTCTTTATATCTGCGTAAGGCAGGTAGGGCTTTATGTCTATAACGGGTGTTCCATCCAATAGATCTGCGCCTTGCAAGTCAATAAATATTTTCTTGCCATGCTTGTGTATTTTGTCGATTTTTAATACTGATAGTCCGATCGGGTTTGGTCGATGCGTCGCTCGTGTAGCAAATACGCCCATTTTCTCTTTACCACCTAATCTTGGAGGGCGAACTTTGGCTTTCCATTTTTCTTGAATGCATTTATGAAAAACGAAGTGAACCCATATATGAGAGAAGCCTTCCAATCCGTCGAGTATGTCTTCGCGATTGAACGGAGGGAGCAGCTCCAGAGAGGCTGTTGTCTCTTCTACGAGTCCAGGTTGGCGGGGGATGCCAAATTTTTCAGTATAACAAGAGTGAATGACACCGATTTGAGTGAATTCAAACGTTGTGGAAGAGGTCAATGTTCGCTCCAATTTTCGAATAATCTTGTGGAATGTCAAAATACATATCTAGCTGGATGCGTGGATCTAACAAAAACCTAAGAATGCTATATGTGCGCCGAATGTCTGGAGTTGTGTATTTGCATCTGAATAGTAACGATATGCTTCTAAGGTAGATTGTCATCGCGCAACTTGTTAGAGAAGGCTTTTCAATAACCAGCAAGAAAAACTTTGTGGTAGTATACCGATTCTACTAGTAATTAAGAATGTTACGGTTAGTTTTTCATAGATAACGTAATCTGTGTGGTGAAGTAATCGCACTTATAATGTATTTCAGGTGGTTTAAGAGTTATGTCTATAGATGCTTATATGAAAGAGGTTGGGCAACAAGCTCGATCTGCATCTCGCAAGTTAGCGAGCGTGTCAACGGAAGAAAAAAATCAAGCCTTATGTGCAATGGCTGACGCGCTAGAGGCAGCTCGACCCCTATTAAAAGTCGAAAATGCGAAAGATATCGAAGCGGGCCACGCGAAAGGTTTAGATGCTGCTCTTTTGGATCGTCTTGAATTAACGGATGCTCGTATTGACTCCATGATAGAAGGGTTGAATCAGGTCGCAGCGCTTCCTGATCCAATTGGTGAAATCACTGATATGGTGTATCGCCCGTCTGGTATTCACCTCGGAAAGATGAGGGTGCCATTGGGTGTTATAGGTATTATTTACGAGTCCCGCCCAAATGTAACGATTGATGCGGCAAGTTTGTGTTTGAAGTCTGGCAATGCAGCTATTTTAAGGGGTGGTAGCGAAGCGTATTACTCCAATCAGGCGATCGCTCATGCTGTAAAACTCGGACTTAAGAAGGCACATCTGCCAGAGTATGCTGTTCAGGTTATAAATACGACAGACCGTGATGCGGTTGGTAAATTAATTAGCATGTCTGAGTTTGTTGATGTCATTGTGCCACGTGGCGGAAAAGGTTTGATTACTAGAATAAGCAACGATGCAAGAGTGCCTGTTATTAAGCACCTTGATGGTAACTGCCATGTTTATGTAGACGATCAAGCTGATTTGGATAAAGCGTACGCTATTGCAATGAATGCAAAGACTCGACGTTATGGTGTTTGCAATGCGATGGAATCATTGTTGCTGCATAAAGACATAGCGGACATTTTTTTACCCAAATTGGCGGCCGCTTTTGGTGAAAAAGGTGTGGAGTTGGTTGGGTGTGCTGAAACGCAAAAGATTTTGAGTGGTATAGGCTTAGCAACCGAAGAAGACTGGTACACCGAATATCTTGGGCCTAAATTGTCTGTGAAAATTGTTTCAAGTATGAACGAAGCGATTGAGCATATTAATAAGTACGGTTCTCATCATACGGATGCGATTGTGTCTCAGGACTATTCTAAAACGAGATTGTTTATGACGGCTGTTGACTCGTCATCAGTCATGATTAATGCATCGACTGCGTTCGCTGATGGTTTTGAATATGGTCTAGGGGCGGAAATTGGAATATCAACGGATAAAATCCACGCACGAGGCCCAGTCGGTTTAGAGGGATTGACGAGTCAAAAGTACGTAGTGATGGGAGACGGTCATACACGTGACAATTGATTCAAGTTTGTCTGCTTTATCGGCTGGTCAAAGGAGCAAAGGGGTCGTCATTATGGGTGGCACCTTTGATCCTATTCATCATGGTCATTTACGGTCCGCGATTGATCTTCTCGATAAGCATGGCTTTAAAGAGCTTAGATTGGTACCTTGCTTTCAGCCTGTTCATAAAGATAGGCCCAACGTAAGCGCGCTTCAACGCTTAGATATGGTTCGTCTTTCGATCGAAAACGATTCGCGGCTCTGTGTTGATGACCGTGAGATAACAAGGGAAGGGCCGAGTTATACGATTGATACGCTTAAGACCATACGCTCTGAAATAGGGGAATCCGAACCTCTTATTATGGTGCTTGGAACGGACAGTTTTCTTTCCTTGCCAACATGGGCAGATTGGTGGGATTTAACCGAATACTGTCATATCGTGGTTGTGGCTAGGCCAGGCTGGGATTCGGAGTATATTTCTGAGTTAAATGCGTTTTACGAAAATCATCGAGCATTGTCTGCAATTGAGTTACAATCCGCGCCCGCAGGCAAAGTTTGGCTTGAAACGTTAACACCTCTAGGGATTTCATCAAGTATGATTCGAAACCTTTGTAGGCAATCGTTGTCTATAGCCTACCTATTGCCAAAAGCTGTACAAGAATACATTGATCATAACCAATTATATAAATAGGTAACTTTACTATATGAGTGAAAACCAAATGCAAGCTGACGAGATTCTGTCTCATGCTGTAGAAGCACTAGAAGATGTGAAAGGTGACAAAATCACCGTTCTTGAAGTCGGCGAATTAACAGACATGATGGACTACATGGTTATCTGTACTGGTACTTCAAAACGCCATGTTCAATCCTTGGGCCAAAATGTTGTTGAGCATTTAAAGTCTAATGGACTTCAGCCTCTTGGCAGCGAAGGTCGAGAAATGGGTAGTGAATGGGTATTGGTCGATTTACATGATGTTGTTGTTCATGTCATGACTGAAGAAGCTCGCTCTTTCTATGATCTAGAAAAACTTTGGGATATTAAGACCAGAGAGCAATAGGCGAACCGATAATGCGCATACGCTTAATTGCAGTAGGAACGAAAATGCCGAAATGGGTAACGCAAGGTTATGATGATTATGCCAAGCGTCTCCCAAAGGATTTTGCATTAGAGCTAATAGAAATTCCTATGGCGCCGCGTGGTAAAAATGCCGATATAGCGAAAGCGATAAAGAAAGAAGGGGATGCGATGCTCGATGCCATCCCTTCTGGCGACAAAGTGATTGCTTTAGAAGTGCTGGGTAAGAATTGGTCGACGGATAAGTTGGCGGATCAAGCTGAGCAATGGCGTATGGATGGCTATAATATTTCACTTTTAGTCGGTGGACCAGACGGGTTAGATCCTCGCTGTACCGCAATGGCGAATCAAGCTTGGTCTCTTTCTGCGCTCACACTTCCTCACCCAATGGTTAGAATTATTCTCGCTGAGCAGGTGTATCGAGCTTGGACGCTTATGAATAATCATCCTTATCATCGTTGAGGGTGAAACTTGGGCCATAAACATCATATTTTTCGGAACTATCGGCAAGAGCAATCTCTTACGCAAAGGCGAGTGATATTCTCCGCTGTTTTTGTATTAATCCTTTCTCTTATTTTGATGTCTCGATTGTTTTATTTGCAAGTCGTTGAGCATCAGAGATACGTTACCAAAGCCGACGATAATCGAGTGATGCTTGTCACTGAGCCACCACCGCGTGGGCTTATTTACGATCGACATGGCGTTGTCTTAGCTGACAATCGTCCTATCCACAGTTTAACGATCACTCCCGAACGTGTTTCTAACTTGCCTAAACTCAAAGGAATGCTTTCCGGCATTTTGAACATATCTGAGGATGAGTGGCGGACGTTTGATCAACGACGTAAAGAATATAGGCGTCCTTATCAGTCTATTACACTAAAGTCACAATTGACGGATGAAGAGTGGGCAAAAGTTTCAGTTGATTTATACAAACTTGATGGGGTGCAGGTTGAGGCTCAATTAACCCGATATTACCCTTATGGTGAAGCATTTGCACATGCAATTGGTTACGTTGGTCGCATAACCGAAAAAGACTTAAAGCGAGTGGATAACCAGTCCTATCAAGGTGCTCAATTTATAGGTAAAACGGGTGTAGAAGGGTTTTATGAAAATGAGTTATTTGGCCGCCCTGGGATATCTAAGGTTGAAGTCAATGCTCGTGGCCGAATTATGGAAGAGTTGGAGAGACAAAACCCAGTACCAGGTCACGATCTTCATCTTTACCTCGATGCGCGTTTACAACAATACGCCTATGACTTACTTGGAGATTATAAAGGGTCCGTTGTCGCGTTAGACCCGAATACTGGTGGTATCTTAGCGTTGGTCTCGAAGCCGGGCTTTGATCCCAATTTATTTGTGCGTGGTATCTCCTCAAAAAACTACGCGTCTCTTAGAGATTCTAAACGCTTGCCGCTGTTTAATAGGGCGCTTCGAGGTGGTTATCCTCCCGCGTCGACAATAAAACCATTTATGGCACTTGCGGGCCTTGAATACGGCTTTTCTTCTTGGAACGAAAGCTATTATGCCAAAGGATTCTATCAAATAAATCCAAATGGCCGTCGCTATAGAGATTGGAAGCGAGAAGGTCATGGTTGGATTAATTTAGAGCGCTCCATTATTGAGTCTGTCGATACTTACTATTATCAATTAGCCCATAAAATGGGTATTACACCTATCCACAACTTTCTATCCCAATTCGGGTTCGGCGATCGAACGGTTCTCGACTTGAATGGTGCAGGAAAAGGGTTGTTGCCTTCAAATGAGTGGAAAAAAGCGAAATATAAAGAATCTTGGTATCCAGGGGACTCTGTAAACGTTGGGATCGGGCAGGGTTTTATGGTTGCGACGCCGATTCAAATCGCAACAGCAGTAACCGCGTTGGCTAATCGAGGGCATTACTACTCCCCACGTATGGTCGAAACCGTTGAGCAGGAACCGATTGATTTTGGGGTTGCCGGTGAAGATCATAAGATAAAGCTTAAGAACAACAAAAATTGGGAACGCATGGTGAACGCGATGCGAAAAGTAGTTACTGACTCGAAAGGAACGGCAAGACGCCTCCGTGGAACGGATTACTCAATTGCAGGTAAGACGGGAACGGGGCAAGTATTTAGTTTGCAAGAAGATGAGGAATACGATGCCAAGAACTTGGTAAAACGGCTTCACGATCATGCATTATTTATCGGCTTCGCCCCATCAGACAAGCCTGATATTGTCGTGTTCTCCATTTTTGAAAATGGCGGGAGTAGCTCCAAACCTGCTGATCTCACTAAGCAATTGTTTGATGCATATTTGAACGATGATTATCCAAAGCAGTATGATTTTCTAAAGGGAGATCAATCGTGAATGCTACTTGGTATCAAAGGTTTATACGTTTTACAAATGCCAGGTTATGGCGTTTGACTCACATCGATGTTCTATTAGCTGCTTCTCTTGTGTTGCTTATGTCTGGAGGCTTAGTCGTTTTGTATTCGGCTTCTGGACAGAATATGGAAATGGTTGAGCGGCAAGTCTTTCGTTTGGCATTAGGGTTTGCGGTGTGTCTGGCATTGGCGCAACTGCCGCCTAAATATATGTTACGAGCCTCTCCACTTTTGTTTGTTGCGATCGCGGGTTTACTTGTAGGCGTTTTGTTGTTTGGTGTGGGAGCGAAAGGCGCCCAACGTTGGTTGGAAATTCCGGGTGGGCCGAGATTTCAACCGTCTGAGATTATGAAGATTGTCATGCCCATGATGATTGCTTGGTATTTTGCGCATCGACCTTTGCCTCCATCATTTAAGCAAATAGCGACAGTTTTAGTGATTATCGTCATACCCGTTTTAATGATTGCGAAGCAGCCAGACCTAGGGACGTCTCTTTTAGTTGCTGTGTCCGGTTTGTTTGTCTTGTTTTTAGCTGGGCTTCCTTGGATATACATGCTTTCAGCGGGAGCTTGTGCGCCTGTTGCTGGGTATTTGCTTTGGCATGTCATGCATGATTATCAGCGCCAGCGAGTTTTAACGTTTTTAAACCCTGAGAGTGACCCTTTGGGTTCTGGCTGGAATATTATTCAGTCAAAGACGGCGATAGGCTCAGGTGGTGTATATGGAAAAGGGTGGCTTGAAGGAACTCAAGCTCAGCTTAATTTTCTACCAGAAAGCCATACAGACTTTATTATTGCTGTGTTGGGTGAAGAGTTCGGAATGCTTGGATGTGGCGTGCTTATATTCGCGTATTTGCTCGTAATAGCACGAGGCTTATATATTTCGGCGACAGCTGAAGACAATTACGCTAGGCTTTTAGCGGGTAGCTTAACATTGACGTTTTTTGTTTATATGTTCGTAAACATTGGAATGGTATCTGGAATACTGCCTGTAGTAGGTGTTCCTTTGCCACTTGTCAGCTACGGTGGCACATCGATTATTACGATTATGGCAACGTTCGGTATATTAATGTCTATTCAAACTCATAAACGAGCGAGATGATGAAAAAAGTTACGTTATGGATAATGTGTTTGTGTTTGGTCGCTTCCTGTTCGAGCACGCCTTCAGATGCCGTGCATGAGGTCGATACTGTTTCGCCTAATGGTGAGTCTGAAGTAATGGCAACGGACGAAAATCGTTCCGGGGCGCCAAATAATTATTACTTACGACAAGAGGTACAGGCGTTCGTAGAAGTAATAGCACAAAAGCATGACTATGATAAAAATACGCTGGTTCGAGCGTTCTCTTCAATTCAACAGCGCCCCCAAGTTATTAAGAAGTCGAATAATCAGCCTGAAGTAATAACGCCTTATTTTGAATACAAGAAACGCTTCGTTAATGACTCTCGTATTAATGAAGGCATTGCTTTTGCTCAACGCAATAAAGAGTGGTTGAAAAAAGCACAGCAACAGTACGGTGTCGATTGGAGTATTATTGTTGCGCTTATTGGTGTCGAAACCGCATATGGCAGAATTACAGGGTCTCGAGACGTATTTACATCGTTGACGACCTTAGCGTTCGACTACCCTAGACGTGGAAAGTACTTTCAGAGAGAGTTGGAGGCCTACTTATTGCTTGCCCGACAAGAGAGTTGGGGGATAGGTAATACAAACGGTTCCTACAGTGGTGCACTAGGGATGGTTCAATTTATGCCTAGCAATTATATTAAGCTGGCAGTGGACTTTGATGGTAATGGTCATATTGATCTGTGGGAGTCTCCGGCTGACGCCATTGGGAGTGTCGCTCGATATTTGCGCTTCCATGGGTGGGAAGCGAATAAAAATTGGGTTGTTTCCGCTGATGTAATGGATACTAAAAAAGTGTCTTCGCTTTCAAATAAAGGTCGAAAGCCCATTTATGATCGCCATGAATGGGCGAACCTTGGTGTGTATTCTAAATTAAGTAGTAATGACAAAATGGGGCTGATTAAATTACGGACTGCCCCTACTCAAGTTAGTTATTGGTTAGCGTCTGAAAATTTCTTTACCGTGATGGATTACAACCCAAGTCGACGATATGCCATGTCTGTAATTGAATTAGCGAATAGGTTAAAGGTAAATGAACTGTAATAGACTGCTGATACTCATCGTTATAGGGCTGTCGCTCAATGGCTGCATGAGCACCAAGCATATCAATGGAGGCGGATCGTCTTCAGCGGATTTAGATAAAGCAACGGGCGGCGGACGCTATACCATACTGCAAGATCATGGGCCGTCTTCTGATGTTAAAGTAGACCATCTTCCTGACTTGGTGCCAAAATGGGAGCCTAAAAGTCGTGGTGGTAATAAGAGCCCTTATGTCGTGTGGGGTAAGCAGTACTATGTGATGTCTAGTGCCGAAGGGTATAGTGCGCAAGGAACCGCCTCGTGGTACGGTAAAAAATTTCATGGGCATAAAACGTCTAATGGCGAAACCTATGACATGTACGCCTTTTCGGCAGCTCATAAGAGTTTGCCTCTGCCTACTTACTTAAAAGTAACTAATATTGATAATGGCCGTTCGGTTATTGTCAGGGTCAATGATCGTGGCCCTTTTCACGGTGATCGTCTGATTGATTTGTCTTATGCGGCAGCAGTGCGCCTTGATTATCATAAAAAGGGGTTGGCGAGGGTTAAAGTGGAAGCGATTACCCCCAAGCCTGGTCAGACTCTTACAGTAAAAACAAATAGTAACGCGGTTGCAAAGACACCAGTAGTGGTGCCGAAAGCGCCTCAGCCATCTTCTGTAAAAGTAACCTCTTCGTTTACGCATCTGCAACTTGGCGCGTTTAGTTCTCAGGATTCCGCCGAATCTCTCAAAAATAAGCTCATTGAGCAGTTTGATACACAGATTATTGTGCAGGTTATATCAAGTGATTCTGGGCTTTATAAAGTCCTTGTTGGCCCTTATAATTCGCCCGCTATGCTCGCCGAATGGCAAACAAAATTAGAAGATGCGGGTTTTGCAAAAAGTGTAAAGGTTGCGTTATCTCAGTGAAGTACTAGAGCCTTATTTGGCAGTCTAGTATTATTTCCCTCATATATTAATAGTTAGGTGATGTTCTAGAATATGAAACGACTTATTGGAATTTTATTAGTTTTTACCAGTCTTTTCTCAATAGAGGTGAACGCTGCTCCTTCTCTTATTCCTGCGCCCCCTCAGTTATCGGCGAGCAGTTATATTTTGATGGATGCCTACACGGGCGAGGTTTTGGTAGAGCAAAACTCCCACAAAGAATTACCACCAGCAAGTTTAACAAAGCTTATGACGGCTTATATTGCTGATTATGAAATAGCTCGAGGAAATATTTCATACGACGATCAAGTTAGAGTCAGTGAGGCCGCTTGGCGCATGAAAGGGTCTCGTATGTTTATTCGTGAAGGAACACGCGTAAAACTAGAAGACCTAATGCGCGGCATTATTATTCAATCAGGCAATGATGCGAGTGTCGCAGTTGCGGAGCACATTGCTGGCGCAGAAGGGGCATTTGTCGACTTAATGAATCAACATGCTCAGTTGCTTGGTATGAAAAATACGCACTTTCAGAATTCAACTGGCTTTCCTGCTGAGAATCACTATTCAAGTGCTTACGATATAGCCTTATTGTCTCGTGCTAAAATTCTACAGTTCCCTGAAAGTTATAAAATGTATGCGGAAAAATACTTCACCTACAATGATATTCGCCAACCAAACCGCAATAAGCTGCTGTGGCGAGACAAAACGGTAGATGGTCTTAAAACAGGCCATACTCAAGCCGCAGGTTACTGCCTAGCTGCGTCTGCAGTTCGTAATGGAACGCGTTTGATTAGTGTTGTAATGGGGACGTCGTCGGACGAAGCGCGTGCGACTGAGTCTCAGAAATTAATGAACTACGGTTTTCGATACTATGAGACCCGTAAGCTCTACAGTGCAGGCCAAGTAGTGAATAATGCTCATGTATGGGGCGGCGCAACTGATTCGGTTAAAGTCGGTTTTACAGACGACGTACTTGTCACCATGCCTCGTCAACAAGCGGATTCAATTCCTGCTACATTGGACTTAGCTCCAGTGATAGAAGCGCCTATTTCTGCTGGTGATGTATTAGGTAAAGTGATCGTTGGTCAGGAAGGTAACGTACTACTTGAGCGAGAAGTAGTAGCGCTTGAATCTGTTGAAGAAGGTGGCTTCTTTAAGCGCTTATTTGATAAAATTAAGCGGTTCTTTATGAATCTATTTTAATAGTCGCTTTAAGGAAGTGTGAAAGGGGCAGTACCTTCATACTTCCTAACCAATTGAGAAACATAAATGGCTTTGATTACAAAAAATGGTGCGCCTGCTGCCGATCCAGCAGACGCACCTAAAATAGAGTTTCCTTGTGAAAACTACCTAATAAAGGTCGTTGCGTTGGATGTCGATGGTGGTTTTGATGAGTTGGTTGCGTGTTTAAATACGCTCGCTCCAGAGTTAGACTGCTCGACTATCACAAACAATCGTTCTAGCAAAGGACGCTTTATCAGTTATAGCTTTAGAATAATCGCACAAAGTGAAGCGCATTTAGCAGAACTGGATGCTGCATTAAAGGCAATTCAATCCATCAAGATGGTTATGTGATGTCGAAAGAGCTGATTGTTCGAGACATCGGTCTTGTTGAGTACGAAAAAACTTGGGAGGAGATGAAAGACTTCACCCAAACAAGAACAAAAGAGCAGCCAGATCAGATTTGGTTGCTTGAGCATCCTCCGCTATTTACGCAAGGGCAAGCTGGTAAAGAAGAGCACCTGATTGAAACGGGTGATATTCCTGTAATACAGGCTGACCGCGGAGGTCAAGTGACTTATCATGGCCCAGGTCAACTAATCGCTTACGTAATGATTGATCTTAAGCGATTGGGGATGGGGGTGAGAGAGCTTGTATCAGCGCTTGAAAATGCCGTTGCCGCTGTACTAAAGAAATATGATATAGATGCCTATCCAAAACCGGATGCTCCAGGTGTTTATGTTAATGAAATGAAGGTGTCTTCGTTAGGGTTGCGGGTTCGAAGAGGGTGCTCATTCCATGGGCTAGCACTTAATGTCGATATGGATTTGACTCCGTTCTTGCGTATTAACCCTTGTGGCTATCAAGGGCTACAAATGATTGATATGAAACGCCTCAACTCAACAGTGTTAATGTCCGATGTTAAGAAAGACATGGCATTAGAGCTGGCTACACATCTCGGATTCCAGTCTCCGATGATTCAGAAAGGGTAAATGAATTAATGAACACAGAACGCAAGCGTGTCGTACAAGGTGAAAAACTTCGCGGCGCGGAAAAAATGGCTCGTATTCCGGTTAAAGTGATTCCTACAGAGGAAATCCCCCGTAAGCCTGATTGGCTGCGTGTGAGAATTCCAGCGTCGCCTGAGATTGCACGTATTAAAAGTACCTTACGAGAGCATAAGCTTGCATCGGTATGTGAGGAAGCAAATTGCCCAAATTTAGGCGAGTGTTTCAGTAATGGGACGGCAACCTTTATGATTATGGGTGATATATGTACCCGTCGATGCCCTTTCTGTGATGTTGCGCACGGTAGACCGAATGCGTTAAGCGAAGACGAGCCTAAAGAGCTTGCAGCAGCAATTAGGGATATGAGGCTTAAGTATGTGGTGATTACGTCGGTAGACCGAGATGATCTACGTGATGGTGGTGCTCAGCATTTCGTGAATTGTATTGATGAAACGCGAGCATTATCTCCAAACATCGAGATTGAAACGCTTGTACCGGATTTTCGTGGTCGTATGGACGTCGCTGTTGACATCTTAACGCAATCGCCACCAGATGTGTTCAATCATAACTTGGAGTCGATTCCGCGCTTGTATCGTCAAGTTCGTCCGGGGTCAGATTATCAGTGGTCTTTGGATCTACTGAAAAATTTCAAAGAACGCTGCCCTGACGTACCAACAAAATCTGGTTTAATGGTTGGGATGGGTGAAACATTTGAGGAAATTGTTGAGGTGATGAAAGACCTTCGCGCTCACAATGTAGAAATGCTGACTATTGGTCAATATCTTCAGCCTTCTAAACACCATTTCCCTATGGACCGCTTTGTGCCGCCAGAAGAGTTTGAGCGCTATGAGCAGGTTGCGAAAGAATTAGGCTTTACGCATGCCGCGTGTGGTCCATTGGTTCGATCTTCCTACCATGCAGACAAGCAGGCTCATGGTGAGCGAGTTTCATAAATCAGTTTACTTAAATAACGAAGCGGGATGCCGGAAACATAGTTTCCACCATGCCGCTTTTTTTATGCGAGAAAACTATTTCATTATGTGCTTTTAAATATTATTTATTCAGTTGAGAAATAGAATCGGCTGATGGACTTCCTGGGGGAAATTATGGAAAAGCGTACACTTCGCGAAACACTACATAGCGGATACGGTCAAAGCTTTGATGTTGATCAGGTCTTTTTTGAGCTTGATACGGATCACCAACATTTAATCATCTTTGAAAACGAAACGTTTGGACGCATCATGGCATTGGATGGTGTCATTCAGACAACTGAAAGAGATGAATTTATTTACCACGAAATGATGGCGCATGTTCCTTTGTTTGCACACGGTGATGCCAAACGAGTGCTAATCATTGGTGGCGGCGATGGCGGCATGCTGAGAGAGGTATTACGTCATCCTGAAGTCGAGAGTGTAACGCAGGTCGAAATCGATCAAGCTGTTGTGGATATGTGTAAAGAGTATTTGCCTAACCACTCTGCTGGCGCATTTGATGATCCAAAAGCAACGGTTGTCATTGCCGATGGTGTCGACTATGTAAGTGAAACTTCTGATAAATTTGATGTCATTATATCGGATTGCACCGATCCTATTGGTCCTGGAGAGGTGCTTTTTAGTTCTCGATTCTATGAAGGTTGTAAGCGTTGTTTGAATGAGGGTGGAATATTCGTCGCTCAAAATGGCGTAAGCTTTATGCAAATTGACGAAGTATCTACGACTGCAAAGCGCTTATCTCCTTACTTTAGCGATGTTTCATTTTACTCTGCTGCCGTTCCTACTTACGTAGGCGGCATCATGACTTTTGCTTGGGGAACAGATAATGAATCTGCTCGTTCCGTCGAAGCGTCAGTTATTCGAGAGCGTTTTGAGAAAGCGGGCTTTAAGACTCGTTTTTATACACCTGAACTACATGCTGCTGCGTTTGCTTTACCACAATACGTGATCGATGCAATATAACGGCATACACCTCTTAACACCTGAATGCGCACCAAAATGAGCATTCAGGTGTTTCCCTCCTTTTAATCATTATATTTAGCTCTGTTCTAAAGAGCGATGTGAGTGTGAATTTATCTATGAAACAGTGGTCTGTGAAGGATTCAATTGAGCTGTACAATGTGGATCATTGGAGCGGTGGCTTTTTCTCAATTAATGATAAAGGGTGCGTCACGGCGCTGCCAAATAAAAAGCAACAAGTCGATTTAACCGAGCTGGCGAAAGCGTTAAAGGAGCAAAATGTCTCTTATCCTTGCTTGGTTCGCTTCCCAGATATCCTTCATTCTCGTATTGAACGAATTACACAATCGTTTTGTGACGCGATTGACCATTATCAGTACAAGGCAGATTATGCGATTGTTTACCCTATAAAGGTAAACCAGCAGAGAAGGGTGGTTGAAGAAATCACCAGCTGCCGACCTGACAATGCATCTAAAGTGGGTTTAGAAGCGGGTAGTAAACCTGAGCTGATGGCTGTTTTGGCAATGCATCAAAGTGCCGATGGCATCATTGTTTGTAATGGTTATAAGGACAAAGAGTTCATTCATTTAGCGTTAATGGCTGAAAAAATGGGCCATCAAGTGTTTCTCGTGGTTGAAAAGTTTCATGAACTCGAATGGATTATAGAGGAAGCAAAACGACTAGATGTCTCGCCTCGAATTGGAATACGTATTCGTCTGGCTTCTACCTGCTCGACGCATTGGGGGAACAGTGGTGGTGAGAAGTCTAAGTTTGGATTAACAACATCGCAGCTTTTGAGGTCGGTTCAACTTCTAAAAAACCAGAATATGGTTCACTGCCTTGAGCTGATTCATTTTCATTTGGGGTCTCAAATAACTCGTATTCGAGACATTCAAAATAGCCTTAAAGAGTGCGCTCGTTATTATTCTGAACTGCACTTAATGGGGGTTAATATCCAATGGGTTGATGTCGGCGGTGGCTTGGGGGTTGATTACGAAGGAACCCGCAGTCAAAGTGCTTACAGTGCGAACTACAGTATAAGTGAATACGCGAACAACGTGGTGTTTGCGTTTCATAATATCTGTGAGCAATATAATTTGCCGCATCCTCATATAATTTCGGAATCAGGGCGAGCAGTTACCGCCCATCATGCCATGATTATTGCTGATGTGTTTTCTCATGGTGTTGAACATCTCCCTATTTCTAAGCCGGCATCTGACAGCGAATCAGAGCTTCAGCGTTTATGGGAATCTTATGAGGCGTTAAAAAATGAGGTGTCGGATAAACGCTCATTAGTTGAGATTTATCATGATTTGGCTGACGACTTTAATGATAGTCTTACTTTGTATAACCTCGGGCAATTAACATTGGAGCAACGAGGTCTTGCGGAGAATGTGTTTTTATCAGCCTGCCGCCTACTTCTTCCTAGGTTAAATAGCCGAAATCGAGCGCATAGACCTGTTATTGATGATTT
The DNA here is from genome assembly GCF_000192865.1 of Marinomonas mediterranea MMB-1. NCBI lineage: Bacteria > Pseudomonadati > Pseudomonadota > Gammaproteobacteria > Oceanospirillales > Oceanospirillaceae > Marinomonas > Marinomonas mediterranea. The sequence goes on from NC_015276.1 coordinate 1,659,124, forward strand.
AAATGAGAGGTTGGCAGAGAAGTTGTTTGTTAACGTATCTGTATTCCAATCTATGCCGGACGCATGGGGAATTGATCAAGTTTTTCCTGTGCTGCCATTACAAGGGCTCGATATGGCACCAAGCTTTCGAGGAAAAATCCAAGACGTTACATGTGACTCAGATGGTTGCTTATATCGCTATGTGGATGGTGAAGGGCTTGAATCTTCTCTTCCGTTGCCGCCTCCACCCAAAGACGAAGATTACTTAATGGGTTTCTTTATGGTTGGGGCGTACCAGGAGACCTTGGGTGATCTGCATAATTTGTTTGGTGATACCTGTTCTGTTGACGTATATTTATCCGAAGATAGCTTCAAAGTTGAGCATGTATTACATGGTGACAGTGTTCAAGATGTGTTGACGTATGTTAGCTATAATGACAAAGAGTTGTTTAAACGTTACGAAGAGAAAATCGCGCAAAGCCTGTTAGAAGAGGGTGAAAAAGAAGCCTTATTTAATACTTATAAGAAAGTGTTAAAAGGAACAACCTACTTGAAATAAGGCTAATTTAGCTAAGGGGAGGTATGAACAAGTCCACTGGCTTCAGCGTGTGGATAACTCTTCTTTATTCGAGGCAAGTTTCGCCGTCCAATATGAGCATATTGGCAAGAAAGTTAACAAGAATTAAAGATAGTTTAGCCCTCGCCCTTTGGGTCTTTCAGAGAAACAGCCTATCTTCGTTAAGAGTGATTGAAAGGTATCAACATTCCTACTCACTCTCGCCTTGATAGGCTGTTTCTCTGATAAGACTGAAGCTCATAAGACTTATTCGTACCTTCCCTAATAACAAGAGAGTCTAGATGGTAGATGAAAATACGATTGTACGGCTGCCCGCAGATTGGGAATCTCATGCTAGAAGTTGGATTGTTTGGCCACATAAGGATGAGGCTGCGGAAGAACAAATTGGATCAATGAAAGCAAGTCTAAGGATGCTAATAGACACTATTTTAAACTATGAGCCTGTCACTATTATTGTTCACCCTGAAGATGCAGATGAAGTAAATGAGCTTTACTCTGTTAAAACAGGATTGGCCCTCGATATAGAGGTGTTTCCAGTTCAATTGAATTGGGCCAAAGATATCATGCCGTTGTTTTTAAAGACGTCTGAAGGGGAGTTGATAGCGAGAAGTTGGCACTTCAATGCTTGGAGTAAAAAGTTTAAATCGAGTGGTGATTCTTATTCGATAACTAACTGGCTCTCTGGTGTTCCAATTAAAAGTGGAGATCCCATCACGTTCGACTGTATCGATGAACTTCATGGTCTTGGGTCAATACAGTCTGATGGAGAAGGAACATTGCTTGTCACCAAGCAGAGTATGATAGGTGACAAACTGGATGAGGGCCTAACCAATGATGAGATCGAGACGTTATTAAGAAAAGAATTAGGCGCTGAAAAAGTTATTTGGCTTGAGCATGGCATATGGGGAGACAACTTACTTGAAGGTCATGTGAGTGGTGTTGCTTCTTTCGCGTCCCCTGGGGTGGTTTTGACGATGCTGAGCGAAGATGAAAGTCATCCAAATGCCACGGTGTTCCAAGAAAATAAGCAAATACTTTCAATGAGTTCGGATGCTCAAGGGCGCTCTCTGCAAGTGGTTGAAATTCCACAGCCTATGACGGTATTGTGGGATGACACACCACTGCCGTTGTCATATGTAAACTTCTATCCGGTAAAAGGGGCAATTCTTGTTCCAGTATTTGATGATCCTCACGACACCATAGCGTTAAATGCATATGAAACTTTATTTCCAGGTCACGATATTATAGCCATCAATGCTTTACCATTTTTTAGAAACGGCGGTGGACTTCACTCTCTGCTTGCTCCGCAGCCTACTGTATAGGCCTTGTTTAATCGTCGTGAGAAGTGTGTTTGGGGCCGCTCGGTGTTTTGGTTATTTGCTATTGTTAGTTATAGGGCTTTAGGCATAAAAAAAGCCCACTTTACAGTGGGCTGAATTGCTGTCCTTTTCATCAAAGCCAAAGGGGGGAGCGATGATGATTTAGCATTATTGGCACGAAGATCTAAAAAATGTACGATCAAATCTTAATGGAAGGCAAAAGTAGCTGCTCTTTCCGAAAGGTTGGTTGACCAAGACACATCCATTACCAACCAGAGATAATTATAGCTCGTTTTAAGTTATCTTGTGTGTCATTTTTAAACTGTTTCTTTATCTTTGACGATTTAATTATACATTATGTCTAATTTTGCTTTACCTACCCCGCCTTATTTTTCAGTCACTTTATGTACATCGGAGTTATATGACGACCTGATGTTTAAGATAATGACGGAAAAAGTGTTAGAGCTTGCTGAAGGGCTTGACGGCTTTTTGGGGCATGAATGGACCAGTCAAGAAGAAAGTATTTCGATTACCTACTGGAGCTCAATCAGTGCCGCCCGTGAGTGGATGGCGCACCCAATGCATGCAAAAACCATCAACATTGGTAACCAATTTTGGTTCTCATCTTACTCTTTAAAATTGGCAGAAGTGAAGGAAGAAAAGAGAGTGAAGGACAATTTGATCGAGGCAAATACGAGTCGCTTCCCTTATATTGAAACGCCTAGAGGTGTTCTCAAGGTGCTTTCTTACGACAATATTGCATTATTACATCGTTTCGTGAACAAAGAGCGTGAGCATCTTGCAAAGTGGGAGCCTCTGCGTAACGAAGAGTATTACACGCTAAAAACATGCGAGTTGCGTGTAAAAGAAATGCGTCGTGAGTTTTTAGAGGATAAAGGCGTTGTCTTGTGTTTGTTGAATAAGGATGAGACCGAAATGATCGCTTACACAAACTTTTCATCAATCTCCCGCGGGATCTTTCAGTCTTGTTGTTTAGGGTATAGCCTTTCAAAAGCGTATGAAGGGCAAGGTTATATGACAGAAGCATTGAGAGCGGGTATTCAATATATGAAATCGATCAGTATTGATCGAATACAAGCCAGTTATATGCCTGCTAATAACCGCAGTGCGGCAGTATTAAAACGCCTTGGTTTTGAAAAAGAAGGGGTGTCGAAGGACTATCTTAAAATTAATGGATCTTGGGAAGATCACATTGTTACTGCTCTACTAATGAGAGACTAGGGAAGAGCTCTCGAATACACGTGTTTGTGCGCTTTCGTCTAATCCTGCTTTTTTAAAACGAACACGCGCCCACTTTTTGGTGGTGGAGTAAATACGCGAAGTACGGGGATGGACGACTTCTTAGGGTTGATGAAAGAAAAAGATTCTTTGGTGTTTAAGAAGATTCCAAAATCTGGGATATCTGCGGGAGCGTTCTTTTCATTGTTTAGTTGAACCGCATGCCCATGTTTACCCAAGCCATAAAGGAACTGAGAAGAGTTCTTAAAATAGTGACGAGCTGATTTGTAGTTCGGTGGGAAGAAGAGCATTTCAAAGCGACTCGCATGACTTTCAGAAAGTGTCCAGTGCAGTAAACCGTCTTTGTCTTTATGCTTTTGCGCTTGTCCGTTTGCTACTTTTATCATCTGTGTTTCTGAGTCTGTAAGCTGTTTTTTTACTTCAAATACTAAGTACTTTGCGTGAGCGGATAAGGTTACCGTTTGACACGAGTTTTGGTAATGGAGCCAACTTCCTTGATGTGCTTTTAGGGTATTTTCTTCATCGGTTGTTCGGAGAAAAAGTTGGCCTTCTATTACAAAGATAAAAGAGTCGCATGGATAAATAGCGAACTGGCTAGGAGCATCTTCCTGTAGCGTGTCGACAAGGCTAATTTTAATCTGTTGCGTATTATGCAGAATCGTCTTGGTGCTTTGGCTACCAATTAAGTGCGTTATATGGGATGACGCGCTAACGACGTTCGACATGAATTTGATCCTTTTGCTGTCCAAAAACAAAATATGATTGTTTTATAATCTACTTTATACCTGATTATAGCTTCAATTGCGTATTCTTTTTATAGAAGGTTGCAGGCATAGAGCTGCATTATTTATAGTAGGCCTCAAATGTAACTGTGTATTGAAGCGCTTTGTGCGAGTCTAGCTATCTATAAAGGATACGACGTTTGAGTGATTTGTCGAACTTTGAGTCGAATGAGACTCTTTCATTAAAAGAATATACCGAAAAAGCTTACTTAAATTATTCAATGTATGTGATTTTGGATAGGGCATTGCCTCATATCGGCGATGGTTTAAAACCTGTGCAACGACGCATTGTGTATGCAATGAGTGAGTTAGGTCTTAAGGCTACAGCAAAGTATAAAAAATCTGCTCGGACAGTGGGTGATGTACTAGGTAAGTTTCACCCTCACGGCGACAGTGCGTGTTACGAAGCGATGGTATTGATGGCCCAACCTTTCTCATATCGATACCCATTGGTCGATGGTCAAGGTAACTGGGGGGCGCCAGATGATCCAAAATCGTTTGCGGCGATGCGTTATACCGAATCTCGACTATCGAAATATTCCGATGTTTTATTGAGAGAAGTCAGTCAAGGCACCGTGGATTGGGTGCCCAATTTTGATGGTACTTTAAAAGAGCCTTCTGTCCTGCCAGCTAGATTGCCAAACTTATTGCTCAATGGCACGACGGGGATCGCGGTAGGGATGGCGACAGATGTTCCTCCGCATAACCTGCGCGAAATTGGTAATGCGTGCGTTCACTTATTGAATAACCCTAAAGCCGAACTTGACGAGTTGCTTGAGCACGTACAAGGTCCTGATTTTCCTACAGGCGGCGAGATTATCACGTCTCGTTCTGACCTTCGTAAAATGTACGAGCTAGGGAAAGGTCAGGTAAAAGCACGTGCGCGATATCGCATTGAAGACGGTGAAATTGTTGTTTATGAACTGCCTCATCAGGTATCAGGCAGTAAGGTATTAGAGCAAGTTGCTGCTCAAATGCAGGCGAAAAAGCTGCCAATGGTCGTTGATCTCAGAGATGAGTCTGATCACGAAAACCCAACACGCTTTGTAATTGTGCCTAAGTCGAGCCGAGTAGATACAGAGTCGGTCATGACTCACCTGTTTGCGACGACCGATTTAGAGAAATCTTACCGCGTTAATATGAACGTAATCGGTCTGGATGGGCTGCCTCAAGTTAAGGGGTTAAGGGCCTTTATTAAAGAGTGGCTAACGTTCCGAATTGACGTTGTTCGCAAACGTCTGCAGTTTCGCTTAGATAAAGTACTTAACCGTCTACATATTTTGGAAGGTCTCTTGGTTGCCTTCCTCAATATCGATGAAGTCATTGATATCATTCGTAATGAAGATAAGCCAAAAGAAGAGCTGATTAAGCGATTTGGGTTGTCTGATAGTCAAGCTGAAGCAATTCTTGAACTGAAACTTCGTCATTTAGCGAAGCTTGAAGAGATGCGCATTAAGTCTGAGCAAGATGAGTTGAATAAAGAGCGTGAACAGCTCGAAGCACTGCTTGGGTCGGACAGAAAACTTAAAAAGCTCATTACAGAAGAGATCAAAGAAGCGATCGAAGACTTTGGTGATGAACGACGTACGCCTCTAATAGAGCGCAAGGAAGCACAAGCCTTTAGTGAAGAGGATTTGCTCTCCAATGACCCGGTTACCGTCGTACTGTCCAAGCAAGGCTGGATACGTGCTGCAAAAGGGCATGATATCGATGTGACAGGTTTGAGTTACAAATCGGGCGACGAATTTTTGTTGAGTGCTAAGGGGCGTACGAATCAAACATTGGTTCTGATTGCATCCAATGGGCGAACATATTCTTTAAAAGCGCATACTTTGCCTTCCGCGAGAGGACAGGGGGAACCGATAACAGGACGCATCTCATTAGAAAAAGGCGCGACTATTGTTGCTGCTGTGCTTGATAGTGAAGAGGCTCATTATCTGTTAGCCAGTGATGCAGGTTATGGTTTTGTCGCACAACTGAAAGATTTATATGCGAAAAATAAGGCAGGTAAAGCGACGCTCTCTCTACCGTCTAACGCAGAGGTTATCTCCCCGGTTAAAGTGGAGAGCCCAGAAGGTGATAAAGTCGTCGTAGTCTCTAATGAAGGCCGTATGCTTGCGTTTAGTGTCAAGTCCTTACCGCAAATGGCAAAAGGTAAAGGCAATAAAATGCTGAGTATTCCTTCTTCAAGAGCGGCTGACCGTGAAGAGTTGGTTATTGCGATGGCGACGATTCAGTCTAACGATTTGCTCGTTGCACATTCAGGTAAACGTTTCTTGTCATTGGCTGAGAAAGACCTCCAAGAGTATGTAGGGGAGCGTGGCCGAAGAGGGTTGAAGCTTCCAAGAGGGTTCCAGCGTATTGATATGCTCGAAGTTAAAAAGGGCGAAGGGAAAGCGGTTAGTTATTAAACACTATTGTAACAATACGAAAAATTAATCGTTTTTGTAGTGACTTTTAACATATAGGCACTACAATTCGTGCGTTTGCATGCTGAAAACTTGTGTGCAAACGCTTCACGCAATTAGGAGAATAAGTATGAAAGGCAGTGCAAAAGTTATAGACGCATTAAATGGTCTGCTTGCCAATGAGTTGGCTGCAATTGATCAGTATTTCATTCATTCCAGAATGTATGATGATTGGGGGTTGCAGAAGCTATATGACCGTTTGAATCATGAAATGGAAGAAGAGAAAGATCATGCTGATTGGTTGATCAAGCGCATTCTTTTTCTAGAAGGTGTTCCATGCATGACCAAACGTCGTGACTTACTTATTGGGTCGAACGTTAAGTCTATGATGCAAAATGATCTGACTTTGGAGCTTGAAGTTGTTACTTGTGCACGTAATGCCATTGCGGTTTGTGAACAAGAAAATGACTATCAGACTCGAGAAGTGCTTGAGAAGCTTCTGTTTGATACGGAAGAAGATCACGTTTACTGGTTGGAAAAACAGCTTGGTCTTATGGATAAGATTGGTATGCAAAACTACCATCAATCTCAGATGTAACGTTAGGGGACTCTGGATATGAAAGGTGATAAAGACGTTGTTTCTCATTTAAATAAAGTATTGGCAAATGAGCTTGTGGGTATTAATCAATATTTCCTACATGCCAGAATGTTTAAAGACTTCGGTTTTGAGAAGTTGGACAAGGCTGATTACAAAACGTCCATCCAAAAGATGAAAAATGCAGATCGCTTAATCGAGCGTGTACTGTTTTTGGAAGGGTTGCCTAATTTGCAAGATCTCGGAAGACTGCGTATTGGTGAAGATGCTCAAGAGATGATCCAAGCGAATATGGAGTTTGAGACAGAGTCTCTAAAAGTGCTTGTTGATGCGATTGGTTTGTGCGAACTAAAGCAAGACTTCATCAGTCGCGGTGTCTTGGAAGCGATCCAAGAAGAGCAAGAAGAGCAAATTGATTGGTTAGAAACTCAGCAAGAGTTGATTAAGAGCACTGGACTTGAAAACTATTTGCAGTCTCAAGTAGACAAATAGTTAACATGCGCTGTCTTTTGGCAGCATCGGTTTTATTGGTAATAAATAAAAGACTCGAATAAGTGATGTATTTGAGGGGGCTTTTTCGGGTTTTTTATGCCACTTTTACAGCGGATTCCGCTAACTGTAACAGCTCTTCGTTGAGAATCGACTTGACGTGCTTGCAGCATTTGCCGCACTGAGAACCTGCTTCAGTTTCTTGATACAGTTCGCGCATGGTTGTTGCTCCATCCTGAACCGCAGATTTAATCTGATTATCCGTTACACCGTTACAAAGACATACATACATGAATGTAAATCACTCTCAATAAAATTATCATATTGAGACTATAGTTAGAATGATAACGGTTATCAATAAAAAAATGACTATTTGGTTTCTTGGATTAATAGTTTTTTTAAAAGCTACTAGGTTGGTCTTTTATAAGCGGGGATCAGAAGGTCTGAAAGGGTATAGGCATTCTGCAGTGTATGAGAAAAAGTTATGTTCAATTCCCTGTGCCATACACTGCAGAATGTTATGCTGTTTTTAACAGGTTAGCTTTGAATTTGGATAAACCGTTTTCTAAAGCTGATTAGGATAAGTCTTCGTTTTCGATGATGTCGTATAGTGTTTTGAATAGTGACTCTGCGCTATGTGCGCCTTGAATCATGAATTGATCATTGACGACATATGTTGGAACGGAGTTTATCCCCATTGTACCAAGGTGCTTTAGTTTCTTTTCCGTCAAGACTTGATCTTCAAGGCAGAATAGATTGTCTATTTCAGACTGCCCAACACCTGCATCTTTCGCTATCTTTATAAGCTCAGATTTATCACCAATGTTGATGCCTTGGGCGAAGTAAGCGTCAAACAAAGCTAATGCGACTGCTGTGCTTAGCTCGCTTGATTTGACTCGCGTCATAAGTTGATGGGCTAAAAAAGTATTAGGCACGATATCATCTTCAGAGAAGTTGAATATGAGGCCTTCTTGTTGACCGATTTGTTGCAGAGCATGGCTCACTTCATTTAGCTTTTCTTGGCTGCCGAATTTTTTGCTAAGGTAGGCGTCTCGGTCGACGCCTTCTGCTGGGATTTCTGGATGCAATTCGAACGGTTGCCAGCGAAGGTCAAACTTATAGTCGTCACCAAGTTGTTCAATGGCTTGGTTCAATCTGTTGTATCCTAAATAACACCAAGGGCATACGTAATCCGCAATGATATCGATGCGTATATCTGCCATTATCTCTCCAATTAATATTTATAACGTCAAATGAGTTGTTTTGAGTGTGTTGAAATACTCTGATTTTAATTCACGCCAAAAGCAATGCATTGGCTAATATGGCTATAGGGTAGCCCTGATTCATCATGCCAGTGATTAAATGCAGATTGCGCAGCCGCTAACGCTGATTTTGTCTCTCGTCCCGTCTCTATAATACCATTGGAACGCAAATAGCCTTCAACATCTTTGGTTAATAAGAATGAATCTTTTCCCATACTTCTCAGGGTGTAAGGTCCAGTATTACCACCTAACCTGTTTCCTTGTTTTTTTAGTTGTTGCCAGAGCTCCACTATATTGCTGCTCGGCCATTCGCTGACAAAGTTTGAAAAGCTCCCATGCTCTTTGGCGATTTCATGAATCATGGCAGCATTATCCCTAATCGTCATTACTTTCCCCAAGTGGCGAATGATACGAGTGTCTTTCGCCTTCTCTTCCCACATTTCGTTGTGGATCAGGAGCATTTTTTCTATATCGAAGTTAAAGAAGACGGTTTCGAAATTCGGCCATTTGTCGCGTACAACTTTCCAGCTTATACCGGATTGAAATACTTTTTGTGAAAAAGCAGATAGCCATCGATCATCCGAGATGCTCTCAAGCGCGTTTTTATCAAGAGGAGTGAAGAGATGCTCTTTTAACGTCTCTTCGTTAGTGAATCTGGTGACGGCTCGTTCATAAATGTTTTCAAACGCTTCGTAATTCATGCTGTCTCCGCAGGGGTAGTAAGTTGTGCGACCTATAATATCATCTTAAAAGTGAGTGGCGAGTCACGCCTTGAGGTGTATAAGTCTTCCTGATACTTTTTTGTGTGCCTACCTACCGCTTTAACATATAATCGCCCTCTATAGTAGTTAGGACGGAACGAGAGAGAATCTATATGACGCACTTGAGCGTGAATCTAAATAAAATTGGCTTGTTACGAAATTCTCGCGGTCGAGATTACCCAAATGTGGTTGAGATGGCGAAAAGAACGCTTGATTTAGGGGCTTTTGGGGTGACGATTCATCCAAGGCCTGATCAGCGCCATGCTACATACAAAGATGCGCACGACTTAAAGAACTTACTTAAGAAGTATCCAGGCAAAGAATTAAATATTGAAGGATTTCCAGATAAAGAATTTTTGAATGTCGTTTTAGAGGCTCAACCTGACCAGTGCACACTCGTTCCTGATGATCCAAATCAGTTAACTTCTGATCATGGTTGGAATATTGCTCGTGATCAGGACGCATTGCGTCCGGTAATTGGAAAGCTAAAAGCTCAAGGCATTCGCGTTGTTTTGTTTATGGATCCCATCGCTGAAAACATGAAACTTGCCAAAGAGGTTGGGGCTGATAGGGTTGAGCTATATACGGAAGAATACGCTAGCCAATACGATACAGAAGAAAGAGCTGCGGTTTTACAGCGTTATCAGGATGCTGCTCAGGCTGCATTGGATGCTGGTTTAGGTGTAAATGCGGGTCATGATCTAGATCTAAGTAACGTGGAAGCACTGTGTGAGAACGGAGCGATTACGGAAGTGTCTATCGGACATGCTTTGACGGTCGAAGCCCTAGAATACGGCTGGGATAATGTTGTAAAAATGTATCTTGAAAAGCTCAGCTAGCATGACCGGAAGACAGCGCCAACATTGTGATAAATGTGGCTTTATTGATCGGCAGTGTGTTTGTCAGTTCATACGACAGGCAAGAGTGCCGCAACGCGTCATCATTATTCAAGATCAAAAAGAGGCGAGCCATGCCAAGAATACGGTTGGTTTGCTTTCATTGGCGCTTCCACAAATTGAAGTGATTAAAGTGCAGGTTGATGAGGATGTGTCATCTTATCTGACGGGCTTTTCGCCCGATGATACTGCCTTACTGCATCCTTCAGAGCATGCAGAGGTTATTGAGTCTCTGGATGTTGATCGGAAATTTGGTATTAATACGTTGGTGGTGATTGATGCCACTTGGCGGCGAGCGAAGCGGATTCTACTCTCAAACCCGAGCTTACAGAAGTTTCCCGCTTTAACGTTTGGTCAGACTGTGAAGAGTGTATATAGTATTCGTAAGGCTCCTTCGGCCGAAGACTTGTCAACGTTTGAGGCAGGCGTCTATGCTTTAGAGCAGTTGAATAATATTCGTTTGGAGCCTTTAGTCGAATTCATGGCGCGCTCCATAGATTGGCAATGGCGGGATCAGCCTAAAGAGCACCGGCACAATTGAACGTGAGCAGTTGAACCTGAAAAGTTAGCAGCTTGCTTCTTAGCATTCACATTTGTTGCTTGCTCAAGAGTAAAGTACAAAATTAAGGTATGCATTGAATGACAAATAAAACAGAGACAGAGATTGAAGCGGCAGTGTTTAGACGATTGTTAGAACACCTTGATAGTCGCAAAGACGTTCAAAATATCGAATTGATGAATCTTGCTGGATTTTGCCGAAATTGTTTAAGTAAATGGTACTCTGCAGCGGCAGAAGAACGTGGAGTCGACGTGAACTACGAGGCAGCACGTGAACTGGTCTATGGAGAGCCTTACGCCGAATGGAAAGACAAATATCAGACGACTGCTACTCAGGAGCAGATCGAAGCGTTTAATAAGAAGTAGAAGGTGAAAATGGGCCTTTTGAACTTGCCTATTACCCTTTGTACTGGGAAGAGTGTATGACCTCTTTTCGGGCTATTGTATTTGCCCTTGTCTTGGTTGTGCCGAGCTACTGCCTCTATGCGAAAATATCGGATTCGTACCGTGCTTTGGCGGCAAAAATTGGTTCTGAATATGGAGGTCGTGCCGAAAAGCGTATTTTGGCATGGCGCCAAGTGATTGATGACAACCGAAATGCCAAGATAGTTGATAAATTAAAGGCCGTAAATAACTTCTTTAACCTAATGGATTTTGTTGATGATATTGATCATTGGGGGAAGAAAGATTATTGGGCAACACCAGTCGAATTTCTCGCCACACGCGGTGGGGACTGTGAAGATTTTACCATAGCAAAGTATTTTGCACTTAGAGAGCTTGGCGTACCGGACGAAAAATTACGTCTTGTTTACGTTAAAGCGTTGAAACTCAATCAACATCACATGGTGTTGGCGTATTATCATAAACCTACCTCTGTCCCTGTGATTCTGGACAATTTAGACAAAGAACTTAAACCTGCATCGAAGCGAAGAGACCTTTTGCCAATTTATTCGTTTAATGCTGAAAACCTTTGGCTATCAAAAGAGAAGGGGCGAGGTGTGTTGGTAGGTGGCTCCTCAAGACTTAGCTTGTGGACTGACTTAAATAACCGACTCACGGAATTTGAAAAGTAGGAGACTCTAATGACACTTTTTCGGCAACTTATGCTGACCATTTTTATACTCTTGTCTTTTGTTTTGATGGTAGTAATGGCCATTAACTTTAAGACGACAAAAGACTACTTGGTTGAGCAGTTGCGATCAACGACCCAAGACACTGCCACATCGCTAAGTATGCAGGTGTCTGACTTTATGGCATTAGAGGATTATGCGTCAGTCGATAGTTCACTTAATGCCGTCTTTGATAGCGGTTATTTTTCTAAGGTTCGAGTCCATGTTTATGATACGGATTCAGATGTTGAAAGGTCGAATCAAACCGTCATTCAGGGTGTGCCAGCGTGGTTTATAAACTCTATTGATTTCGAGGTGCCAACAGCCAAAGCCGTGGTTTCAAATGGTTGGAATGAGCTTGGTCAAATATACGTCACAGGAAGTGCTGGTTATGGTTATTTTCAGTTGTGGAATGCGACGCGAGGCTTACTACTCTCGTTCCTGATTATTGGCTTGGTGACGATAGCGGTTGGTTGGGTCATGATTCGGTGGTTGTTTAAGCCATTGGCTGAGGTGGAAAAGCAAGCGGAAGCGATTCAGCAGCGTAAATTTGTACGGATGGAAAAGCTACCCAAAACCCGAGAACTGAAGTCAGTTGTTCAGTCAATGAACCGCATGGCTGAAAAGTTAGAAAAAGAGTTTGAGGCGGAAGCAGAAACGGCACAATGGCTTCAGGCAAAAGCGTTTAAAGATCCCGTTAGTGGGTTAGGCAATCGAAACTTTTTTGATAGCCAGATAAAGGCTCATTTTTCTGACGCCGATCGAGTGGTTGATGGGCTGTTGCTTGTAAGCTTGGCAGATTTAGGTCGCCTCAATAATGAGAGAGGTTATGAGGCAACGGATTTATTTATTCGTTCGTCCGCCGACATTATTCAAAGTCAGGTTAGCTTGTCTTCTGCCGAAGCCGTATTGGCGCGTTTAGGGGGAGCGGACTTTATTGTACTGTTGCCTAACATTGACCTTGATCGACTTAAGCATTTTGTTGATGAGACAATTGCAGCACTGCATGAGCTTGCGAGCTCTCGAATCAGTTATTCTGAGTCCGTTGCTAATATCGGTGCGGTCTTGATTGATCAGGCTGATGATAGATCAGCGGCGATGGCTCAAGTTGATGCCGCTTTACGAGCCGCTAAGACGGCTGGATCAAATCAGGTTCGAGTATTCGATAGCGAAGCGGGTGATGACCTAGCGATCGGGCGTATGGCATGGCGTGATATGCTTGAAACTGCAATCGAGTCGAGCTCATTTACGTTGCGTAAGCAAAAAGTATCTGGGCTTGATGACTTAGATAATGTGTTTCACGAAGAGATCTATGCCAGCCTAGAGCATGAAGGTAAGCAGTATCACGCAGGTTACTTTATCGGTCTCGCTGAGCAGTTTGACTTGGGTGATCAAGTGGATCAGGTCATTATCAAGCGTGTTTTAGCCTATTTAGATCAAGAAAAGTCGAGCGCACAGCTTGCTGTTAACTTGTCTGCGTCGGCTTACGCGAAGCCGTCTTTTGTGGCTTGGTTGGATGTGCTTTTAGAAGGGGTGTCGCAAGACATCAAGTCGAAGTTGGCTTTTGAGATTTCTGAGCAAAGTGTGCTGTCGACCGAAGATCATTCCTTCCTACTTGTGCAAACCTTAAAGAGACACAAGGTCACGTTTGGTATAGACAATGTTGGTAAGCAGTTTTCCGCTTTCCAATATTTGCAGACCTTAATGCCCGACTACGTAAAAGTAGATCCTTCATACACCAAGATGGCGGTTGGCGAAGATGCGGAGTCTTTCTTCATGCATACGTTGTGTAAGATGTTTGGAAGCTTAAACATACAAGTGATTGCGACAGGGGTTGAGACGACAAGTCAGATAGATGAGTTGAAACGATTTGATATTGTTAGCGTGCAAGGGTACGCAATTGGTAGACCGCAGGAAATGGTAATCCAATAAAATTCTTAATTTGCGTAAATGAGCCGGTAAGTTACTGACTCATTTACAAAAAAAGCACAAAACGTTACCAGAAAAAAGGACGCTAAATAAGCGAGTCATTACCTGCAGGAGGTAGGTCTTCGCTGATCAAAATAGCATCGTTTGAACCGTTGTGGACACCACGAACCCACTTTCTGCTCAATAGCTTTTTCTGAGCGGCTATGGGCAGCTCTGTAAATTGAATGAGTCGTTTTTCCGCTAACAAGTCAATTAAATCCTCTAAAACACGCATCATGTCTTGGTCTGAGGTCGTTAGCAGCTCTTGCGTATCTTTACCGTCAAGTTTTGATTCGACGATGCCAGCGACGACTGGGTCGTCAGGAGCGACTAATTTTGAATATTCCTCGCTTTGTTGTGTTGCCACATCAATAATTTCGCCTGCATCATTTAGCTTGGCATATAACATAGTTCGCTTCCTCGTCTTACGTCATTCTCATTCCTCATCATGCTTCCCATAATAAGAAATAAACTCTATTCTAGTCTAGTATATACGAATTCGAAATTTGTGACTGGCGTGTTCCTAATCGCTAGTAGTAAAGGAGCAATTGGTTAACATGTCTCAAAAAGACACCCCTAACGATATTCAAAGAGTTGGTGAGCAAGCTTCTAATGTTGAAAATGAAGCAGTAAAGGAGTCAACTCAAAACCCTTCGCAAACGGAAGATAATGCAAATGCAGATCAAATTGCAGAGGCAGGTGTAAACGACACTCCGACAAAAGAAAAAGAACAATGGGAGATTGATGCTTCCCTTCTAGAATACCCAAATCAATTGCTTGATTGCTTGGCTTTACTGAGTAAGTATTTTGATAATCCTTACACGGCGGATGCAATCGCGGCAGGTTTGCCTATTACAGATAATGAAATGACCCCAGAGTTGTTTCAGAGAGCGGCCAAGCGAATAGGCATTAATTCTCGTTTTGTTAAGCGCAATTTGAAAAATATCTCTTCAATGGTGCTGCCTGTCGTGCTTTTGTTAGAAGATAAAAAAGCCTGTGTTTTGTTAGAGGTAAATCAGGAGCAGGGTGTTGCTAAGGTATTTCGACCTGAATCCGGCGAGGGCGAAGTCTATATCAAGTTAGATAAGTTGGAAAAGGTACATACCGGCTACGTTTTCTTTGTTAGGCCTGTATTTAGGTTTGATAAACGCTCTGAGTCAAAGGCGGAAAGATTTAAGAAAGGGCATTGGTTCTGGGGTACGATATCTCGCTCGTGGCGTATTTATCGAGACGTGCTGGTGGCCTCTCTTTTGATTAATCTATTTGCTGTTGCTAGCCCTCTGTTTGTCATGAATGTTTATGACAGGGTGGTGCCAAACAATGCATTTGATACGCTTTGGGTGCTTGCCATCGGTGCGGCCTCTGTTTATCTATTTGATTTTCTTTTGCGGACGCTTCGAAGTTACTTCATTGATATAGCGGGTAAGAAGTCCGATATTTTATTGTCAGCCTCTATTTTCTCTCGTGTTAATAATATGAAAATGGAAGCTCGCCCTAAATCTGTGGGGGCATTTGCTAAGAACCTACAAGAGTTTGAAAGTATTAGAGAGTTTATAACCTCGGCAACGATCACAACGTTAGTAGATCTTCCGTTTATGTTCCTCATTATTGGGGTTATTTGGCTCATCGGCGGTCCTGTTAGCTTTATTCCTTTGGTGACTATTTTCTTAATCTTGGCGTACAGCGTCATCATTCAACGACCGCTGAAACGCTCAATTGAAGAAAGTCAAAAGACCGCCTCCCAAAAGAATGCGCTTTTAATTGAAAGCTTGGTTAATGCTGAAAGCGTGAAGCTAAACAGGGCAGAAGGTGTATTGCAGAAACAATGGGAAGGGGCTGTAGGTAATATTGCGGACTGGGGTGTAAAAACTCGTCAGCTAGCCCAATCGTGTTCTGCATTCGCGCAAGTTGCTCAGCAGCTTACGACTGTTGTTATGGTTATTGCGGGTGTGTACCAGATATCGGAAGGTAACATGAGTATGGGAGCGCTTATTGCTTCTGTCATGTTAACAGGAAGAGCGTTGGGCCCGATGGCACAAATTGCGGGGCTGGCAACGCGCTATAATCAAGCGAAAAGTGCACTAGGCGCGATTAATGAAATCATGTCTGCGCCCGTTGAAAACCCTGAGGACGTAAAATATGTGCATCGACCTGCATTTGAAGGGAACTTTCAATTTGATGGGGTCGCATTTTCATATCCTGAGCAAGAACAGACTGCGATAAGTAATGTCGGCTTTACCATTAAGCCTGGCGAGAAGGTTGCTATCATTGGTCGTATCGGCTCGGGCAAATCGACATTGGGCAAAATTATGACGGGTTTGTACGCGCCTAGCCAAGGGGCTGTGCGTGTTGATGGTGTGGATATGCGCCAAATAAACCCTGCTGATTTGCGTCGCAATATCGGCGCGGTCTCGCAAGACGTTTCTCTGTTTTATGGTTCAATTCGTGACAATATCGTGATGGGCGTGCCTTACATCGAAGATGAGGCGATACTTCGTGCGGCCGATCTTTCAGGTGTGTCTGAGTTTGCAAACCGAAGAGCATCTGGTTTGGACAGCGATGTAGGTGAACGTGGTATGTTGTTATCAGGCGGGCAGCGCCAAAGTATCGCAATTGCACGAGCACTTCTTTTCGACCCGCCCATTTTGATATTAGACGAACCGACGGCATCCATGGATAACACGACAGAAACTCGTATGAAACGGAGGCTCATGGAGGGTTTAAAAGACAAAACCTTGGTACTAATTACGCATAAAGCATCGATGTTGGATATGGTTGACCGGATAATCGTAATGGATAACGGAAGAATGGTTGCTGATGGTCCTAAGGCGCAAGTGCATGAAGCATTACGTCAAGGTAAGTTGAAGGTAAGTTAACGATGTCTAAAACGAATGGTGATGTGGCTCAAAATGATTTGGGCTTTCTGAGTGATCGTAACGCCGCCTTAATGCTGAAAACGCCTCGCGGCGGAAGAATTATATTATGGGTGATCTTTTTATTTTTAACGGCCGGTGTTATTTGGGCTCATTACGCTGAGCTAGATGAAGTGACGGTGGGCGAGGGTACTGTCATTCCGTCTAGTCAATTGCAAGTCGTGCAAAACTTAGAGGGGGGTATCTTAAAAGAAATCGCGACTCGAATTGGTCAAAAAGTGGAACGCGGCCAGCTGTTGATGATCATTGAAAATACTGAGGCGCTGTCGTCATTGCGTGAACAGCAAGTCGAATCGTTTAACTTGGACGCTCGTGCGCAGCGCCTTGCTGCAGAGGCATCAGGGAAAGATCCAGAATTCTCTGATGAAATTAAAGATGCGTATCCGAACATAATTGATCGTGAAGAGGCGCTGTATAATAATCGGTTGGCGTCTCTAAGGGCAAATCAGCAAGTCTTCAAGCAGCAGATAGACCAAAAAAAACAGGAGGTAATCGAGCAAGAAGCAAAGCTTGTTAACTTACGGGACAGTTACGAGTTAGCTGAAGAGGAGTTGGCATTAACTGAGCCAGCTTTTGAGCAAGGGGCCGTGTCTCGTGTAGAACTACTGCAATTGAGAAGGCAGGTTAATACGCTTCGCGGAGATATGGAGGCGACTGAACTTGCTATCCCTCGAGCAAGGTCTTCGCTTAAAGAAGCTGAGAATAAGCTAAAAGAAGTGGATGCTAAATTTAGAGCGGAAGCACAAGAAGATCTAACCAAGGTAAAGGGTAAATTGGATCAAATTAGAGAATCCTCGGTCTCTTTGGAAGATAAAGTATCTCGTACGCAGGTGAGGTCGCCTGTAAAAGGTATTGTTAAGCAGATACAGATCAATACAGTGGGGGGGGTTATCAAGCCTGGGATGAACCTTGTTGAGATCGTCCCTCTAGAGGACTCTTTGCTGATCGAAGCAAAAGTTAGGCCTGAGGATATTGGTTTTATAAAACCAGGGCTGCCGGCTGTGGTTAAGCTTACTGCATATGATTTTGCCGTTTTTGGTGGTTTGCAGGCTAGGGTAGAAACGATATCCGCTGATACGATATTGGACGAAGAAGGAAACAGTTTTTACGCCGTTCGTGTTCGAACGGATAAGAGTTACCTAGGAACAGAAGATCGTCCACTGCCCATTATTCCGGGGATGCAGGCGGGGGTGGATGTCATAACGGGTAAGAAGTCACTACTTGATTATTTACTGAAGCCTATATTAAAAGCGAAGCAAAATGCACTAAGAGAAAGATAGTTACATTTATACTTCGATATGCGTCGCTAAATTTACAAATGTTAACGCTATATTGTTGAAATATGAGTAGAATTTCCATCGAGCATTGGCCAAGTTTATGAGGTTGTTTTGAATATATTGTGCTGGAACACGGATGACGCGATATGGCAGCACTGGGCAAAAGTGATGCCTTTGCAGAGTAATGTGATTCGTGTTCAGAGTAGTGAAGAGGTGTTTGAGGCGCTTAATCGAAAGGCTTCTGAGTTCGAGTACTGTTTCGTTTTCTTAGGTGATGAAAACTTTTCTCGAATGGTTGAGGATGTTGTCGCTATTAAAATTCAATTTAGTGACTTGAAGCTGATCGCGTTTCCGAATCGCTCTAGTCAAGATGCGGCGCTTCGTATGCTTTCTAATGGCGTGAATGGGCAATGTAACCCGTACATTGCCCAAGATCAGCTAGCGTTGGTTTTGTCTGTGGTCGATTCTGGTGAAATATGGGGTGGTAAGGTGTTTATTCAGCAGCTTATCAAGCAGACGGCTCAGCGAGAGCATGTTTTGACCAATGACACTGTATTAGATGAGCTGTCTGACAGGGAGAGAGACGTTGCACTGTTTATTGCAAAAGGGCTTACTAATAAGCAAATTGCGGGTGAAATGGACATTGTAGAGCGCACTGTTAAGGCGCATTTGACTGCGATATTTAAAAAGCTAAATGTTAAAGATAGACTTGCGCTTGCGCTTTTAGTGCAAGGGTGAGTGATTCTCTTTTTTTCGAAGGCGCTTGAAGTGTCTTTATATTTCGTCCTGCTGATCAACTATCCTTTCTCGTTTAGCTTTTCCAAGTTTAGTTTGTACGATTCGCCATCCTCATAATGTTCCATTTTTACTAGCAGATAGTTGAGAGAGGGGGCAAACCAAAAGTAAGTTTGCTTCTTTTTTGATGTATTGTCTGTTCTTTCAACTTTTATTGCGTTTACTCTACCTATCTTTGTGTCGATGGTTTCCGTTCCTCTTCTTGCGAAACTCCAGTGTTTCACGTGGCCTCCGTCAGCAATTTTATACGTAAGGTCCTTTTTGTGGTTTCGTAGGTCGTTACGAATTTGAAGCTGGACGCCAAGCTTATCAATCGTCCCTTCTTCGATTTTCATATTCCAAGGTTTGTTCTTTATGTCGTTTTTTACAGTGTTTTTATCCCAATCGAAAGTGAGTGTTGCTTTGCGTTTTTTTCCTAGGACTTGGCTTTTGTAAAAATAGCTCAATGGAACAATAGTCTCATCTTGTTTAGTAAAGGAGACTTCTTCATGCAGTGACGCGATCAGTGTGCTTGCTTTAAATTTGAAATTCCAAACGTTGTCGCTTGTCTTGGAGAGGGTTTGTGTGCCTTCTACCTTGAGGCTGATGCCTTTTTTCCAGACGGTGCTATACGTTGCGCTATAAGGAGGGATAAATGAGTCTGGACTCTCGGCAGATGAGTGTACATTAGGAGAGGCTAGTACGGGAGCAATGGCGATAAGGCCTGTTGCAAATATAATGCGTGTGTTGATTCCCATACTAGCTCCTTTTACATCGTCAACTTAGATCCGTATGGTAAGTGATGCCTGTAGTTGGCAAAGCTTTATTGTCTAAAAAAGCTTTTCCGTTATCAAAAGTTAAACGTTTCTGGGCAAACCAGTGAACACTCAATGGGTAAATTTTGTGTTCTAACGCATGCACCTTATTTGCTAACGTTTCGGGTGTGTCATTAGCTTCAATGTTTGTTTTAGCTTGAAGGATGACTGCGCCTGCGTCAAGCTCTGCGCTAACAAAATGAACCGAAACGCCGTGCTCTTTTTCATTCGCTTCGATAGCTCGCTTATGCGTATCTAGGCCTTTGAATTTTGGCAGCAATGAAGGGTGAATATTGAGCATCCTGCCTTCATAATGGCGAGTAAAGTCCTCTGTTAAAATTCTCATAAAGCCTGCCAATACCACTAGCTCTGGGTTGTATTGGTCTATCAGCGATTGGAGAGCATTATCAAAGCTGTCTCTAGAGTCGAAGTCTTTATGGCTTAACGCATGAGCAGGGATGCCTGCGCTTTTTGCTCGTTCTAAACCATACGCATCAGATTTGTTGCTAATAACGGCTTTGATTTCGACATCGATTGCACCATGCAAGCTCTGGTCTATCAGAGCTTGCAAATTGCTGCCGCTTCCCGAAATCAGAACGACAACCGCTAACTTCATGCGTTTTCCTCAAGATCTGAGATGATAACCTCTTTGTCTTGAAGTGTGCGGATTTCGCCGATGACCCAGGCTTCTTCGCCAGACGCTTGAAGTTTAGATAGTGCGGCATCTGCATTGTCTTTTGATACAGCGATAACCATACCGACGCCACAGTTAAGTACTCGGTACATTTCTTCTTGCTCTACATTTCCTTTTTGCTGCAACCAGTCAAAAATTGCAGGGCGTTTCCAGCTCTCAGCGTTGATGTACGCAGCGGTGCCTTCAGGTAGAACTCTAGGAATATTTTCTAGTAGACCGCCGCCAGTGATGTGGGCAAGAGCATGAACGTCAATTTCTTCCATTAAAGAAAGGAGAGATTTTACATAAATGCGAGTGGGGGCCATTAGTGCGTCTTTTAATGCTATGCCTTCTACTTTTTCGTTAAGGTCTGCATCGCTTACTTCAAGGATCTTACGAATTAAGGAATAGCCGTTTGAATGAGGACCGGAAGAGCCTAATGCAAGCAATACATCGCCTTCGCTTACTTTCGTTCCATCAATTGCTTCGTTTTCTTCGACGACGCCAACGCAGAACCCCGCTAAATCATAGTCTCCATCGTGGTACATGCCTGGCATTTCAGCTGTTTCGCCACCGACAAGAGCGCATCCAGATTGAAGACAGCCTTCGCCAATACCCGTTACAACATTCGCTGCAACGTCAACGTCTAATTTGCCTGTTGCGTAGTAGTCTAAAAATAGAAGAGGTTCTGCGCCTGCAACAACTAGATCATTGACGCACATTGCAACGAGGTCGATGCCGATAGTGTCGTGTTTGTTTAAATCCATGGCAAGACGTAACTTCGTACCAACGCCGTCAGTTCCTGAAACAAGAACAGGGTTTTTGTATTTCGTTGGTAGTCGAGTCAAAGCGCCGAAACCGCCTAAACCGCCTAATACTTCAGGTCTGCGGGTTTTCTTGCTGACGCCTTTTATGCGCTCAACCAGTTCGTTGCCAGCATTAATGTCTACGCCAGCGTCTTTATAACTAATCGATTGTTTTTCCGATTGGGTCATTGCCTATGCCTTATCATGGATCAGGGAGAAAGTGCGCATTCTAACATAGTCGCGTCGAAGGGCTATGCTTCTTTCTAGTTTAGCAAGTAGAATAGTGCTAATTATTTAAGGTGACGTCATGATTTCGAAGTTTATATTTCTTTTTTTGGTGCTGTTTAATCTTGGTAGTGTGTATGCCGCTCAAACCAATGACCTATATAAAGAGCAGACTGTACTGCCTTCTGCTATGGCAGAACAGTCATTGCTGGAAGATGCTTTTTCCGAATCGGTCGAAAAAGTGCTTGTTAGAGTGTCAGGACGCGCAGACCGTATAAAGGGCGATGTATTGGCGCAAGCAAAGAAGAATGCGCCAGCTTGGGTGTCGCAACATTCGATTGTCGATCTAGGTGAGCTTAAGTTGTTTGGTGATGAGAGGTTGCCGGCGAAGCAGGTAACTGTGAGTTTTTATCCTCAATCTATCGATCGTTTTTTATCAGAAAATGCATTGCCTGTTTGGGGGAGTAATCGACCTTCAGTGTTGCTTTGGCTTGTAGAGGATCATGCGGGTGTGAGGTCTATGTCCGGTGCGCTATCGCCTAGTGATTTGCTTCGGGCTGTTTCGTTGCAGGCGAAAGAAGCGGGTTTAGCTATCTATGCGCCACTTTTGGATGACGTTGATAAAGGTGCTTTAACGACAGGAGAGGCGTGGGGGCTGTTTGAAGATGCGATTAGATCGGCTAGTAAGCGATACGAAACAGACACGGTTCTCGTTGTTAGGGTAAGTGAATTTGCTGGTAAAGTATCGGCGCAAGCCAACCTATTGTTACCGGACACTCAATCCGAATCGCTCCCATTGTCGTCTGCGGAAGCAGAAGGAGTCGCTGTTGATGTGGTGTCTAAATTAGCTAAGAGTTTTTCGGATAGGTATGCTTCTATTCAGGGTGTTGATGCCAATAGTATTGCGTTGCTTGATGTGGATGGTATTAAAACATTCGAAGCGGTTAAGCAAGTTGAGCGATATCTTAATTCAATTGGTGTTGTGAATGGTGCGCAAGTGAGTGCTGTTGATGGGGCGCGAGTATCGTTTAAAGTGAAGGTTAATGGTAGCAAGCAAAAGCTTCGCGATAGTATTTCTTTGGGTCATGTTATTTCACGATTGGATGTTGGGGCGTTAGAGCCGGGCGCAAATACAATTGAATTCTATAAATTTAATGGTGTAAACAAATGAGTGTAGAGAAAGGTAATTTGGAATCTAAGGTTGTAGAGCGTGACTTTTATGCGCGTTCAGAGGAGGAGCAGCAGGACTTTCTTTCTCAAACTTGGTGCAATCAGTGTATGGAAGTGGATTTAGGGATGAAAAATCCGAAAGAGTTCGAATCGAGTGAACGGTTATGGATAGAAGGAGAGTGCGTGAATTGCGGTGCTCAGGTGGTAACAGAGATCGTTTACGAAGATGAGTAGTTGATTTAAAGTTGTTTTCTGAATGTAGTGCTGTGTGGTGTTTTATGTTCTGTATTTTGGTCTTGTTGTATGGGGTTGATAGGCCGAAACTGAGATGAAAATAGACGGCAATCGAAATTTAGAAGATAAAATAGAGTAGAAAAAAAGCGGCCAAGGCCGCTTTTTTGATTGAATCTTCGCGTTACTTTTCAGTTGGGTAATCACGCTCTGTTTTACCAACATAAAGCTGGCGAGGGCGACCAATTTTATAAGGCCCGCTGATCATTTCATTCCAGTGAGAAATCCAACCAATAGTGCGTGACATTGCGAATATCACGGTAAACATGCTAGTTGGAATGCCAATGGCTTTCATGATAATACCAGAGTAAAAATCGACATTAGGGTACAGTTTACGTTCAACGAAGTAAGGGTCTTCTAATGCTATTTGCTCTAGTCGTTTCGCTATTTTCAGCAATGGATCGTTTGCTTGGCCGAGTTCCGCTAGAACTTGATCGCATGTCTCGCGCATGACTTTGGCACGTGGGTCAAAGTTCTTGTAAACGCGGTGACCGAATCCCATTAATCTAAATGGATCGTTCTTATCTTTTGCCTTCTCGATAAACTCATCAATGCGTGATACGTCGCCAATTTCTTCAAGCATAGTAAGAACTGCTTCGTTAGCACCGCCGTGAGCAGGTCCCCAAAGCGTTGTAATACCGGCGGAAATACAGGCGAATGGATTGGCGCCTGAGGAGCCCGCAAGGCGTACTGTTGACGTCGATGCGTTTTGCTCATGGTCTGCGTGAAGTACAAAGATTTTGTCCATTGCGTTAGCAAAAACAGGGTTTACTTTGTAGTCCTCACAAGGTGTGGCGAACATCATGTACAAGAAATTTTCCGCGTACGAAAGCTCGTTTCGCGGGTACATAGTAGGCTGCCCCTTAGAATACTTGAAACACATTGCCGCAAGTGTGGGCATCTTGGAAATTAATCGGAACGCCGCAATTTCACGGTGCTCTGGGTCGTTGATGTCCATGTGGTCTTGGTAGAATGCAGATAGTGCGCTAACTAAGCCTACCATGATGGCCATGGGGTGAGCGTCGTGTCTAAAGCCTTCAAGGAACTTCTGCATGGATTCAGAAACCATTGTGTGGTTTTTAACGGTTTCAATGAAGTTGGCTTTTTGCTCTGAGCTAGGAAGCTCTCCGTATAGCAGCAAGTAACATGTTTCTAGATAGTCAGAATGCTCCGCTAGTTGAGCAATAGGGTATCCTCGGTGTAGTAATACACCCGCGTCCCCATCTATGTACGTGATTGCCGATTCACATGATCCTGTAGCCATAAAGCCTGGGTCATAGGTAAATACGCCGTGAGAGCCGAGAGAGCGGACGTCGATAACATCTGCTCCAGCTGTGCCTGTGAGCACTGGTAATTCGATGGATTGTTCGATACCGTCTACTGAAAGTCGAGCTTTTTTATTAGCCATTTATTATCTCCTTCGTATTCTGATCCGGGGCTTAAAGAGTCGTGAAAAAGACCTCCCTAGCCCAGAAGCTGGGGAAAAAATACTTTCTTCGACCAGTAAAAGTCAATGTTACTTATTCTAATGCTAGTCTAAATATAAATAATTTAACTGTAATTAAGTTACAAAAATATAAAAATGCTATTTTTTATTTCTTTGTTATTTGTTGGTTAACCTTATGATAAATAAGTAAAATATTTGTTTTTTTTGTGGTTTTTATATCTGAAAATTTATACCACTATTGGTTATATTTATACCTACATTCATTCGGTGAATGACGATCATTGTTAAGCACTTGTTCAGTCTATTTGTCTTCGCTTTTTACGCTGGTCTATAATTGCCAACCGATGATTTCATTGATTTGCCGACGTTATTTTGAAAGAACGAGTCGCTTTCAATATGTAAGGTGAGCAAATCGATGGGATTTTCACTTCAGGCCTATGTCATCTCGCTCAGCGCAGTGGGTCTGACTAGAACTAAGGTCGTGATTGACCATTCAATCAACAAAAGTGGTGTAAAGAGTCGTGAACAAAAAAAGACCAGTCAATCTTGATATTTCTACAATATCAATGCCCGTAACCGCAATTGTTTCTATTCTACATCGTATTACAGGAATCATCCTTTTTATTGGATTGGTTTTTCTGTTCTACGCGTTCGATCTTTCTCTTGAGTCTCAAGAGGGGTTTGACACTGTAGTTGAAACTCTGCAAACAAGCTTCCTAGCAAAATTCATTATTTGGGGTGTCGTATCAGCTTTGATGTACCATCTCGTAGCAGGTGTGAAACACCTATTTATGGATTTGGGGCACTTTGAAGAGCTAGAAAGTGGACGTAAAGCTGCACAGATCAACCTTATCATCGCAGCTATTTTAATTGTCGTTGCAGGGGTGTGGGTATGGTAACTCAAATTACAAGTTTTGGTCGCTCAGGACTTTATGATTGGATGATGCAGAGAATTTCTGCAATCGTTTTAGCGTTATACAGCGTATTTATTATTGGGTATTTGGTTTTAAACCCTGACCTTACATACGAACAGTGGAGTGGACTGTTTGAAACGACTTGGATGCGCATCTTCAGTTTGATGACGCTCTTGTCTATTGGTATTCACTCCTGGATTGGCTTGTGGTCTGTATCTACAGATTACATTAAAGCTACCGGTGTTCGTTTTCTTTTCCAAGCGGTGTGCGGTTTTGCGATGTTTGTTTATGTCGTTTGGGGTATTCAGGTTCTTTGGGGGCTGTAAGTAATGGCTAATATTCGTACTATTTCATTTGATTCTATCGTTATCGGTGGTGGTGGTGCTGGCATGCGCGCTGCGTTGCAGTTAACAGAATCCGGTTTAAACACCGCTTGTGTGACGAAAGTGTTTCCGACTCGTTCTCACACAGTATCAGCACAAGGCGGTATCACTTGTGCAATTGCTAGTGAAGATCCAAATGACGATTGGCGCTGGCACATGTATGACACCGTAAAGGGGTCAGACTACATTGGTGATCAAGACGCAATTGAATACATGTGTTCTGTAGGTCCGCAAGCTGTGTTCGAACTTGAGCATATGGGTTTACCATTTTCACGTAAAGAAAATGGCCGTATTTATCAGCGTCCTTTTGGTGGTCAATCTAAAGATTTTGGTAAAGGTGGACAGGCAGCGCGTACCTGTGCTGCTGCTGACCGTACTGGTCACGCACTCTTGCATACGCTTTACCAAGCTAACTTGAAAGGCGGTACTACCTTCTTTAACGAATGGTATGCGGTTGATTTGGTTAAAAACGAAGAAAACGCTGTCGTTGGTGTGGTCGCTATTTGCATCGAAACAGGTGAAACCGTTTACCTGAAAGCAAAAGCGACTGTAATCGCTACTGGTGGTGCGGGTCGTATCTTCCAGTCTACAACAAATGCGCATATTAACACTGGTGATGGTGCAGGCATGGCCTTACGTGCAGGCTACCCATTACAAGATATGGAAATGTGGCAGTTCCATCCAACCGGTATTTACGGTGCGGGAACCTTGGTAACTGAAGGTTGTCGTGGTGAAGGTGGTTACCTAATCAATAAAGATGGCGAGCGCTTCATGGAGCGTTATGCGCCAAACGCGAAAGACCTAGCGGGTCGTGACGTTGTTGCTCGTTCAATGATCTTGGAAATCTTAGAAGGCCGTGGTTGTGGCCCTGAAGCTGATCATGTATTGCTTAAGTTGGATCACCTAGGTGAAGAAACACTTAATAAGCGCCTTCCAGGTATTCTTGAGTTGTCTCGTACATTTGCTCACGTAGACCCTGTTAAAGAGCCAATTCCTGTTATCCCGACTTGTCATTACATGATGGGCGGTATTCCAACGAATGTTGGTGGTCAAGCGTTGACTCAAAATGAAGCTGGCGAAGACATCGTTATCGATGGTCTTTACGCAGCAGGCGAAGCAGCATGTGTATCTGTTCACGGTGCTAACCGTTTGGGTGGTAACTCGCTACTTGATTTGGTTGTGTTTGGTCGTGCGGTAGGTCTTCAGGTTAAGAAATCTTTAGACGATGGTTTTGATTCTCTAGATGCCAAAGACACAGACATTGAAAATGCAATGTTGCGCCTAAATCGCCTGAATAATTCTACCGGTGGTGAGAGTGTTGCTGAAGTTCGTGCAGACCTTCAGAAGGTTATGCAGTTGTACTTCGGTGTATTCCGTGAAGGTGCAGCGATGCAAACAGGTTTGGAAGAGTTAGCTAAAATTCGCGCTCGTGTTGAAAATCTGCATCTTGAAGACAAGAGTCAGGCTTTCAACACTGCTCGTATTGAAGCACTTGAGCTCGAGAACTTGCTTGAAGTTGCTGAATCGACTGCAGTACCAGCAGAATTTCGTAAAGAGAGTCGTGGCGCGCACGCCCGTAACGACTACACTGAACGTGATGATGAAAACTGGTTGAAGCACTCACTGTATCACCCAGCTGATAAGAAAGTGACTAAGCGTGACGTTAACTTCGCGCCTAAGACAATGGACGCTTTCCCACCTAAAGCTCGTACATACTAAGGAGTAACAAACATGTTAGTAAGTATTTATCGTTACAATCCTGAAGTAGACGACGCACCTTACATGCAGGATTACAATATTGATTTGCCTGCTGGTAAGGATTTGATGGTATTAGATGTATTAAACATCATCAAAGCGCAAGACCCTGCTGTATCATACCGTCGTTCTTGCCGTGAAGGTGTATGTGGGTCTGATGGCATGAACATGTCGGGTAAAAATGGCTTGGCTTGTATTACCCCTGTTTCAGAAGCGGTTAAAAATGACAAACTGGTTCTACGTCCACTTCCAGGCTTGCCTGTTGTGCGTGACTTGGTTGTTGATATGGGCCAGTTCTACAAACAGTATGAGAAGATCAAACCATTCTTGATCAACGATACGCCAGCACCAGCTATCGAGCGTCTTCAGAGTCCTGAGGATCGCGAAAAGCTAGACGGCCTATATGAATGTATTCTGTGTGCTTGTTGTTCGACTGCTTGTCCGTCGTTCTGGTGGAATCCTGATAAATTTGTCGGACCATCTGGCTTGTTGCAAGCTTACCGCTTCTTAGCAGACAGTCGTGACACAGCGACTCAAGATCGTTTGTCAGATCTGGATGATCCATTCAGTGTGTTCCGTTGTCATGGTATCATGAACTGTGTAAATGTTTGTCCTAAGGGTCTTAACCCTACAAAAGCAATCGGCAGCATTCGCAGCATGTTACTTCAGCGTGCCACTTGATATGTTTTTAGCGTTACATTGTGTGAAGGCGATGTAATGGCGAAATGGGCGGCTTGAACTTTCAATGCCGCCGTTTTTCGATGCTTCGATTCGTTTTACAATATCGGTCAAGCAGAGAATAAAGAATTTTGAATTCGACCTATGTGAACACGGATGTGCTTAGAGAAGTTACTTATTAAATACAACTCCAGGCAGGGTGCTTGTTGAAAGACAAGTTAAGTAATTTGGTATTAAACACAGTAGGACGGAAGTAAGCTGAAAGATAAAAAGATCGACGCTTGAAGAGGTCGAAAGAACTGTGAAAGCATTAGATCATACAAAAATGAGTGCCGGTAATACCGGTCACTGGCTCGAACATAAGGGTGATCGAGAATGCACGAAAGTTTAATGGAGTTGCTATGGAGCACTTCTCACTTTTCGGGGGGGAACCTGGAATATGTTGAGGGGTTGTTTGAAAGCTACCTGGTTGATCCAAATTCAGTATCGGAGGAATGGCGTAAGTGCTTTGACCAACTACCTCGAGTAAGTGAGGCGCAGTCAACAGACCTTCCACATTCTGTAATTCAACAGCAGTTCCTAGAGATTGGAAAAAACAAATTCCGCTCTATGCCAGTTTCTACTGGCGTTACCACCACGGTCGGTTCCGACCATGAGCAAAAACAAATCAATGTTCTTCAGTTAATCAACGCTTACCGTGTACGCGGACACCAGCACGCTAGCATTGACCCACTAGGCTTGTTAAAGCGTGACAAGGTTGCTGACCTTGATCTCGGTTATCACCAGCTAACTGGCGCTGACTTGGATATTGCTTTTAACTCAGGCTCTTTGTTCTTTAATAAAGAGAGCATGCCTCTTAGCGAAATTGTTTCTGAATTAGAGAAAACATATTGCTCAAGTGTCGGCTATGAGTTTATGCATATCGTTGATACGCAAGAGAAAGCATGGTTGCAGCAGCGTGTAGAATCAGTGCGCTCTAAGCCAGATTACTCTGCGGAAACACGGAAGTCGCTTTTGGAGCGTTTGACCGCGGCAGAAGGTCTTGAAAAATACTTAGCCAGTCGCTACCCAGGCGCTAAGCGTTTCGGCTTAGAAGGTGGTGAAAGCTTAATACCAATGGTCAACGAACTTATTCAGCGCTCTGGAGCGTTGGGTGCGAAGGAAGTTGTCATTGGCATGGCGCACCGTGGTCGTTTAAATGTCTTGGTTAATACGCTAGGTAAAAACCCTAAAGATTTGTTTGACGAATTTGAAGGTAAGAAACTGGTAAATACCTCTGGCGACGTGAAATACCATCAAGGTTTCTCATCAAATGTGATGACTGCGGGTGGTGAAGTACACATTGCATTGGCATTTAACCCGTCTCACCTTGAGATTGTTTCGCCTGTAGTTGAAGGCTCAGTACGTGCACGTCAAGATCGCCGGAACGATAAAGTAGGTAAGACAGTTGTCCCTATTTCTATCCATGGTGATGCGGCATTTGCTGGTCAGGGTGTGGTCATGGAGACATTCCAGATGTCTCAAACACGCGCTTACAAAACGGGTGGAACGGTACACATAGTTATAAACAACCAAGTAGGTTTTACAACCAATCGTCAAGAAGACTCGCGTTCTACTGAATACGCTACTGATGTAGCTAAAATGATTCAGGCGCCAATCTTACACGTTAATGGCGATGATCCAGAGGCAGTGCTGTTTGTTACGCAACTTGCGCTTGATTACCGTTATGAGTTCGGACGTGATGTTGTTATAGACTTGGTATGTTACCGCCGTCGTGGTCACAACGAAACGGATGAGCCCTCTGGTACTCAACCTTTGATGTATCAAATCATTGGTAAGCAAAAAACAACTCGTACCTTGTACGCGCAATACTTGGTAGAACAAAATGTATTGACGCAACAAGAAGCGGACGCGATGGCAAATGAAAACCGTGAAGACCTTGATAATGGTCGACACGTTGCTAAGAGTCTCGTGCTTGAGCCAAAGTCAGAGTTGTTTGTTGACTGGCGACCGTATCTTGGTGTCGAGTGGACTGACGAAGGCGACACGTCTTATCCGATTGCCAAACTTCAAGAGCTGGCTAAAAAGACCACAACTGTCCCTGACGGTGTTGTTGTTCAGCGTCAGGTTCAGAAGATCTATCAAGATCGCGATAAGATGACAGCAGGAGCAATGCCAATCAACTGGGGTTACGCAGAAACGCTAGCACTTGGTACGTTGCTTGAGCAAGGTTATCCTATTCGTTTTACTGGTCAGGACTCTGGACGCGGAACTTTCTCGCACCGTCATGCGGTTATTCATAGCCAAAAAGACGGCAGTACGTTCATTCCGCTGAAGCATTTATCAGAAGACCAGCCACCTTTGGACTTGTTTGATTCCTACTTGTCGGAAGAAGCTGTACTTGCGTTCGAGTACGGATATGCAACGACATCTCCTAAAGGAATGGTCATTTGGGAAGCCCAGTTTGGTGACTTTGCCAATGGTGCTCAGGTTGTAATTGACCAGTTTATTACCAGTGGTGAGCACAAGTGGGGCCGTTTATGCGGCTTAACTATGTTGTTACCTCATGGTTATGAAGGGCAAGGACCTGAGCATTCATCTGCGCGCTTAGAACGCTTTATGCAACTTTGTGCTGAATTTAATATTCAAGTGTGTGTTCCTACCACGCCGTCGCAGATTTACCACATTCTTCGTCGTCAGGCGATTCGTCCAATGCGTCGTCCTCTTATCATCATGTCTCCTAAGAGTTTGCTACGTCATAAACAGGCGATCTCTACGTTGGAAGAGTTGTCTGAAGGCAGCTTTAAGACGGTTCTGCCAGAGACATCGGAAACGATCTCTCCTGAGAAGGTTAAGCGATTGGTTATCTGTAGTGGTAAGGTTTACTACGACTTGATTAACCGTCGTGCAGAACTAGAGAAAGATGATGTTGCGGTAATTCGTTTAGAGCAATTGTACCCGTTCCCATACGCGGACTTTGAAAAAGTCCTAGAACAGTACAAAAATGTTGAAAGTCTGGTTTGGTGTCAGGAAGAGCCTAAGAACCAAGGTGCTTGGCATTCTAACCGTCACCGTATGAACCGAGTTTTGGAAAAACTGTATCCAAGTCTGAAATTGCGATTTGCGGGCCGAATTTCATCCGCAGCACCTGCAGCTGGTTACATGTCTATCCATGTTGAAGAACAAGAAGCGCTAGTTAATGACGCCATCGTTGGCTAGCATCATAGCCTGTCAGAGAGATAAGGGTATAAAATGAGCATCGAAATAAAAGCACCTACTTTTCCAGAATCTGTAGCAGACGGCACGGTCGCTACTTGGCACAAGCAACCAGGTGAAGCCTGTGCACGTGATGAGCACATCGTTGATATCGAGACTGATAAAGTAGTTTTGGAAGTTGTGGCTCCAGCAGATGGCGTCATTGTAGAAGTACTGAAAGGTGAAGGTGATATCGTTCTTAGCGATGAAGTCTTAGCTAAGTTTGAATCTGGTGCAAGTGCGGAAGCAGCTCCTGCAGCAGCGGCAAGCGCGGCGCCAGCAGCATCAGCTTCTGCGGCGAAAGAAACAGTGCAAATCAAAGCACCTACTTTCCCTGAGTCAGTTGCTGACGGTACTGTTGCTGCTTGGCATAAACAGCCAGGTGAAGCATGTGCACGTGATGAGCACATTGTTGATATCGAAACAGATAAAGTTGTTTTAGAAGTCGTAGCACCTGCTGAAGGGGTTATCGGTGATATTGTTAAGAATGAAGGCGATACCGTTCTTAGCGATGAGATATTGGCTAACTTCCTTGTTGGCGCTTCTGGCGCAGCAGCGGCACCTGCAGAAGCGGCAGCGCCTGCAGCAGAGTCTGCTGGTGACGAAGATGGCGTTGCGGGTCCTGCGGCTCGTAAAGCGTTGGCTGAAGCGGGTCTATCTGCATCAGATGTAAAAGGCACTGGTAAAGGTGGCCGTATTACAAAAGAAGACGTAGAAGCGGCTTCTAAAGCGAAAGCGGCTGCGCCGGCTCCTGCAGCTAAGCCTGCTGCTGCACCTGCAACAATGCCTGCATTGGGTGCTGATGGTCGTGTCGAGAAGCGTGTTCCAATGACTCGCTTGCGTGCGACTATTGCAAAACGTCTTGTTGAAGCGCAACAAACGGCGGCTATGTTGACAACGTACAACGAAGTTAACATGGGTCCTGTGATGGAGCTTCGTAAGAAGTACAAAGATCTATTTCAGAAAACTCATAACGGCACTAAGTTAGGCTTTATGTCTTTCTTCGTTAAAGCCGCGACTGAAGCTTTGAAACGCTACCCAGCGGTTAACGCTTCTATCGATGGTAACGATATGGTTTACCATGGTTACCAAGACATCGGTGTTGCTGTGTCAACTAACCGTGGCTTGATGGTTCCTGTATTGCGTAATACAGAAGCGATGGGCTTAGCGGATATTGAGTCTGGTATTATGGACTTTGCGGTACGTGGTCGCGACGGTAAGTTGGGCATGGATGACATGCAAGGCGGAACCTTTACCATCACGAACGGTGGTATCTTTGGTTCTCTTATGTCAACACCGATCCTGAATCCACCACAAACTGCAATCTTGGGAATGCATAAAATCCAAGAGCGTCCCATGGCAGTAGACGGTCAAGTCGTTATTCAGCCTATGATGTACTTAGCTTTATCTTACGACCACCGTATGATCGATGGTAAAGAAGCCGTGCAATTCTTGGTGACGATTAAAGATTTACTTGAAGATCCATCACGTCTGCTTCTTGAAATCTAAGAGAACGCACCAACTATTTATCTGATAGAAATAAACGGTGTATGATTCAACACAATCGAGGGTTACCGCCCTCGATTGTTCGACTGACTAAATGGAAAATCCTATGTCTGATAAATTTGATGTAATCGTAATCGGCGGTGGCCCAGGTGGTTACGTAGCTGCAATTCGTGCAGCTCAATTGGGTCTTAAAACAGCATGTATTGAAAAGTGGCTGGATAAAAATGAAAAGCCACGTTTAGGCGGTACTTGTCTTAACGTAGGTTGTATTCCATCTAAAGCTTTGTTGGACTCTTCTCATAAGTATCATGATGCAAAAGAAGAGTATTCTGTTCACGGTATTTCCGTAGGCGACGTGGCTATGGATGTGAACGCAATGATCGATCGTAAAGATAAGATCGTTGACCAACTTACAGGTGGTATTGCTGGCCTGTTTAAAGCAAATGACGTAACGAGCTT
This sequence comes from Marinomonas mediterranea MMB-1, assembly GCF_000192865.1. Taxonomy (NCBI): domain Bacteria; kingdom Pseudomonadati; phylum Pseudomonadota; class Gammaproteobacteria; order Oceanospirillales; family Oceanospirillaceae; genus Marinomonas; species Marinomonas mediterranea. Next base: position 1,692,448 of record NC_015276.1, read on the forward strand.
TGAAGGCTTCGGTAAGTTGCTTGCAAACAAAAAAGTTGAGTTCACAGCACACGACGGTTCAGTTAAAACGCTTGAAGCTGAAAATGTGATCTTGGCGACAGGTTCTGTTCCTGTAAACATCCCACCAGCACCACGTACTGGCGATATCATCGTTGATAACGAAGGCGCACTAGAGTTCCGTTCTGTACCTAAGCGTCTAGGCGTTATCGGTGCAGGTGTTATCGGTCTTGAGTTGGGCTCTGTATGGGCGCGCCTAGGTACTGAGGTTGTCGTTCTTGAAGCGCAAGAACAATTCCTAAGCCTATGTGATCAAGATGTTGCTAAAGAAGCAGCGAAGATCTTTAAGAAACAAGATCTGGATATTCGTCTTGGTGCTCGTGTAACTGGCAGCCAAATTAACGGCGAAGAAGTCGAAGTGACTTACCTTGACGCGAAAGGCGAAGAGCAAAAAGAAGTTTTTGATAAGCTGATTGTTGCTGTAGGCCGTAAGCCGTTCACTGATGGCTGTTTAGCCGGTGATGCGGGCGTTAACCTAGATGAGCGTGGCTTCGTATTTGTTGACGAGCAGTGCCGTACATCGGTACCTGGTGTGTTCGCTATTGGTGATATTGTTCGTGGTCCAATGTTGGCACACAAAGCGTCTGAAGAAGGCGTTATGGTTGCAGACATCATTGCGGGTCACAAAGCGCAAATGAACTACGACTGCATCCCATCTGTTATCTATACACACCCAGAACTTGCTTGGGTTGGTAAAACAGAGCAAGAACTTAAAGCGGAAGGCGTTAAATACAAAGTGGGTAAATTCCCATTTGCTGCGTCAGGTCGTGCAATGGCTGCGAATGACACAGATGGTTTTGTTAAAATCATTGCTTGTGAAGATACAGACCGTATCCTAGGCTGTCATATTGTTGGTGGTCACGCGGCAGACTTGATCGCACAAGCGGTTATTGCGATGGAGTTTGGCTCTACTGCTGAAGACATCGCGCTTACTGTCTTTGCTCACCCAACGGTAAGTGAAGCAGTTCATGAAGCAGCGCTTGCTGTAGACGGCCACGCAATCCATGTTGCTAACCGTAAAAAACGTAAATAATTCGATTTGCCGGCCATGAGTCGGTAATTTCTGACTGAGGAAGCGTTAGACTAGACTTAGCGCTTTCATCAGTCAGAGCGTATATCAATCATTATAAGATGAGCGGAAGAATCAAATGAACCTACATGAATATCAAGCTAAACAGCTTTTTGCTGATTATGGCTTGCCAGTGTCAAAAGGGTACGCAGTAGATACGCCAGAAGAGGCGGTAGAAGCTGCAAAGAAAATTGGTGGTGATAAGTGGGTTGTAAAAGCTCAAGTTCACGCCGGCGGCCGTGGTAAAGCTGGTGGTGTAAAACTTGTTGATTCTCACGAAGAAGTATCAGCATTCGCTGCTAACTGGTTAGGTAAGAACCTTGTTACTTATCAAACTGACGAAAATGGTCAGCCAGTTGCGAAAATTCTTGTTGAGTCTTGCACAGACATCGCAAACGAACTATACCTAGGTGCTGTTGTAGACCGTTCAACTCGTAAAGTTGTCTTCATGGCGTCTACAGAAGGTGGTGTAGAAATCGAGAAAGTTGCTGAAGAAACTCCTGAGTTGATCCACAAAGCAATCATCGACCCTCTAGTAGGTGCACAACCTTACCAAGCTCGTGAAATGGCATTCAAAATGGGCTTAAGCCCAGAGCAAACTAAGCAGTTCACTAAGATCTTCTTAGGTTTGTCTCAAATGTTCCACGACTTCGATTTCGCACTTTTAGAAATCAACCCGCTTGTAATCACTGATGAAGGTAACCTTCATTGCCTAGACGGTAAGATCAACATCGACAGCAACGCTGTATACCGTCAGAAGAAAATGCAAGAGTTCCACGATCCGTCTCAAGAAGATGAGCGTGAAGCGCATGCAGCACAGTGGGAATTAAACTACGTAGCTCTAGACGGTAACGTTGGTTGTATGGTTAACGGTGCAGGTCTAGCGATGGGTACAATGGACATCGTAAATCTACACGGCGGTAAGCCAGCTAACTTCCTAGACGTAGGTGGTGGCGCGACTAAAGAGCGTGTTGCTGAAGCATTCAAAATCATCTTGTCTGATGACAATGTTAAAGCCGTACTTGTTAACATCTTCGGTGGCATCGTACGTTGTGACATGATCGCTGAAGGTATCATCGGTGCAGTTGAGCAGGTTGGTGTAACCGTTCCTGTTGTTGTTCGCCTAGAAGGTACGAACGCTGAGAAAGGTCGTGAAGTTCTAGCGAACTCTGATCTTGATATCATCGCTGCTACAAGTTTGAAAGACGCAGCTGAGCAAGTTGTTAAAGCTGCGGAGGGCAAATAATAATGTCTATTCTAATCAACAAAGACACTAAAGTTATCTGTCAGGGTTTCACTGGTGGTCAAGGTACTTTCCACTCTGAGCAAGCGATTGCTTACGGAACTCAAATGGTTGGTGGTGTTACACCTGGTAAAGGTGGTCAAACTCACCTAGGCCTTCCTGTATTCAACACAGTTAAAGAAGCAGTAGAAGAAACAGGCGCTGAAGCATCTGTAATCTACGTTCCTGCTCCTTTCTGTAAAGATTCTATCTTGGAAGCTGCTAACGCTGGTATCAAACTAATCGTTTGTATCACTGAAGGCATTCCAACGCTTGATATGCTTGACTGTAAAGTTAAGTGTGACGAGCTAGGTGTTCGTCTTATCGGTCCTAACTGCCCAGGTGTTATCACTCCTGGACAAAGCAAAATTGGTATCATGCCTGGTCACATCCACATGCCTGGTAAAGTAGGCATCGTATCTCGTTCTGGTACATTGACTTACGAAGCGGTTAAGCAAACTACAGACGCAGGCTTCGGTCAATCTACTTGTGTAGGTATCGGTGGTGACCCAATCCCTGGTTCTAACTTCATCGACATTTTGGAAATGTTCCAAAATGATCCGCAAACTGAAGCGATCGTTATGATCGGTGAAATCGGTGGTACTGCTGAAGAAGAAGCGGCTGCTTTCATTAAAGCAAACGTAACTAAGCCTGTTGTTTCTTACATTGCTGGTGTTACTGCACCTGCTGGTAAGCGTATGGGTCACGCTGGTGCAATCATCTCTGGCGGTAAAGGTACAGCTGCTGAGAAATTTGCTGCACTAGAAGATGCTGGTGTTAAGACAGTTCGCTCTCTTGCTGACATCGGTGCTGGTCTTAAAGAACTTACTGGTTGGTAAGATCTGTTAGATAGCCCAACTTTACGTTAATAACGTTAAAGTTTAAAAAATCCCCGCAGCAGCGGGGATTTTTTTATGGCTAATTACGTCAGTCTTCGCATTTTGGCGATGCGATCCATCATTGTGATTGTTCGTAGTGTGACAGCCATTTTCTAAGGAGTGAGTTTAGTTGAGCTTCTTCTTCGTCGGAAAACACATCTAATAGATTTTTTTCATTGTCTACGTGAGCTTCAACGACTTCGTCAATGAACTCTCTTCCTTCATTTGTCAATTCCACGACAACACTTCTACGATCTTCCTTGCTTGCAATTCGAGCGACTAAGCCTCGTTTCTCAAGTGCGTCCAATCGCGTTGACATCGCTCCAGACGAAAGCATGGTGTCTTTATACAGTTGAGTTGGGGTTAAGGCCGCTTCCGCACGTCTAAGGGTGGCTAGTATGTCAAACTCAAGTCGAGAAATACCGAACGATGTAATGCATTCATCTATTTGAGTCCCTAAAAACTTGGATATACGGTTTAACCGTCCAATTGCTCCCATAGGGCTGCAGTCTAATTCGGGCCTGGCTTTTTTCCATTGCTGCAAAATAAAGTCTACGTGGTCGTTCATGTTTTTCCTTTTGTGCAAACAAAATGTCTTTTTAAAAAGATACTTGATTCAAAGGCTGTATTGCAATATCTTTCAAAAAAGAATCTTTCTAAAAAGATAGATTCTCGGGGGTAACCTCTTTAATTCGCACCGACTGGGTACACTATGAATATATTTCTGGGCTTATTGCCACCCGTGCTATGGGGAAGTACATACGCCGCGATTGGTCTTTACTTGACTGATATTCCTTCCATATGGCTGGCTTTTTGGAGAGCGTTGCCTGCTGGACTGATTTTATTGTTGATGATCAGGAGGGCGCCAAGAGTTCCCTTTAAACGAGTGGCGGTTTTAGGCTTTATTAATATTTCGCTTTTCTTTAGCTTCCTTTTAATTGGAGCCTATCGTTTGCCTGGTGGCGTTGCAGGTACGCTTGGCGCGACGTTACCGCTTCAACTGATTCTAATCCAATGGTTAGTTTTCAAGAAAAAGCCGGCAGTCAAAGCGCTAATGGCATCGATATTTGGATTGATTGGTGTTGCGTTGATTTTAAACCCAAGTGCAGACCTTGACCCTATTGGCGTTGCCGCTGCGCTTTTTGCAACCTTCTTAATCGCAGTCGCTTCCATTTTAATGTATCGATGGAAGTCTGATGATGTGATCGGTCTGGCGGCATGGCAGCTGATTTTAGGGGGCGTGTTTTTGTTTCCGATTGCTTGGGTTGTTTCGGGTCCCATCGTGATACCAAGTGTTGAGCAGCTACCCGGTTTAGTGTGGTTAGTTGGCCTAAATACGGCACTTGGTTATGTTGTTATGATTCGGGCGTTAAATATTTTTGGCGCGACCACATTTGGTATCTTCTCTTTGTTGAACCCGGTTACTGCTGTGACATTAGGCGTGTTGTTTATAGGAGAAAATTTGGGGGGAGCTCAATGGGCTGGAATCGCGATTGTTCTTGGTTCGTTGTTACTTAATCAAGTGCGTTGGCATAACTTGAGAGTAAAACAAAGTAAATTAAAAGAACGAGTGTCTTAATTGTCACTCGATCTCCTTTTAGGAACTAACTGACTTTGTGCATATGAGAGGCTTGATTGCTTTTTATAGAATGTAAAAATGCATTAATGGCACCACCCACATTATCTTTGCGCCATACGAGGTATGTCGTTGCGATTGCCAGCTCGCTTTCTATCTTTCGCTCAATAAATTCGCCTTTAAAATGGTGAAGTGCCAGAACGGATTTCGGAACAATACCGACACCCATTCCCGCAATGACGCAGCTTATCATCGTGTAGTGGCTTGGGATTTCTATGACTCGGTCGCATATATGACTGTTGCGTTTAAACCAGTTTTCTAACCGCGCTCTGTAAGAACAACCACGATTATAGCCGACCATGGTGAGCTTTTCTGGCAAAGGTAAGTGTGCATATTCCAATGGAAGAATCATTACGAGCTCTTCGTCGAAGCAAAACGCTTTTTCTAATCGGGTGTCTGATGGTGGATCTGATACAAACGCAATATCAAGAGCCCCCGACAGCACCATCTCGACAAGTTGCCCCGATGCGCCAGTTTTAAGCTCCATTTCAACTCGATCATATTGCTTATGGAAATGGGAAAGAATGTAGGGTAATCGAGAGGCCGCATTATTTTCCATTGAGCCAAGCCTTAAAAGCCCCGATGGTTCTTGATCGGTGAGATCCTGAAGTGCATGATGTTGGAGTTTTAATATTTGTTTGGCGTGCCCCAGTAATTTTAAACCTGCGTTATTGGGCTTCAGTCGGTTTTTCTCTCTAAAGAATAAGCTTTGCCCAAGCTCCTCTTCCAGTTTTTGAATTCGCGCCGTTATATTGGACGGAACACGGTGTAGGTGCTTTGCCGCAGGTGTAATGCCATTTTGTTCAATAACCGCGACAAAAACGGATAAATCATTAATATCCATGGGATGAACCTTCTTATATTTAGAAAGAGTCTTTCATTTTTATTCATTATTATTGAAAAAGTTATTTTTGTACACTGTCTGTATGAGAGATGGCTAAGACAGTTTTATAGGGGAAGAAAATGGAAACGCTAAACACATCGAATAGAGGTTACCTTTACGGAATGGTTGCGGTCATTATCTGGGTGGGTTTTATATTAGTATCACGAGCGGGTTCATTAAGTGCGTTAGGCGCGGCAGACATGATAACAATCCGTTTTGGTACCGCCTTTATTTTGCTTCTACCGTTTATCGTTAAGTATAGAGCCCGATTATTTACACCGAAAATGTTTGTCTTGGGTGGAACGGGCGGGGTGGCCTACGGCTTCAGTGCTTTTTCCGGATTTGAATATGCACCGGCTACACATGCCGCGCTACTACTACCTGGCCTTATGCCAATCGTTATTGCCGTTATGGCCTATTTGTTAGCAGGTGAAAGGCATTCCCATCAAGTTAAGCTGGGGATTTTACTCAGTAGTATTGGGATTGGTGCGTTATTGATTGAGACTTTGATCAGTAGTACAGCAACTCTTAAAGGCGATATGTACTTTGTGCTTGCGTGCTTTTTTTGGGGGCTTATGACGGTGTTGCTAAAGCGTTGGAAAGTGCCAGCATTCGAAATGATGCTTGCTATCGTTGCAACGACCTGTGTGATGTACGTTCCTGTCTATTTACTGTTTTTGCCAATAGCGCTAGATCAGGTTTCAACTTCGATGTTGGTCTCTCAAGCAATCTATCAAGGGTTCTTAGCAATGGCTATTCAAATGGTGTGCTTTGGCAAAGCGGTTCAAATGATCGGCGCAACCAAAATGGGCGCATTGATGGCTTTAGTGCCCGTTTTCGCTAGTATTTTAGCCATTCCGTTGTTTGGTGAAAGTGTTACAGTCGGTTTGATAATTGCTCTGGTTAGTATTTTATTAGGCACTTTTGTCGGCAATCTTCCTAGAAGATGGTGGGTTTCCAAAGTTGCTGTCGTTGCTTGAAGAAAGCCGCACTCTTATTGTTTATATAGAACTCAGCGTTAACTTTCTTGCAACTTCGCTTACATGTTTCGTTACTGTATCGGTTTTGTTTAATGACACTAAAGTCGCCTTGGTGTCATTAATTTCCCTGAGTAATGATTCGGAAAAAATAGGAGGCGTCTTTTCAAATACAATAACTGCATCCACGTTATAACGATAAATTAATGCCTGTATATCGCTAGGATAGCGTAAAGTTGTCCCCAGAAGCTCTGTTTTGTTAGACCAAGGCTCCTCATCAATAAAGGCGATGATATTGTAACAGCCCGTTTTTAGCAACTCGGAGGCAAGATTAAAAGAAGGGTAATCAACACCATTTACAATGATTTTTTTGGATGAATGAGCATGAGTTGTCTTTGTAATGGCTTTTTTTATAAATTGAAAGATACCCATTTATCATTGTCTCTCTTTTCGATTTTGATGCTAATAGTTTCTTTTGTAATGTTGTTTAGGACGACCACCTGTATTGTAGTTTAGATTCATTTCAACAACGCCTTGTTCTTCCAAATATTCCAGATAACGACGTGCCGTAATACGACTAAGCTCTACCGCATCGCCCGCTTGTTGGGCAGTGAAGCTGTTTTCGCCTGTTTGATTGATATAATCCATCAACTTGCTAAGCGTGTTCTCATCAATGCCTTTAGGTGTGCGTCGACCTTTGTTGCTTGTGTTTTTACGAAACAAGTGGTCGATTTCCACTTGATCCACTTTTTTCATTTTGTGGATGGTTTCTTTAAAGGTAATAAAGTCATCTAAGGCTTGGTGGACTCGTGAGACGCGTAAAGGTTTTACAAGATAGTCCATTACTCCAAGCTGTATGGCTTCGGAGACCACGGCAGAGTCGCGTTCAGCCGTTGTCATAATATACGATGTGTTGATACCAGACTGTTTCAATCTACTAATCAAATCTAGACCACTGCCATCAGGAAGCGTTATGTCTACCATGATGAGATCAGGTTTGTGATTCAGTGCATCAGTCAAAGATTCCGAAATACGTTCACTGGCTGCGATGACTTTAAATCGGTCATGTTGATTGATTGCATTTTCCAGCGCATACGAAGCACGAGGATCATCTTCAACAATCATTACGGTTAATGGCGTCATAAAAGGTTAAAAGCTCTTTTGTCTAAATACACACTAAAGACAGTGGTGTTGTTTTCACTGCGTTCCCAATCCAAACTTCCTTGAAATTGGAGGACGATTTGGTTCACTAAATATAGCCCAACCCCTGTTTGCTCATTGCTGACTTTGCTTGAAACGCCAAAATCATACAAGTTGTTGGAGAGTGATTCTGGAACGCCTCTTCCTGAGTCTTCAACTTCGATGACGAAGTGCTTGCTTCGATCACTGATGTAGAGTGTCACTTCAGGCGTTCTATTTTGATTGTTTTCCCACGCTGCCATCGTCGCGTTATCCAATAAATTGGCGAGCATGGTTGAGATGGGTTCCGATATTGTACTGGGGTAATCGGCCAGTTGACTATCATCATCGATAAAAAATGATACGTCGTATTCAGCGGCTTTGTTGTATTGCGCTAACAACACTCCTGCCACCGAACTGTTTTCAATGGTTTTGATCAGCTGCCCAAGAATCTGTTGGTGTGCGTCGCTTTCTTGCTGAAGCAGTTCGATAGCGTCGTTCACTTTTCCGGTCTGTAACAATCCTGACAGCACATTTAACTTATTGGTGTGTTCGTGGGTTTTGGTTCTTAGGTGATTCGCGTAGTTGGTTTTTGCCTGCAATGCTTCTTCTAGTTTGGTCTCATTGTAATCTGGCTGAAAGACCAGAACGTAACCCATTGTTTGCGCATCGTTGGTGACAGGGTAGGCGGTTATGGCATGACTTTGTCCACTAATTTGGGTTGTCGTCCGTAATAATTTACCGTTTGCTTCAAACACAATGTTGGAGAGTGTTCGAGAAAGGTTTTCAAGAGGCTCGCTTAAATAAGCGTCTTGTCGACCCTCTTCGTTTACATCGTATATCGGCACGAGGCACTCATAGGCAGCTTCGTTAATGGCGGTGATGTGTTGGAGCTGATCGACCGCGACAATGCGATCTCGAATACTGTTTAAGATCAGCTCGCGTTCGCGAAATCTTTGAACGATCTTTTCTGGCTCCATTTGTAAAAACGTTCTTTTTAGCTTGAAGATAGAGATGGAGATGATACTGATCACAAACAGGTAGATGAATGCGACCCAAATGATAAAGTTATTGATGTGTTCCTGAACGAGCTCGCCTGTTGTCCTCGTTAGGTAGCCAATGGACACTGCCCCGATGACGTTGTTGTTTGATATGACAGGGGCAAAATTACGAATGGCTTTGCCGAGCGACCCGACGGCGACATTTGAGTGGCTTTTTCCTTCCGTTAAGGTTGGTACGATATCGTCGCCGATGAAATGCTCACCCACTCGAGAAGCAATAGGGTGACTTAGTCTGATGCCATCTTGGTTGGTAATAACGATAAATGACGCGTCAGTATGTGCGCGAATGGATTCTACATAAGGGCGTATATTGACTTGCTGACCTGCATTTGAGTGTTCCACACTTCGAATAATGGATGGATCGAGAGCGAGCATGTGAGCAATCTCTAACCCCTTACTACTAAGGTCATTTAGATACGTTTGCTGAACACTGTAACTGATAATGATGCCAAACACAGCGACAAGAAACGTCGTCGTGCCAAATAGAATCAGGCCTAAATAGGTTTTTAACGTCATAGAAGATCGTGAGCCATTAACATTCAGCATAGGATTATACCCTAGATTTTCTAAAAGCAACGAATCGTCTGGGAGCGTGGAAATAAAAGCAAAGTAAAAACGAAAAAAGCGGATGGGCGTTATCTGCCCGTCCGCTTTTTTTAGTAAAAAGGGTTATTACATAAATAGTTCGATCACAAAAGTCGCAAGAATCAGCATAAAGGCGCCGCCGATTCGAGATGAAATTTGTGCGAACGGCATCAACTGCATACGTTTACTTGCAGCAAGTACCGCAACGTCACCTGTTCCACCCATGTTTGCCATGCACAAGCCGCCTGTGATCGCTGCTTCAATCGGGTAGAAGCCCATTAGACGACCAATAATGCCTGCACCGACAACCGCACCGATCACTGTCGTAAACACCATGATGAAGTACATAGGAGTCAACGCAGCAAGGATCTGATCTAGGTTTGTGTAAGCCACACCAATACCGACTAACAAAGCAGGTGTTAAATTACCAACAACGAACTTGTACCAAGAATAAGCGGCTTCTTCTAATACTTTTGGCATTAGGCCAGTGACCTTGATAATGGCGATAGACAGTATCATCAGTGCGTAAGTGTGCATGCTGATGAAGCCTGACAATACAGTCCCAAGGTAGAACATAGCGATTGCAAGAAGGGCGCCAGTACCTAGTACCTTAATGTCTAATGTCGTTTGAGTCTCGTCTTCAACGTGTGCTTCTTGACCACGAATCAGTTCGCCGTTTCCGGTCCAACTTGGTACGATTTCACCTAGTTTGTTTAATAGGCCTGCAACGACGATTGCAATCGCGTTACCGATAGCCAATGCTGGAACCATAAGAGACATCAAGGTTTCAGGGGACATGTCTGTATTGCCTGACATGATTTCCACCAAAGGCACCGCACCAGCACCCATGCCGCCGCCCATGATAGGCAAAGCGATTAACATCACCGATTCAAAGAAATTTTTACCAACAATCATGCCGATAACCCAAGTGAATAGGAACGACACCGCCACAGCACCTAAGATAACCGGAATGTACTTTAGCGCTGCCTTTTTCAGTGTTTCCGTACTCATGCCTAGAATAGAGCCAGTCACAAGGCTCGCAACATAGAAAGATAGGAAACCACCGCTTTTTGTAAACGTTGTGATTTGTTTGGAGATATCGTTTGCAAAAATATCACTGTGGAAAAGATACGATGAACCAAAGATCACAACGATGACTCCGCCACCAAAAAATTGATTCACAATCGGAGTTCTATCACCAACATAGTTTAGAACGTACCCAACAACAACCATTGCACCAAGTGCACCTATCATCCCAACAGGCATTTGATTATTGAATGTAGCAAGTAGAATGATCAGTGCAGCTAGAGCCAGTACGACTTTCGTAGTGTGCTGCTCACTCTGATGAATTGCATTATTTATCATCATAGGATGGATCTCTTTTTGTGTTTGTTATGAGTTTGCGGGCGCAAGTCTATCAATACATTTCATTAGAGAAAGCCATCAAAGTATTAATGTAATTAAAAGGGTCTTTTGTAACTTTTGGATGATCGATTAGTTCTTTTTGTTCATTGAACTCGGGCAAAAATAGAGACTTTTAATTGTGTTTGAATAGCGCCTTTGACACCCAAACTGTTGCGCAGTGTCGCTCTTTGTACCGCGATCAACAATAAAAACACCATTTACAAATTGATTGGAAAACGCTTTTTTAGTTTTTAATAGGTCAAATTGATTAGAGGGCGTAAAAGAAACCGCTCTGCCGCCATAAAACTCTCCCGAGAAAGACCGTTTGTTGACGAATATTAGCTCGCTTGCTGCCCATTCGGGTTGTTGCTGCCATGCGCTTATTAAGTGTTTATCGCTTACTTTGTTTACGAGTGAGGTATTCAAAGCGACGACAACGATGATCAATGTCAGCGGGCTAAGCCAGCCAAGGTAAATCCATTTAAATGAAAACGGGCGAACGCGATAAAAGTGTGTGATTAAAATGGCGCTGGCCGGTATAGCGGGCATGATGTAAGTGACCAATATGTTGCCCGCAAAGGTAAATAAAATCATCGGGGATATTAGCCAACAGATCAAATAGGACGTGAAATCGTGCGTTGATCGATAAAGGGTCTTGTTGCTTTTTCTGTCGTTTCTATTTTCAAGTACGCCATGTTGCTGTTTCACTCGCTTATCTTTGGCACCAAATCGTTTGTTTGGCTGGAACAATTTCCAAATTAAAAATGGGCTCCACGGAAGTAATGCGATAATGCCGTATAACCAAATCGTTCCTCTTATATGCTTATGTGCGGTGCCATATAGGTCTCCATGCCAACCCGATACGAGAAAACGTTTAAGGTGCTCTCCGATTAGAAAATAATTGAGAAAACCGGGGGTTTTGTATTCCGCGAGTAAATACCAGGGTAACGCGATCGCTAACATTAGGAGCGTTCCTTTGATCCAGGGAAGGGAGCGCCAAAGCATTATTAGGTAGCTAATAAAGGGGAGCTGTGAAAAAACACCTGAAAAGAGAGCCCACGAACCGATTGAAATAGCCACTAGAATTAGAATAACGGGGCCTTTTGCCAATAACCCCATACCAAGAAAAGCGAAAAAACCAAACTTGAAGTAAGTGCCTTGATTCTTTGATTTCTGAGAATGTGGCCGATCGCTAGTCTTATCGGCATCAATATTGATGGCCTGCCAAAAACACAACAAGGCTCCGGTCATCGACAGTGTAAGCAATGAATCTGTCATCACTGCGCCGATAAAAATAAGAAAGGGGGTCGTCGAGGCAAGCACCGCAGCGGCAAACCAGCCAAGTATCGTTTGATTAAATTGCTTCTTGCAGAAGAGATATACGCAGACAATGGTGAAAACACCTGCAAACCAGTGAAAACATCTAACGCCAAATTCGTTGTTGCCAAATTCGTTGTTGCCAAATAAGGAGAGTCCGAGGCTAGAGATCCAAGTAAACATCGGAGGTTTACCCCAAAAAGGCACGCCATAGTCGAACATAGGAGTAATCCAATTGTGTGTCTCTAGCATGATGTTTGCCATCAATGCATAGCGAGCCTCGGTTGTATCCATCAAAGGGTAGAGGCCGAGGGATATTAATCGCAAAATCAGGCAAACGGCGATTAAACTGATTAAGTGGTACTTATTTAAGGAGAGTGTTTTCATTTAGCGGTTACTTTTCTTCTTTATTAGCTGTTTGATGGCAAGGGGAGGTGAGTTGTTTATCCATAATCACATACAGTGGACGTTGTTTAGACTCAATAAATAGTCTGCCAATGTACTCTCCCAATAACCCGATACAAAGCAGCTGCACTCCGCCGAGGAACAGCATAGTAATTTCGAGAGTGGGATAACCCGCAACAGGGTCTCCGTATATCAGTGTTTTAAATAAGGTGATAAGTGCGTAAGACAGCGCGATAAAAGACGTTAGAACACCTGCAATGGTCGCCAACCTCAAAGGCTTAATACTGAATGAGGTGATGCCTTCAAAAGCCAAATGAAGCAAGGCAAAATAATTCCATTTTGACTCCCCAGTCTGTCGAGGGTTGCGGTTGAAAAGTAATGTTTTTCGCTTAAACCCCGGCCAACTTAGCAACCCTTTCATATAACGGCTTCTCTCGGGCAGGCTGTTAATCACGTCAACAACGCGCTTGTCGAGTAGCCTAAAATCGCCAACATTTTCCGACAACTCGATGTCGCTCAGCAGGTTGAGTATTTTGTAAAATAGCTTAGCGCTGGTTTTCTTCATGGTACTTTCGCCAAGCCTTTCGCTGCGCTTCATTTCTACAATATCGGCACCAGCCTGCCAAGCGTCGATCATTTTAGGGATGTATTCAGGTGGGTCTTGTAAATCCGCATCAAACGGAATAGCAGCGCGCCCATTAGATGCTTTTAATCCGGCTGACAAGGCGGCTTCTTTACCAAAATTCCGACTCAGCTTAATGCGCGAAATTTGGTGTTTTTGAGATCGGAATGAGCACACCTGACGCCAACTATCGTCGCTGCTACCATCGTCTATATAGACAATTTCGCAATGTGTCTGTAATGAGTCCAACACCTTAACCAAAGCGTTATGACAAGCCTCTATGCTTTTGGATTCATTAAAGAATGGAACGACAATGCTAACCAGTGGCAAACCACTAGGAATAGGCCTCTGTTGCTCGACTAAAGACAATAGTTGTGAAGACATTTTCGTGATTCTTTATAGTAAGGATGTTTACAACGTTACTAAAACGACTGTGACAAAAACGTCATCAACATTTTTTTCACGTTTATGTGTCAAAATAGGCAAGTGTTACTGTGACGCGACGAAACGCTTCATGTGCTATAAATGTGTTTTCGTACCTTCCTTAACCGCCTGTCCTATGAATGAGAGTGCTTATGAAAATACTGGTAGTGGAAGATCACAAAGACATTGCAGGCGTGATCTACGACTTTTTCGAACTGAGGGACGACGTTCTTGATTACGCGAGCAATGGCGAACAAGGCTTGAACCTTATAAGACAAAACGTCTATGACGTGATCATTCTTGATATTATGTTGCCTAAGATGGATGGTTTAACCGTTTGTCGAACGCTACGCAGTGAAGGCATTACAACGCCGGTTATCATGTTGACAGCTCGTGACACACGGGAAGATATTTTAGACGGTTTTAAAAGCCAAGCGGATGACTATTTGGTAAAACCGTTCGACTTAGACATTCTTGGGGCGCGAGTGGACGCTTTGATTCGCAGGAACAAAGCAGATAGTGAATCCAATAAAACCTTAACGTTTGGCGAGCTAACGCTTGATTGTGGGCGTCGTATTGTGGAGCGAGAAGGGGGTAGATACTCATTGAACCCATCGCAATATAAAATCATCAAACTCTTAATTTCAAAAGCGCCGGACATGGTTTCACGCGCTGAAATCATCCACGAATTGTGGGGGGAAGAAGAGCAAGATCCTTCGATCCTTCGAACACACATCTATCAACTGCGTAATCTGATCGATAAACCGTTTGATCATCCTTATATAAAAACCGTTTCAAAGTCCGGATACCGATTGGAAAGGCCAGATGAACGCGCCGATTAGAACCTCTCGACAACTTACCTTCATTTATTTCGCTATTGTTGCGTTCGCTATTATTACCTTTCACTTTGCAATGATAGACACCATGATTGAAACCATGGAGAGAGTGTACGCGAAGGAGCGCATATCCAAAGACGTTGAAGAGGCAAAAATCTATTTTCATCATCATGGTGAAAAAAAGGTCGTATTGTCGAAAATGTCACGCGCTTATTTGGGAGACGAGTCGCTGCCGTCGTATGTCCTTTTTCCGGAATCAGTGAAATCTGGCGAAGTGGTTGAGCTCATTCAAGGTTATAAACCCGATCTTGAAATGTTTGGGGTAAAAGAACAGTACATCGACGAAAAGGGCATCGAGAGAAATCTTTACTTAGTTCACTATGACGAAGTATACGAAGCCAGCGAAGGTAAAGTATTCAAGAATCAGTTTATTCAATTATCGATATCGATTCTTTTGCTTTTCGTGAGTTTGATCGTTGTGTTGCTCATTGCTCGACGACTGACTCAGCCATTATCGAATTTAACCCGATATCTTGAAAACCGCGCAACAGATGACCAATCAGCTATTCCTGTGCCAGATGGAATCGTAACCCGAGAGATCGTGCTACTTGTTAATCAACTAAATCTGCTACAGGAAAAAAATGCTCGGTTGATTGAACGCGAAAGGGCATTTAATCGAAGAGCGAGCCACGAACTGAGAACGCCTCTTATGGTTATTCGGGGCGCTGCGAATCTGCTTAAACGTAAGGTGACGTCCGAATTTGAGCAACGACAAGTTCATCGTCTAGAGCAAGCAACACATGAAATGACCGACTATATCGAAACCTTGCTAATGTTGTCTCAAATTGACCGCGAAATGGATGAGTTGGTGGAGATCAATGTAAGCCGAAAAGAGGTGCAAGAATGGATAACGCACTTTGATGATTTGCATGTAACGAGTAAAACGAGTCAGGTATCGTTTGAGTTAACGATGCCGGATGACGTGCTTTTTGCAATGCCGTTACCCGCCTTCAAAATAGTGGTGGTCAACTTACTTAAAAATGCGTTTGAAGCGGTAATACATGGCGTCGAGTCGCTCGACGAAGAGCAGGTTATTTCATTGGATGTTTCAAACCATAAATTTGGTTTGATGGATTCGGGAGAGGGTCTAAGTGGCACTCATAATCCTGACGGACACGGTCTAGGTTTGGTCATCGTGAAAGACATTTGCAATCAATACGGTTATCAGTTTGAGCTGTCAGAACGCGTTGGCTCCTACGGATGTGTCGCTATTGTCGAAAAGCCTTCAGAACAAGGAACTAACGTGCACTAAGTTGAGTTCGAACAAAATAAGCTTGAATTCGAACAAAACAAACCAATGTTAGAAGTATCTAATATAAACTTTGTTTCAGGAGCCTGAACATGTCTTTGAATGCTGATTTATTTCGCTCCGTGGAGCTTGGCGACATTGCGCTCGCAAATCGCTTTGTCATGGCACCACTTACGCGTTGTCGTGCAACGAATCATCTACCGAATGAGCTGATGGCTGAATACTACGGACAAAGGGCTTCTGCAGGTCTACTTATCTCTGAGTGCTCAATTGTGACCGAAGGTGCGTCAGCGTTTGGTAATGATCCCGGTGTTTATTCACAAGAACAAGTAGAGGGCTGGAAGAAAACCACACAAGCGGTTCATCAAGCTGGTGGTCGAATCTTCATGCAGATTTGGCATGCGGGTCGTGCGGCTCACCCTTCTTTCAATGGTGGTCAAGATGCTGTCGCACCAAGTGCTATTGCCATTGACGGTGAGACACACACACCAGAAGGAAAACAGCCTTACTCCCAACCGAAAGCACTTTCTCGGGATGAGATAAAAGCGTTAGTTGAAGATTTTCGTCAAGCCGCGGTAAACGCAATTGAGGCTGGATTTGATGGCGTCGAAATTCATGCTGCTAATGGCTACCTTATTGATCAGTTCTTGCGAGATGGAAGTAATAAACGTACAGACGACTATGGTGGTTCCGTTGAAAATCGTGCACGTTTCTTAGTTGAGGTCGTCGAAGCGGTGACAAATGCGATTGGCTCTGCCAAAGTGGGCATACGTTTATCTCCTTTAAACAGCTTTAACGATATGAAAGACAGTGACCCAGTTGCATTGACCGAGTATCTTTCTACGCGTTTAAATGATTTTAACTTGGCCTACTTACACTTGATGCGAGCGGACTTCTTTGGTGTTCAACAAGCGGACGTTGTCAGTGTTGCCCGAGCGCATTATAAAGGTCACTTGATGCTTAATATGGGTTATCAATCGGAAGAAGCAAATCAAGTATTGGCAAGCGGTCAAGCCGATAGTATTGCCTTTGGAACAGGGTTCCTCGCTAATCCAGATTTTGTTGAGCGCATTAAAGTCGGTGCTGAATTGAATACACCAAACGAAGCAACTTTTTATTCTCCGGGGGCTGAGGGGTATACCGATTACCCTTTGATGTCGAAAAACTAACACCGTCTATTTAGCTTTAGCTTTAGGTGCAGTCATTCTGTGCTGCTATCGTACTTATTACGACTAACATCAAAAAGTCAGTTTCTGACTTTTTGATGTTCCTTATTTGCTTTTTAATCTGTGTTTCCCCGTAATATTCTGATCATCTTCATCAATAATTTCGTTGTTATCTCCCGTTTTTTGTCTCTCTAACTGATATAAAATATTTATATTGATAAAAAGAACGAGGTAGAGACTGTGAAAGCAATTATTAAAACGATACCACTGCAAATGTTTTGGCCGACGTTCGACCCTTTTTTGTTCTGCGCTTTTCATAACGACGCCTATCCGGCTGGTAATGGTAAATTGGGGCCAAACGCGTCACTAAGCGGCCGTCAAATCGGTCAGGACTTCAGTCAAAAAGACGGTTGGAGCATGTATCACGGCAGTAAGGTTCCTGGTTTTCCTGCGCATCCTCACCGAGGGTTTGAAACCGTCACGGTTGTGAATAAAGGCTATGTTGATCATGCTGATTCTATGGGCGCAGCAGGTCGTTATGGCGAAGGTGATACTCAATGGATGACGGCGGGGAAGGGGGTGCAGCATTCCGAAATGATGCCACTGGTTCATACTCAAAAGAGCAACCCTCTCGAATTGTTCCAAATTTGGCTTAACCTACCTTCGTACAACAAAATGGTTGAACCTCACTTTTCCATGCTTTGGAAAGAGGACACCCCTATTGCAACGCTACGCGATGAAAATGATAAGGGGATCAAGATAAAGGTTGTGGCTGGTAGCTTGAACGTAGATGGGAGTGCGCTTCAATCTTTACCCTGTCCGCCGAATTCATGGGCCAATGACAAAGAAAATCATGTGGCCATTTGGATTATCGATTTAGAGGTCGAAGCAAGTTGGACACTGCCTGCGTCGGTTCGAGACCTCAGTCGTACTTTGTATGTCTTTGAAGGGGAGCAAGTTCAGGCTGAGGATAGCACTGTCCCCGTGAATGTTGCGCTACAAGTAAAAAGCGACGCGCCTCTGGCTATCAAAAATACAGGGTCTGAAAGTGTTAGGATATTGCTCTTGCAAGGCAAGCCGATAAACGAAAATGTGGAACAACATGGCCCGTTTGTTATGAATACTCGCCAAGAGCTACAGCAAGCATTTTTTGACTACCAGCAAACGCAATTTGGAGGCTGGCGTTGGCCGTCGTCAGATCAAACGCACGGCGAAACCCCACGACGTTTTGCGCTCTATGCTGACGGGCGTGAAGAGACGCCATAATACTCATGCCCTTTAACGAGGGCTGATCCTTTGCCGTTTGTCTAATGACGTTGGTGTTTAATGGTCTGGGTGAACGGCTACAACGGGTTGTTCTTTAAATACCCAGTATTTAGACAGAACAAAGTTCGTGATTTGCCCTGCGACGATGCCCGGAATCATTGCAATAAGAGGGGCGAGCGACATGGAATGGTAGTTTACATACCAGTCCGAATGAACAATCCACCAATAAATTCCGACATTGGGGATCATGCCAACCAGAGAAGCGGTAAGGAAGGTGATCGCTTCTTTCAGCTTCGCTTGGCGGCTCGCGTGGCTTTTGAACGTGTAGAGTCGATGACATACCCAGTTGGTCAATACTGCAAGGACAAAGGCGACTGCTCTAGCGAGCACTAAGGGTAACCAATGACTGAATACCCACATTGCGAACACATCAATGACAAAGCTAATCAAGCCAACAAGGCTAAATTTAATAAACTGTATAAACGTAGACTTTTTCATAAAAAGATTTTATACCGCGCATCATTAAAAAAATGTGAATTCCTAGATGGAATGCAAACTATAGAAATTATTCCTTTTACAAATCCTTAAGCAACGCGCATTCTCACGCCTAAATCGCAGGTAACAGAGAGAGCTAAATGTCTATTTGACGTAGATATTTAGGCGGCTCTTATGACAGCGAGCTTCATTTCTACTCTAACTATTGGTTTGTATAACGCTATTATGTGGATTTTAGTCACACTTTTTGCCGCCGCATGTCAGTCTATGCGGACGGCTCATCAAAAAACGCTTTCTCAAAAACAAGGCTTTTTACACGCCACCATGGCGCGATCTTTGTTCGGTTTGCCCTTGGTTTCTCTGTATTTGATGCTGTGCTGGTGGTTGTTCGGTGGCGTTCAAATGCCGAGTGCTTCCGAGTTTTTCATTTATGCAAGTGTGTGCTCAGTCATGCAAATTTTGGCAACTTACCTCATGTTGCGTGTTTTTCAATCGGGTAGCTTTGCATTAGGGACATTATTAGCGAAAACGGAAGCGGTACTGGCGGCTGTTATTGGAATTCCTTTGCTGCATTACTCGCTCGATGTGACGGCTTGGTTAGGTATTACGTTAGGTGTGTTCGGTGCTCTGATAATGAGTGTAAAATTTAATAACATTCGCCACGCCCATAGAGATATGTCGCTTCTGGCAGGTTTGGGAAGCGGGTTGTGTTTTGCGATAACCTCGGTGACCGCGTCGAAAGCCAGTCATGCTTTGGAGGGTTCTGTGATTACGTCGGCTGGGGTGGCGCTGTGGTATGTGCTAGCCACACAATCTATTTTATTATGCAGTATTCAAATCTATAGAACGCGTAATGTATTGGCTCCGATTACTCAGTCATTTGGGCTAAGTTGCAAGGTGGGTGTATTGAGTTCTTTAGGCTCTATTGGTTGGTTTACTGGCTTTGCTTTGGTAAACCCTGCGCTAGTTAAAACATTGGGACAAATAGAAATACTGGGGACGCTTTATTACTCAAAGAAAAAATTTAAGGAAAAAGTGACACCGCAGCAATGGGTCGGCGGCACAATGATTTTAATTAGTGTTATTCTTGTCACCATTGCGGCCGTATAAACGCGCTGGTTATAAAAGTGCTGACGATTAGAGGAATGAGTATGGAATCAAATAAGATCAATTACGTTGAATTGCCAGCCAAAGACTTAACGCTGAACAAATCGTTTTTTGAAAAAGCATTTGGTTGGTCGTTTCAGGATTTTGGAACGGAATACACGGCCTTTGAAAACGCGGGTTTGGATGGCGGTTTCTTTCAGGCTGATTTTGCGTCTCGGCCACAGAATGGCGCTGCGTTGGTGGTATTGTATTCGTCTGAACTCGAAACGACGCTAGAGCGGGTCAAAGAGTATGGCGGTAGCATTGAGCAGGAAATTTTCGAGTTTCCGGGTGGACGACGTTTCCACTTCCTTGATCCGTGCGGCAATGAATGGGCGGTCTGGTCAAAGCTTGCGTAGTATCTATCTAAGTAGTACTTATCTAGATAGTACTTACCTAGAATAAGTAGTCCTAGACAGCGATAAAGAAACTGAGCCTTATTTCAAAATACTCGACGATTCGGGTGCAATGCCCGATAGTCTCTGTATAATCTTTCCTCCTGATTTAAACAGCAAAAAGTAATGTTTAGGCACGTATGCCCAGACTATGTGGTTGTCGAATCCGCATTTTGATCTCGTCCGTGCCTAAATGGATTCCCTCTAAGAAAAAATAATTATGACATCAAATCAACATACTTCATCTCTTCCTGTTCTTATTGCCGGCGGTGGAATTGGTGGGCTTGCTACTGCGTTAACCCTCCATCAAATTGGTATTCCTTGCATTGTTTTCGAGTCTGTCGTTGAGCTGAAACCGCTGGGCGTCGGCATCAATATTCAACCAAACGCAGTGAGAGAGCTCTACGATCTGGGGATTACTGACGACGAGCTTGAGTCCATAGGCATTAAGACAAAAGAGTGGGCACTGGTTGGATTGAATGGTAAAGACGTGTATTCCGAGCCTCGTGGCTTAGAGGCAGGTTATAAATGGCCACAATACTCTGTGTATCGTGGTGAGCTACAAATGCTTTTGTATCGATTAGCGAAAGAGCGATTAGGTTCCGATGCCATTAAAACGGGACACAAAGTCGTAGGGTACGAGAACCTTTCAAATTCTAAAGGCGTTGTCGCGAAGGTTAAATTAGCGTCAGGTGAATTGATTGACGTTCAAGGCTCGCTTCTCGTCGCAGCCGATGGTTTGCACTCTGCAGTGCGTGCACAAATGCACCCAAATCAACCGCCTATACATTGGGGTGGTGCTGTGATGTGGCGCGGCGTCGCGAAAAGCTTACCGATCCGTACGGGCGCTTCTTTTGTGGGCGTCGGACGTCACGATCACCGAGTGGTTTTTTACCCTATTTCTGAGCCTGATCCTGAAACCGGTCTGGTTGATGTAAACTGGATTGCCGAAGTCACCATGGATACGTCAGACGGTTTGAATGGCGACTGGAATAAAAAAGTAGACGTTGAAGACATCGTTCACCATTTTGAAGGGTGGAATTACGATTGGTTAGACGTTCCTTCAATGTTGCGCGGTTCATCAGATATATATGAATACCCGATGATTGATCGCGATCCGGTACCAACATGGCAAGATAAAAACGTAATCCTTCTGGGTGACGCTGCCCATGTAATGTACCCAACAGGCTCTAATGGCGCGACTCAAGCCATCGTCGATGCACGTATTTTAGGTGCTTGCCTGATTGAAAATGGTGTGTCGGCACAGGCTTTGGAAGCCTTTAATGGGCGTTTATGTGAAGACATATCAAAAGTCGTGTTGAGAAACAGAGGGTTGGGCCCATTCATTCTATTAAAAATGTTGGATGAACGTTGTAATGGCGAGTTTGATGATATCGAAGAGGTATTTCCAAAGGCGGATCGCGAAGAAGCGATGTTACGCTATAAGTCCGCTGCAGGTTATGAGATGGAAAAACTCAACCAATCTCCCGCAACAATTGATGTCTCTGCGCTGAAATAGGAAACGGATTATGCTTCAACATTATGTAGTATTGAAATATCAACCAGAGACACCAGAGTCTCACATCAACGAATTTATTGCTCGAATGCGAACGCTTGAAAAGGAAATTGAGCACGTTAAGTATCTAGAGATCGGCAGAGATGAGCTTAAAGAAGGGCGTAGCTGGGATTTGATCCTGATTATGAAATTCGAATCGTTAGACAGTCTAAGAGCGTATCAGGAGCACCCTAAACATCAGGATATTATGCGCTTTAACGGCGTGTACGTTGATAACATTGCGGCGATTGATTATACGATATAGCGGCTTACTAAATATTGTGCACACAGTAAGAATAACGTGATCAAGGCTTGTTATTGTCCTCCGAGTTTTTTAGTGTATTCATCACCAAGACGTAAAATAAGGAGATAAACAATGAGTATTGATACGTTCTTACTGTATGCCGTTGTCGCGTTTTTTTATGTTATAAGCCCTGGTCCTGCTGTTTTCCTCGCTTTGTATAACGGCGCTGTCAACGGACTTAAAGTGGTCATGTCTTCTGCGCTGGGCAATATATTGGGATTGCTGGTCTTATCGAGCTGTTCTATCAGTGGATTAAGCGCATTGTTGTTGGCCTCGGCCACCCTGTTTACCATCGTAAAAGTAGTGGGTGCAAGTTACCTGATTTATTTAGGCATTAAGCAAATTTGGGCAACATTCAAAGGTGCTCAAAAAGTCTCTTATCAAAAAGAAGAAAGCGGAAAAACACTTTTTTCTTACTTCAAAGAAGGCTTTTTTGTCGCCGTAACAAACCCGAAGCCGATTCTGTTTTTCGTTGCTTTGTTCCCACAGTTTTTGAATACGAATGCATCGCTTGCCCCTCAGTTCGCCATCATGACAAGTCTGTTTATGGCTTACTCATTTATCAGTTTGACGATATATGGCGCACTAGCAAACCGTGCTAAACACTTTCTTTCAAGAGGCAATAATATTAGCTGGTTTCATCGCTTAAGCGGCGGGATCTTTGTCGGACTTGGTGCTAGTTTGTTGCAAGTAAAGGCAACGTCTTAGGCTGCTTCTCTGACTTATTCGTACCTTCCCTTGCTTTAACTGGCCATCTCCATCCGTTTTAAGGTTTAAGGTACAGGGTACGAAACCTTGCTATGAGGCTACGATTCCTTATCTGCATCTTCACTTTTAACAACCTTATGCTCGTCTTCACTAATGCCATTTTTCCAATAGCTTGAGATATACATGTTTTTTCTATCGAGTCCTTTTTCTTGTTTGAAAAAGTGACGTAATTTCTTCATCGAGCTAAATTCACTGGCAGCCCAAACAGCAGTGTTCCCTTCGTACCAATTCAATGATTTGATTTTATTTAATAGGAAATCGGAGTCCTTGCCCGGATGTGGGTTAATAACCCAATGCAGCTCGACGCCATCAGGTGTCGTGAGTGGTTGAATGTCTTGCTCAGACATTACTTCAATAACCACATGACCCTTTGTTGTATTGGATAGATTCTCTATATTAACGCTGATGGCGGGCAGTGCTGTCATATCGCCTGCGATTAAAATCCAGTTAGCGTCTTCTGAGACGAGTTTTTTCGGCCCCGGACCACCAACATTGATTTTGTCTCCTGGAATGCATTCGCGAGCCCAAGTACATGCTGGTCCAGAGACTTGCTCTTTATGCGCTCCGTGAATAACGAAATCAATGTCGAGCTCTTGCTCCGATTGATTTCGAATGGTGTAGGTGCGCATTAATCGACCGTCGCCCTTTGGGAAGACAAGCTTAACGTAACCGCCCTCATGATCTTTTGGAAGGGTATCCATGTTTTCGCCGCCTAGTGTGACACGAAGCATATTTTCTGTAACGTAGTGCTTTCTAAGTACGGTAAGTTCACGAATACGAGGGGTAGACATAAATTGACGGCTCCATGTTGGCGATAAGCAAAGTTGAGAACGGTTATCGATTTAATTTCAAGTGCTCAGGCTTGTCAATTGAATATTCATAAAATTTGTTTTGTTCTCGCATTTAGAGCGTTTTTTTCACACAATTTCAACGATTCAAAGTGCATTCATATTAAATGTCATTTGAATATATAAGCCTATAATTTATAAGGAATTAACGACATAAGAAATCATGGATCGTGTCTACAAGCCAGTATTTGACCGGGGAACTCGCGATGTTTAGTGCCACGCAGTTACGCGACACGTTCTGTTTTATTGAGCGGTTGTGACGTTTTAGGCACGATTGCCGGAGAGCAAAGAGGTGCTAGGATTACGACCTATCAACTGTAATATCATGCTCGGATAACGTGCCGCTTAACAATCTTAATTTTCTAGCCATATCGCGTGATAAGTTTAGGATCAGAATACCGAAATCGAATGCGTAATAGTCGTGAAACTGTCCAAACACATACGAGTCGACTTTTAAGACAAGTGTCTTCTTACTGGTGCGTGCGTTGGCGGCGCGAGGGAGTAAGGCGATCATTGTGCAATACCCAAGTTCTTCGCCAAAACCGATTGAGCCTTCGCCAAATTTCATGGCTTTTTCATAGGCTTCTTTGTCTTTAAACAGTTCGATTTCACCATCTAGGATGATATAAAAACCATCGGCAACCTCGTCCTTTTCAAATACGGTCTCTCCCTCTTCGAATTCTTCCAAATTGCCATTAGTGAGTAGAAATTCGATAGCATCAGGTCCGAGGGCGCCAAAAATAGACGCTGTTTTAAGTCTTTCTATGCTTAAGTCATAGGGGCAGTCGTGAATGTTTAATTTTTTCATATATAAAACTCTCGAATCTAGATCAACCTAGTTTTATGTGTTGTTTTATCTGGCTGCTAGTTCTATGTGTTGTTCTCTCTGGTCGATAGTTCTCGCGTATTATTTTAAGTATATACAGCTAATTCATATGTAAAGTCTAATTTACATATTTCCATCTGATTGTGTGCTTATGTACAAAAAACTACTGAGGCGGTATGGTTATATACATAAAAATACATGTTTGGAAATTGATCGACTCAATATTCTTTCGTAAGGTAGGACTATGAAAGTTAAAGCAATCAACTCACATATTTCGAATTACCCTAATCCTATTGAGTTCCAGCCGGGCGATAAGCTTATACTAGGAGAGCTGGACGCAGAGTTTGAAGGGTGGATTCGCGTGGAAACAGAAGATAAAAATCGCGGATGGGCGCCCGTGCAGTACATTGAGCCAACCTCAAGAGGTCTCATCGGGTATGCCAAATGTGATTACAATGCCTGTGAGCTGAATATTGACCGTGGTGATGTACTTGTTGTGCTCAAAGAGCTCAATCAATGGTACTACGTTCAAAATGAAGAAGGCCGTTTTGGGTGGGTGCCTGTTCAATGCACTTCCTTGTTAGAAGAAGCGCATTAATCTGGGTAAGTTTATTTAACGAACCTATTTTATGAATCTTTGTGAAGGGTTGGCTGCTAGTTACTTTTGCGTTTTTTCTTCTTGAAAGACACGTTGAACTCCTTCAAATGAACGTCAAGCGCGTCACACGATATTCGAATTTCCCTGACAGATAAATATAGCGAATACATTAGGCAAACAAGGCTTGCCCCAAAAATATAGCTGCCAATTTTCTGATACTCGATGTAGATGGCAAGCATAGCCAAGACACAAAGCAAAAAACTAATCACACCCGCTTCCTGCATTCGCCTAATCAAATATATCCGCTGACGTAGATTCGTGATCTGTTCTGTTATGACGTCATTATTCTCATCAGGAGCGAAATTACGGATGATCGACGCCAGCGTAACGAAACGGTTGGTGTAAGCCAACAGCAACAAAGAAACGGCTGGAAAAAGCATAGCTGGGGTCGTTAAGGTGATAATCATTAAATAAGTGTCCTGATGAGCTCTGAATGTAACGGATGACAGTGCTCCCGATTATAGTGTAAGGCGGCTATAGAGTGTAATGAATAGGGTGCTTTCTAAAGTTAGAAAACGAAACTTCTTTTAAACTCTTCTAGATCAGCAACTCTTCTAGATAGCTCTAAAAGGAGGCTTCGTAACTAATATTTTTATTCCAATCTTTTTTTATATCGTCATACGAAAGATTGTTCGAAAGTAACCAGTGAAGCTTAGTAAAAGCTGCTTCTAAGGTGAGATCTTTTCCATCGAGTACATCAAGCTCAGTAAGTGCCGAACCGGCTGCATAAGAGCCGATAGAGGTTCCACCATGATGACACTGGGTAACGTTTACGACGGTTTTTCTTTGTTCTTTCATTTGCTTTAGAAAGGTCAGCAGGCCTTTATTGTGGTCAGCGATGTTTCCTGCTCCGTAGGTTTGCAATATAAGACCCTTGCATTGGTCGTCTAGAAACCCTTGATAGGAATACGAAGGTAAACCCGGATGCAGTGTAAGAATGCCAACGGCCTCTGTTTTAAACTCGATATCACGTATTTTTGGTGGAACAAGTGCTGACAACGCTCTTTTCGGCAAGGCTTGCGTTATAGACAGTTCTGCCAGTGGCGTTGTATTGAATGATTTAAACGCATCGAATTTGTGGCTGCTAAATTTCGTTGTTCGTGTGCCTTCCATTAAATAGTGATGAAAAAGGACGGTAACACGGCCAAGAGAGGGTGTTTCGGCAACGCTCATTGCCGCCTCTAAATTCGCAAGTCCATCGCTTCGTTTCATGCCCAACGGGATCTGAGACCCAGTGATGACGATGTTTTTATTACAGGCTCCAAACATATACGACAACATCGAAGCGCTATATGAAAGTGTGTCGGTACCATGCAATACGACAAAGCCGTCGTATTCATTCCATTTGTCTTGCAGGGTGTCATAGATACGAGCCCAATGATCCGGCGCAATATTGGCGCTGTCGATAAGAGGGGTTAGTTCGATGACATCAAATAATGGCAGCTCAGCAAGATTGTCTCCGACCGCATGATGGATTCTCGTACGTAAGCCTGATGAAGGCGCTAATCCACTGTCGGTTTCCATCATGCCAATGGTGCCGCCAGTATAAACGATCAGTATTTTATTCATCATTAAACACCCTCAGTTGTTGGTGAGGGCGATATAGATGAGGGCGATGGATATGAAGATGTTTGCGATGATGTCTGCGCCGAAGGTGTCGGCGAGATCATATTCTCGGGCTTCAAAAGCTCATTGAGTTGAGCTTCCGTTAGAAGCTTTTCTTCCAGAATCAGAGCTTTAATTGTCGCACCGGACATTAACGCATTACGCGCGATGCGCGACGAGTTAGCATAACCAATGTGAGGGACGAGCGCAGTGATAATGCCAATGCTGTTTTCGACATGCGCTGCGCACGCATCGACATTTGCTTCAATGCCTCTGATACAACGATGTTCCATCATGTGGCAAGCTTCTTTTAGCATTTTGATAGAGTTAAGCAGGTTGTAAATGATCATGGGTTCCATGGCATTTAGCTGAAGCTGGCCTGCCTCGGCAGCGAGCGTCACCGCCAGGTCAGACGCAATAACTTGATACGCAGTTTGGTTCATTGCCTCGGGGATCACTGGGTTTACTTTTCCTGGCATAATTGATGATCCAGGCTGCATTTCTGGGAGCTTGATTTCGCCAAAGCCTGTACGAGGTCCACTGGACAGCAAGCGTAAATCATTGCTCATTTTACTTAGTTTCGTTGCAAGGCGTTTTAAAATCCCCGAAAAGAAGACAAAGGCGCCCATGTCAGATGTGGCTTCCACTAAATTTGTGGCTGGTACAACGGGCTTGCCAGATATCTTGGCTAAGTGGTCCACGGCTTTTTTTGCATAACCTGCTGGCGTGTTGATGCCAGTACCAATTGCAGTGCCTCCTAAATTTACTTCGCATAGTAGAGTGCACGCTTCTTGAATGCGGTCGATATCTTCTCCTAGGTTGACCGCAAAGGCGTCAAATTCTTGACCTAGCGTCATAGGGACCGCGTCTTGTAATTGAGTGCGCCCCATTTTCAACACACTGGCGAACTCTCGACCTTTCTCTTCCAAAGAGGCTTTTAAAGACGACAAAACAGGAACGAACGCATCCGCTGCGAATTGGATACTAAGGCTGGCTGCGGTAGGGTAGGCATCATTTGTAGATTGGGAACGGTTTACATGATCGTTTGGATGCAGCTTTTTATAGTCGCCTTTTTGATACCCCATTTTAGTCAGCGCGATATTTGCGATCACTTCGTTCGCATTCATATTGGTGGACGTCCCCGCGCCCCCTTGAATAACATCGACGATAAACTGGTTGTGATAATGCCCGTCAATCAGTTCCTGACAGGCTGATAGGATGGCATTAGTCTGATGCTCTTCCAATAGTTTATATTCGAAATTAGTGTGAGCGGCAGCGGCTTTTACCATCGCCATCGCTTTTATAAGCTCAGGAAAATGAGAAATCGCCACACCGGTAATTGAAAAGTTATTTGCGGCGCGTAGTGTTTGAATACCGTAGAAAGCGTCAGCGGGTACATCGAGAGTGCCAAGTAGATCGTATTCAGAGCGAGTGTTCATATCGAGCTAATCCGTAAAAAATGCGAGGGTGCCCAAGAGCTGATAATGCTTAAATCAAGCTCTCAAATCAGCCCTCGCTAAGGGTGATCATTGCTCATATATTGAAACGAATTTTGGGTGATAAAAGGAGTTTGTAAGTTGATACCAATAGATGCTATTAGGTGCTAAATTAGCGTCTACTAGCGTCATAGTGACTAATGAATGACAAGCGTTTCTCTAGTACTATCGTAGGGGTTAACGAAAGGGTGGGGTAGGTAGTAACGATGAACTTAGATTTTCAAAATAATTTGCGCTTACTGTGCAGTTATTACAAATCCATCGCCGAAGTATGTCGCCGTTTGCAAATTAACCGCCCGCAGTTTAATCGTTATTTAAATGGCAAGACGGTTCCGGCAGACAGCACTATGCGACGCATATGCGACTTTTTTGGTGTGACACAAAGCGAGATGCTTCTTCCTCATAATCAATTTCAGCGATTGGTACAAGCTCGCCCCATCAATCAGGACACCTCGGTTTCTGAACGAAGTATCGAGCAAACTCATTTTGATCGGCTGAATCATGTGGGGCAGAAAGACCTCGACAAGTATTGTGGATATTACTTTGAATACTATATTTCTATGTCCTGTCCGGGGCAGATTTTAAGGACGCTTGTTCATATTGAATCGCAAGATGGTAAAACCTATTACCAGCGCATAGAGCGTTTTAATCCAAAAACAAGTAAAAAGCCCTTTCATGGTATTTATCAGGGGGTGGTTCAATTTCTTTCTGACCGTCTCTTCTTGATGGATTATGAAGCACATACCAAAGTAGAAGTTACTCAGACGATCTTATATCCATCGTTTAAAAATCGCGTAGAGCGACTAAAAGGGCTTCGGTTAGGGGTATCAGGGTCGGGCGAACGCGTACCGTGTTGTGTTCGTGTTGTTTATGAATATCTTGGTAAGAGCTTAGACAGGAAAAAAGCGCTTTCTATGTCAGGGCTATACGATATGGCATCGAATGAAATTGATGACGACATTAAAGAAGCCATTCGCAACGATATAGACGAAGGCGAATGGCACTTTAGAGGGCGCTTTTGATGACTCTCAGGTTACATGACCTTGCATGTCAGGCGTCGATCTCCTTATAACGTTGCGAGAGGTGTGTCCTCAAGTTCGTACGCACCTTCGCTATTATGTACTTCAGCCCCCGTGATAGGCGGGTTGAAAACGCACGCCATTTTCATTTCCTCGAATGCACGTAGCATGTGCTTGTCATGCTTGTCTAAAATGTACACGGTTCCGGGCGTTATTGGGTGCTTTTCTCCAGTCGCGAGATCTTCCACCTCGCCTCTGCCAGACATGCAGTATACGGACTCAAGATGATTTTTATAATGAAGCTGGAAATCTGCGTCTTTATAAATCGTTGTAATATGGAATGAGAATCCCATATTGTCGTCTTTTAGAAGCAGTCTTGTGCTTTCCCAGCTTCCTTCAGGAGAAACAATACGGCGATTCGACTTCTCAGCATCGGCTAAATTTCTAACAATCATAGAGTGGTTTCCTTAACTGGCTTTGAAGTAGAGTGTTTCATTGGGGAAAGAATCGAAATCCTCACAGGTTTCCTGAATAGCCAGTTCAACGATGTCTAAGCCGGCTTTTAGGTTTTCGTCACCGATAATAAGAGGGCATAACAGTTTAACGACTTGATCGTCTGCGCCGCTGGTTTCGATCAGCAATCCTTTTGTGAATGCATTCTTAGTGATTTTTCCCGCGATCTCACCATTGATGCAGTTAATACCTTGAAACATACCTCTGCCTTTGACAGTAAATTTACCGTCGCCAAACTTGTCTGCCATCGCTGTTAAACGCTGCGATACATACTGGCCTTTACGTTTTATCTCATTGGAAAAGTGGTTGTCAGACCAATAGTGATCAATTGCATGTTTGGCTGTGACGAAGGCAAGGTTGTTACCTCTAAAAGTACCGTTGTGCTCACCCGGCTTCCATTGATCTAGTTCAGGCTTCATAAGAACAACGGCAAAGGGCAGTCCATAACCGCCTAGTGACTTGGATAAAGTAACGATATCTGGCTCAAGACCGGCTTCTTCAAAACTAAAATAATCGCCCGTTCTGCCGCAGCCCGCTTGAATGTCGTCGATAATCAATAGAATGCTATGCTTGCGGCAAACCGTTTGTAGACTGCGTAGCCATTCAATGCGCGCCGCGTTGATGCCGCCTTCACCCTGAACGGTTTCCACGATAACTGCAGCGGGGGAGTTGATGCCGCTACTGGAGTCAGAAAGCACCTTGTCTAAGTACTCTGTCGTGTCGATGTTGTCGCCCAGATAGCCATCATAAGGAATGCGATGCGTGCCAGTGAGGCTCGTTCCTGCGGCATCTCGATGGTGTGAGTTACCTGTCGCAGCTAACGCACCAAGGCTTACGCCGTGGAACCCATTTGTAAAGGTGACGATGTTCGACTGCCCCGTGACGTTTCGCGCAATTTTCATTGCCGCTTCAACCGCATTGGTGCCTGTTGGGCCGGTAAATTGAACGGTATATCTTAGGTTTCTCGGTTTGAGTATTTTATCGCTAAAGGTTTGTAAAAACTCACCTTTTGCTTTGGTATGCATGTCTAAACCATGTGTAATACCGTCGTTTTCTATGTAGTTAAGAAGCTCTTTTTTCAATAAAGCATTGTTGTGGCCGTAGTTTAACGTGCCAGCACCCGCTAGAAAGTCTAAATAGCGGTTTCCGTCCTCGTCCCACATAAACTCGCCTTTTGCGCGGTTAAAAACGCACGGGAATGAGCGGGCATAGCATTGCACTTCTGATTCGATTTCTTCGAAGATCTTCATTAAATATTGATTCCGGTAACTAGTGTTGGGTTTGAAAAGGGCCAATTTTTACGAGCATTTCAGTGCTATGTTGGCTTTGGAAATGGGTTTCTTTGTTTAACCATTCAGACGAGTGGATCTCACAAGATAGGGCGCTTGCCACTTTTTCAAATAGGCGCCAAGACGATTGGTTTTCATGGGTAATCGTGGTCTCTATGTGGCATACGTTTTTGAGATGGAGGCGCTCCAGAAGGTGCTCTATCATTTTGAGAGCCAGACCTTGTCCTCGGGCCTCCTTGGAGATAGCAACCTGCCAAATAAACAAGGTGTTGTTGTTATTGGGCAATAAATACGCAGAAATAAAACCGACTAATGTGTCCCCTTGCTTTGCACAGACGCTGGTATCAGAAAAATGCTCGCATTGTAGAAAATTACAATACATGGAATTTTCATCCAGAGGAGGGCTGTTCTTAACGAGGTCATACACCTCTTTGCCATTCAGACGAATCGGTTCATGGAAACGAATTGCTCTACTTTCTAGCAAAAAATAGGCTCCTTTTTATTTTAATATTTAGAGTACTAAATAAATGATACGGCTATTTTTGGTCTTTTATCAAGGTTTTGCTGGATATAATGAGTATTTATTTGAGTTTAAAATATTAGTGAAGGAAATATTACAGTTAAAAACATATTTTCGTGGGGCTTAGA
This sequence comes from Marinomonas mediterranea MMB-1, assembly GCF_000192865.1. Classification (NCBI taxonomy): domain Bacteria; kingdom Pseudomonadati; phylum Pseudomonadota; class Gammaproteobacteria; order Oceanospirillales; family Oceanospirillaceae; genus Marinomonas; species Marinomonas mediterranea. The sequence continues at coordinate 1,724,368 of NC_015276.1, forward strand.
GGCTGTGCTTTTGAATGAGGCTTTTTGCTTTCAGTGAGTCTTTAGCTGGGTTGAGCTAAAAGGAAGAGGATGAGGGAAGTTTAATAGGGAGATTTTAGCGTTTAGTAATGATTTAATGGTTGGTGAATTAATTTTGTGTAGGAGATTGTCTTTGTGAGTTATGCGAGATCTATTGTTCTGGTTGTGTTCGCCGTTATTCTAAGCGCTTGTGCTGGTCGGGCTACTGACCCCGAGGCTCAAATGAAAAGAATAGACGCAGATTTTAGGTTTGTGAATAAGTTAACTTGTTCCATCAGAAATAAAGAGAATGACGAGTTTTGTTCGTGCCAAGTGGATGTGCTGAGTGAGGTTACTCCTGATGGTTTGAAACGTAAGTTAGTAAGAGGAAGGGCTTCCTCGGCTCAATATGAGCTCGCTGAAATAATGGTTGAAAACAGTGATCGTCTTGAAGCGTGTAAAGCTAACTATAGTTCAAAATCTTTGCTCAAGGCTGAGCCAGAATCTAACGCGTTGCACCAAGTGCTGATTAAGTATAAAGACAAAATTCTGGCTCCAGGGGATGAGCAGGAATTTGATCATTCCCATCTATCTTTGGGGCATAGGTATATTCTGCAGAATCAAATTGCAGATACGGAAGGAAAGTTAAGTGTTCCGCTTAATGCGACACTTACTAAAATAGAAGGTGCTGCGTTCTATTATTCCGTATATGTAGGTGAGGAAGATAAGACCTATGAAAATGTCATAGCGTGGAAAAATGGTGTTTTATATCGAGTAGGCAAGGGGGGTGATCTGATCCCATATTATTCGGACTCAGCTTGTAAGTTTGTGATTGGAGTCTGTGAATATAAAGACTATCGAGGTAAATCGAGATATGTGAATACGGAGTACATTAATGGTGTTTGGGTTCGCAATTTGAAGGGGGTTGGATCCAAACAGCGTTTGGTTAAAGAGGTGTTCGATAAAGATGGAATGATTCTTTATCAATTGAATAAGAGTCTTGGTAAGTGGGAATATGTGCGAGTAGACGAGGCGAATTTATCACTCTCAGAAAAGTAAAAATACCAAATTAAAAAAAAGCCCGTTAAGAACGAACTTAACGGGCTTTTTTTTAATTTGGTACCAGTGGGCGGACTCGAACCGCCACGCCGTGAGGCAACGGATTTTGAATCCGTCATGTCTACCAATTCCATCACACTGGCTTTGAAAAAGGTGAGGCGTATTATCGTGATTTCTTTAAGGCTGTCAATGCTTAATTTAATTTTTTATAAAAAAGCCGTTAATTAAGCCCTTCTAGGTTTATTCATTCAGGTTTTCCGCTTGAATCGTACCAAATGGACAAGAAATTCGCTAAAATGCCGCGTCGTTTTTTTAGATTGCCGTTATTGAAACCTTATGAAAGTATCCGATTACCATTTCAACTTACCTGATGAGCTTATTGCTCGTTACCCGATGCCAGAACGCTCGTCGAGTCGTTTGTTGCAGCTTCATGGTCAAACTGGAGAGTTAAAGCATGGGGTGTTCAGTGATGTGCTTTCTTTGGTTGAACCTGGCGATCTAATGGTGTTTAACAACACACGCGTTATCCCTGCGCGCGTATTTGGTCAAAAGGCGTCAGGTGGGAAGGTTGAAGTGCTTGTCGAACGCTTACTTTCATCCACCGAAATACTGGCACATGTTCGTGCGAGTAAGTCGCCAAAGCCCGGCAATGAACTTTATCTTGGTACGGACAGAAACGAATCCTTCAAAGCGGTAATGGTTGAGCGTGATGCTAATCTGTTTCGTTTACAGTTTGAGAATCCGGTTTTAGAGGTGCTCGAAAAAGTAGGCCATATGCCATTGCCTCCTTATATTGAGCGTCCTGATGAAGACAGCGATCAGGAGCGATACCAAACGGTATACAATGAAAAACCGGGCGCAGTCGCAGCACCAACCGCTGGCTTGCATTTTGATGATGAGCTGTTGGAGAAACTCGCTGAGAAAGGTGTAGATACGGCATTCGTTACTTTGCACGTAGGAGCGGGGACATTCCAACCTGTAAAAGTCGACGATGTTAAAGACCATATCATGCATTCTGAGTATGCCGAAGTTTCGCAAGAGGTTGTCGATAAAGTGCGACAGGCAAAAGCGAATGGTAAGCGCGTAATCGCAGTGGGGACAACCAGTGTTCGTTCGCTAGAATCTGCGAGTCAGTCTGGGCAGATCGAGCCAATGGCGGATGATACCAGCATCTTTATTTATCCAGGGTATGAATTCAAAACGGTGGATGCGTTGGTGACAAACTTTCATTTGCCAGAATCCACGCTCATTATGTTAATCAGTGCGTTTGCAGGTTACTCAAACGTGATGGCAGCCTACAAAGCAGCGGTAGACGAGAAGTATCGTTTCTTTAGTTACGGTGATGCCATGTTTATTACGCGGAACCCAGAAGCAAGCGGTCCGCAGTCAGAGGAATAAAAGAAATGTCAGAAAAACGTCCAGAATGTTTTATGGACTTTGAAGTTCACGCAACGTCGGGCAAAGCGCGACGTGCGACATTGAGCTTTCCACGCGGCAACGTCGAAACGCCCGCTTTCATGCCAGTCGGTACCTATGGAACCGTTAAAGGTATGTTAACAAAAGACATCGAAGAGATCGGTGCAGACATCATCTTGGGTAATACGTTCCACCTATGGTTACGTCCCGGAACGGAAGTGGTTAAAGAGCATGGCGATTTGCATGACTTTACTCAGTGGAAAAAACCGATTCTGACGGATTCTGGTGGTTTTCAAGTGTTTTCGTTAGGTGAAATGCGAAAAATCACAGAAGATGGTGTGAGTTTTCGTTCTCCCGTTGATGGTTCCAAGGTATTTTTAAACCCTGAAATCTCGATGGAAGTGCAGCGAGAGCTTGGCTCCGATATCGTAATGATTTTTGACGAATGTACACCTTACCCTGCAACCGAAACGGAAGCCGCTAAGTCTATGCGCATGAGTTTGCGTTGGGCGCAGCGTTCGAAAGATGCGCATGGTGATAGCCCGTCTGCATTGTTCGGTATTATCCAAGGTAGTATGTACGAAAACCTTCGAGATGAATCGTTGGAAGGGCTAACAGACATTGGTTTTGATGGTTACGCGATCGGTGGTTTGTCCGTCGGTGAGCCTAAGCACGAAATGATGAAGGTGCTTGATCATGTGGCGCACAAAATGCCAGAGGATAAACCAAGATACTTAATGGGTGTCGGTAAGCCTGAGGATCTAGTGGAAGGCGTGCGACGTGGCGTTGATATGTTCGACTGCGTTATGCCAACTCGAAATGCTCGTAACGGACACTTGTTTACATCTGACGGCGTTGTTCGTATCCGAAATGCTAAAAATCGTCACGATACTCGTCCTTTGGATGAAGAATGTGATTGTTACACTTGTAAAAACTTTTCTCGGGCTTATTTACATCATCTAGATAAGTGTCAAGAAATGGTAGGTGCACAACTTAATACCATTCATAACCTGAGATATTACCAAACGTTGATGGCAGGATTGCGCACAGCGCTTGATGAAGGTAGATTTGACGCCTTTGTTGATGAGTTTTATGCAAAACGCGGAATGGAAACACCGCCTTTGTCTAAATAATAACGTTTTTGCATTTAAGTAAAAGCGTCGTATTTATAGTAATAGTTTCGCGTTTAGTAACTGTAAATAGCGAGACGAGAGTTTCATAAACCATTGGAGAGTAAACACCATGATCGCATTGATCTCACCAGCATACGCTGAAGGTGGCGCACCAGCAGACGCAGGCATATTTAATATTGTCCTACTTGTCGGCTTCGTTATCATTTTCTATTTCTTGATGTGGCGCCCACAAGCAAAACGTGCAAAAGAGCATCGCAACTTGATTGCTTCTTTGGCGAAAGGAACTGAAGTGGTAACAAGCGGCGGTATTCTTGGTAAAGTAACCAAAGTAGACGACAACTACATTGTTCTAGAAGTATCAGACGAAGTTGAAATGAAATTTCAAAAAGCATCTGTTACTTCCGTTCTTCCGAAAGGAACGCTGAAATCCATTTAATATGGTGAGAAAGCGCCCGATAGAGGGCGCTTTCTTGTTTTAATACCGTAACATTATCCAGTGTAAAGGATCTTTCATGCTCAACAAGTATCCCTTGTGGAAGTACCTGCTCATCTTGGCCGTATTGGTGTTTGGCGTAGTTTACGCATTGCCCAATTTATATCCAGATGATCCAGCCCTACAAATTTCGACCCAAAAAGCGACCAGCACAGTAGATGAGCGAACGTTAAAAACAGCACGAAATGCGCTTGATAAAGCTGGAATAGAATTAAAAGCAGCAGAATTGACCTCTGCTGGTGGTACCTTGCGTTTCGATAACGGTGAGGACCAATTGGCAGCGAAGCCAGTTATAGCTGCAGCATTAGGTGATGGTTATGTCACCGCGCTAAATTTGGTGCCAACAACGCCGGATTGGTTAGCGTCACTCGGTGCAGGTCCCGCTAAACTAGGTTTGGACCTTCGCGGTGGTGTGCATTTCTTATTGGAAGTGGATACTCCGGCAGCGCTTAAGCAACGTTTAGAGGTTGCTGGTAGTGAAATGAAGGCTGCACTTCGAAAAGAACGTATCCGTTATCGCAGTGTTGAAATCAAAGATGGTGTGATGTCGATTCGTTTCCTAAAAGATTCTGATCGTGATTTAGCTGAGTCACTGTTAAAAGATGATTTTGGCGATTATCTATACCGTACTGTGGAAGACGGAAAAAGCTTCTTCTTGACGATCGGCTTTAGTGAGGCCGAACAGAAAGAAATCGAAGCGTATGCATTAGAGCAGAACTTAACGACACTTCGTAACCGAGTTAACGAACTTGGTGTGGCGGAACCGTTAGTGCAGCGTCAAGGTAGTAATCGTATTGTTGTAGAGCTTCCTGGTGTGCAGGATACAGCGGCAGCGAAACGTATTATCGGTGCAACGGCAAACCTAGAGTTTCGTTTAGAAGCGGGTCTAGACGCAAATGCTTCTGATACCGAAACGCTAACCTTCCGTAATGGCAGTGGTCGTACCGCGCAATTAGAGAAAGACATCATCATAACAGGTGACAGTGTCTCAGATGCGAACTCCTCATTTGATGAGAATGGACGTCCGCAGGTAAACATCAGCCTAGACTCAAAAGGCGGCAAACAGATGGCGAAAGTAACGCGATCTGCTGTTGGCCGAAATATGGCGGTTGTGTTTATTGAGCATAAAAGTCGTTCTCGCTTTGTAGAACAAGAAGACGGCTCGTTAAAAGAAGTGCGTCGTAGTTACAGTGAAAAAGGCATTATTTCATTGGCCACGATTCAAACGACCTTGGGTAACTCTTTCCGTATTACCGGTCTAGACAGCCCTCGTGAATCATCAGAATTGGCTTTGCTACTTCGCGCAGGTGCATTGGCTGCGCCAATCTACTTTGTCGAAGAACGCACAATTGGTCCAAGCTTAGGTGCTGAAAACATAAAATTGGGTGTGACCTCTGCTCAGATTGGTATGTTGGTTGTGATGTTATTCATGCTGATTTACTACAAAGTATTCGGTGTGTTTGCGAATGTGTCTTTGATTCTGAACATCGTATTGTTGATGGCTTTCATGTCTTTAATGTCCGCAACCTTAACCTTGCCAGGTATAGCCGGGATCGTATTGACAATGGGTATGGCGGTCGACGCAAACGTACTCATATTCTCGCGGATTAAAGAAGAGCTTGCGAACGGTTTGCCGAGTCAGCAGGCCATTCATTCAGGCTTTAACCGAGCGTTTACGACAATATTTGATGCTAATATCACGACATTGCTGGTTGCTGTTATCCTGTTTGCTGTGGGTACAGGGCCGGTAAAAGGGTTTGCCGTGACGCTATCATTGGGTATTTTGACCTCAATGTTTACAGCGATTGTGGTAACGAGAGCACAAGTTAACCTTGTTTATGGCGGCCGCAAAAACAAGCGCTTGTACATTTAGGAGTAGAAGATGAAAGTAACAAATATACCCTTTATGGCAATGCGCAAAATCGTTGCTATGTTTTCGGTGCTACTGATCCTGATTTCCATCGGATCGCTTGCGACGAAAGGTTTGCAATTCGGTCTAGATTTTACCGGCGGTACGCTGGTTGAAGTTAAATATGACGAAGCGCCAAACTTGGATGATGTCCGAGCGGTATTGGCTCAGAATAATTACAGTGACGTTGTTGTTCAGAACTTCGGTTCTCCTACCGATGTAGTTGTGCGTATGGCGAACTCATACACAGCGACATTAGGCGACGAAGTACTGGTTGCGTTAAAAGAGAACGGCAAAGTCGGTGTTTCTTTACAGCGTTCTGAGTTCGTCGGGGCGCAAGTGGGCGAGGAGCTGAGAGAGCAGGGTGGTCTGGGCATGTTGCTGGCCTTGGCAATCGTAATGCTTTACGTTGCAGTGCGTTTCCAATTTAAGTTCTCTATTGCGTCTGTCGCGGCATTGGCGCACGATGTAGTGATCACATTAGGTGTGTTCTCTTTGTTTGAAATAGAGTTCGACCTGACTGTTTTGGCGGCGCTATTGGCCGTGATTGGTTACTCGCTCAACGATACCATCGTAGTATGTGACCGAATCCGTGAAAACTTTAGGATCATGCGTGAAACAGAGCCTGAAGAGCTGATTAATGAGTCCATTAACCAAACACTAGGTCGTACGATTATTACATCGATGACAACCTTGTTTGTATTGGTGGTTCTCTTCTTGTTTGGCGGAGAAGCCATTAATAACTTCTCGTTTGCCTTGTTGGTGGGTATCGTGATCGGTACATACTCTTCTATCTTTGTTGCTGCGAACTTATTGTTGGCTCAAAACATTAAGAAAGAAGATCTTATTCCAGCACCAAAAGAAGAGCTGGAAGACGAGTTACCTTAGTTCCTTCGTAAGGGCCTAATAAGCTCTGAATGGCATAGAACAAAAAAGGCTTGCTGAAATCATTCGCAAGCCTTTTTTAATGTCTAGGATTTGACCATTTTCATAAGTTAAGTGGTTCATTTATAGGCGATAATTGATGTTTGGCGTTTGAATTGGATGAATCCTATCCAATTCCGCAGATTTTGATATAAAAGTTAAAAAAAACGCAAAAAACTCTTCCCTTTTCAGATTCATATAGTAATATACGCACCCGCTGACAGAGACAGTGTCTTGTTCAGCGTGCGGGGCGTAGCGCAGCCTGGTAGCGCACTAGCATGGGGTGCTAGTGGTCGCAGGTTCAAATCCTGCCGTCCCGACCAGAAACGGAAAAGCCGATATAGCTCAGTTGGTAGAGCATCTGACTTGTAATCAGAGGGTCCCGAGTTCGACTCTTGGTGTCGGCACCATTTCTTGGTAAATACAATTTGTTTTAGTTCTTTATGCCGGTATAGCTCAGTTGGTAGAGCATCTGACTTGTAATCAGAGGGTCCCGAGTTCGACTCTTGGTGCCGGCACCATCTCTAAGCGAGTTTCTCGCCGAGTTTGTAAAAGAAATAAAGCATGTTTGCCGGTATAGCTCAGTTGGTAGAGCATCTGACTTGTAATCAGAGGGTCCCGAGTTCGACTCTTGGTGCCGGCACCATTACATCGCAAAACATATCTGCCGGTATAGCTCAGTTGGTAGAGCATCTGACTTGTAATCAGAGGGTCCCGAGTTCGACTCTTGGTGCCGGCACCATGCGATTGATGTTTCCCCATAAGCTAGCAATAGCTCAAACGGGTGTGTAGCTCAGTTGGGAGAGCGTCGCCCTTACAAGGCGAATGTCGGGAGTTCGAACCTCTCCACACCCACCACTTATTTGACAGTGGGCTTATGAAGGTAAGTAAAAGTTAAATAGATATGGAGCGGTAGTTCAGTTGGTTAGAATACCTGCCTGTCACGCAGGGGGTCGCGGGTTCGAGTCCCGTCCGTTCCGCCATCTTCTTTAGAGGATGTAAAACGCAAAAGCTAGCAATAGCTTAAGCGGGTGTGTAGCTCAGTTGGGAGAGCGTCGCCCTTACAAGGCGAATGTCGGGAGTTCGAACCTCTCCACACCCACCACTTATTTGACAGTGGGCTTACGAAGGTAAGTAAAAGTTAAATAGATCTGGAGCGGTAGTTCAGTTGGTTAGAATACCTGCCTGTCACGCAGGGGGTCGCGGGTTCGAGTCCCGTCCGTTCCGCCATCTTCTTTAGAGGATGTAAAACGCAAAAGCTAGCAATAGCTCAAGCGGGTGTGTAGCTCAGTTGGGAGAGCGTCGCCCTTACAAGGCGAATGTCGGGAGTTCGAACCTCTCCACACCCACCACTTATTTGACAGTGGGCTTACGAAGGTAAGTGAAAGTTAAATAGATCTGGAGCGGTAGTTCAGTTGGTTAGAATACCTGCCTGTCACGCAGGGGGTCGCGGGTTCGAGTCCCGTCCGTTCCGCCATCTTATTTAGAGGATGTAAAACGCAAAAGCTAGCAATAGCTCAAGCGGGTGTGTAGCTCAGTTGGGAGAGCGTCGCCCTTACAAGGCGAATGTCGGGAGTTCGAACCTCTCCACACCCACCACTTATTTGACAGTGGGCTTACGAAGGTAAGTAAAAGTTAAATAGATCTGGAGCGGTAGTTCAGTTGGTTAGAATACCTGCCTGTCACGCAGGGGGTCGCGGGTTCGAGTCCCGTCCGTTCCGCCATCTTCTTTAGAGGATGTAAAACGCAAAAGCTAGCAATAGCTCAAGCGGGTGTGTAGCTCAGTTGGGAGAGCGTCGCCCTTACAAGGCGAATGTCGGGAGTTCGAACCTCTCCACACCCACCACTTATTTGACAGTGGGCTTACGAAGGTAAGTGAAAGTTAAATAGATCTGGAGCGGTAGTTCAGTTGGTTAGAATACCTGCCTGTCACGCAGGGGGTCGCGGGTTCGAGTCCCGTCCGTTCCGCCATTTTCTTTCTCAGAAAATGGATACGCAAAAGCTAATCATAGCTTAAGCGGGTGTGTAGCTCAGTTGGGAGAGCGTCGCCCTTACAAGGCGAATGTCGGGAGTTCGAACCTCTCCACACCCACCAGTATTAATCTCCGATTTACTTCTAATTATTTGAACATCCTCTTTGACTGTTCTAGTCACAAATCATTTCTATATCGTGTCATTCCTAATCTTGTTTTATTCGTTCCTTAGAACGATTTAAATTATTCGCCTAATAAGCTTCTCTATGCACGTCGTACTCTCTACACAGCGCTCTCTGAAAGTGCATAAGAGCAGCATGCAATCGCCTGTCTCTCGTATAGCAGCATCTTATAGCACTACATCTGATAAGACTGGTTCACGCCCTCCTTAAGCACTGATAGGCAGCTAAATCCCGCCTAAGAGCCTTGTCATATCGATTTTTCCTTATTTGACTCTCTTACTCGTAGGGGAGAAATATAGGATCTCGTCTCATTCGTCTGTATTATAAAAATAGGGCTAGAGTGGCATTGCCCGCCGCCGCAGAAGAGCTAAATCTTACACGCAGTGCGGTAAGTCATCAGTTAAGCATGTTGGAAGATGTGGTTGGTTTTCCATTAACAAAACGAGATGGTCGGGGGTTAGTCCTAACCCAGAAAGGCAAAAGTTACGCGATAGAAGCCAAAAAAGCACTGATGATTTTGCTTGAGGCGTCTCATGTCAACGATGGAGAGGAAGTCACGGGGGAGCTGATAGTGAGCTGTGCGCCGGGCCTCGCTAATTATTGGTTGTGCCATAAAATCTCGACTTTTACTAACAAGTCTATGCAAGGAACCCGACCTCCGTTCCGTCAAATAGGTTCATACTAGACGCTCAATTAGCTATTACTCCGCTCGCGGTGATCCATCCGCTCACTATGTCAGAGAGGTCGGATTAAAGTGCTGGAATCGAAAACAACTAAGGTGAGATTAATCGGCGTTCGGTAGAGCGGTTAAAATTATTCGCCTTCTCTAAAAGTACGCAAGAACACCAGTCTCATAATTCCTGCCTTGCTTTCTGTGTCCTCATGGCTCTTATCAGCGTATAGACGCCTGTACCGAGTACCACGCCCCAAAAGGCGGATCCTATACCAAGTAGTTGAATACCAGAGGCAGTTGTCATAAATGTAATAGTCGCTGCATCAATATTAGATTTATCTTCTAACGCTAGACTAAGGCTATTAAATATTGCTCCAAGTAGAGCCAACCCTGCGATAATTGCGATCATTTGAGCTGGAAAAGTAGTAAAGAACAGAACAATACTCCCAGCGAAAATACCGCCTATTAGATAAAAAACACCATTGAAAATACCAGCTATGTAGCGTTTATTGTGGTCTGGATGCGCATCTGGGCTGGTGCAAATAGGAGCGGTAATGGCAGCGATTACGGTGGTTATCCCTCCAAAAAAAGCGATGGGGAGAGAGACGAGCCCAAGTACACTGATAACGGGGCGGGTCGGTACGTGATAGTTAAATGTTTTTAGAATGGTAAACCCCGGTAAGAACTGCCCTGTAAGACTAACAATGACGAGCGGAAGTGCGAGGCTAAAGGTGGATGACCAGCTCCACTGTGGTGATATCCAAATAGGCGATGCTAATTGCCATGTGAAGTGGCTGAAATCGGCGTGTAAAACAGTAATAGATAAAATGCTGCATAAGACAACCAGTAATATTAAACAATAGGTCTTACTGATGGCTTTAAAAACAACAAAGCCAATAAGCATCAAAAACGTCAAAACCGGAACACTGTTGAACGCCTGAAAGGCAGAGATTCCAAAGTTGAATAGAATCCCGGCCATCATTGCGGCGGCAACGCTTTTGGGAATCCAACGAATAACGGCGTCAAACCATCCACTGATGCCGATGCAAAAGATGATAATCGCTGCGGTAATATAGGCGCCAACGGCCTCATTTAAACTAAGGTTGGGAAACAAGGTGACAAGTAACGCCGTTCCCGGAGCAGACCAAGCGGTAATAATCGGAATTCGAAAGTAAATGCTAAGGGCAATGCCACTGATCGCAGCGCCAATGGATATTGCGAACACCCAGGATGTCATCATTTCTTGTGAAATATTAGCGCTGTTAGCCGCTTGGAAGAAAATCGCCAAGGGTCCAGAATAGGAAACAAGAACCGCGACTAATCCTGCTGTTATTGTGGATATGTGTAAGTCTTTTAACATACGATCATCTCCTAAGCCTAGCTATAAAGTGAGTTATATAATTGATGGTTCCGGTTATGTTTTTACGGCGATGGCTTTCACTTCCAGAAAATACCCTGGGATACCGCACAAAGACGCTGCGCCAATGGCGGTCCAAGCAGGGAGACAATCACCAAAATACAGGTCGCGTATTTCCATATAGAGCGGGAGGTCTCTCATATCTGTGTGGTAGCTTGTTACCTCGACAACATGGCTGAACGTCATACCTGCTTCTTCCAGTACCGCTTTCATATTGTCAAAACATTGAATGAATTGCTGACGTCTATCTTCCACCAATTGGCGCTCTGCATTTCGACCTATTTGCCCTGATATGTAGAGAGTATTACCTACTAATACAGCAGGCGCATAGCCAATATCATCGCGAACAAACTCCATTCCTTTTGGTACGATCGCTTTGCGTTTTGTTGTCGTCATCACCTTATCTCCTTTCGAAAGTGCTTGTTTAAAAGCACTTGATTAAAAAGCCTTCGTTACAAATACCGCCGTTTTAAAATAATTGGTATCAACGTATTGAAACAGGGCAAACCACTCATTGAGTGGCTGGCTGGATACCTAGCTGGGCTGGATGCCTAACTTAGCTAAATAACTAGATAGCTAACCTAAATCGCCACCGCCAACGGGAAGAAGGGAACCTGTTAAGTATGAAGACTCGTCGCTTGCGAAGAACAAAATGACATTCGCCTGTTCCTCGGTTGAGCTATAACGACCCATTAACGATGAATCGATGGTTTGGTCGACAATTTCTTGATACCAAATTTTTTCTTGTTCGGACATTGCCTCTAGGTTACGGGGTATTTTTCGCTCACCGACATCGGTGCCGCCGGGTGCTACGGCGTTCACTCGAATCCCATGTTTAGCATTTTCAAAGGCTAAAGAAGCGGTCATGGCGTTAACGCCTCCCTTAGCGGCAGAGTAGGGCGTGCGGTTGATGCTGCGGGTCGCGATGGAAGACACATTGATTATGTTGCCCGATTTTTGTCTTTGCATCGTCTCTAGTACAGCATGACAACACCACAAAGTAGGGTAGAGTGAGCGTCGTATTTCCGCTTCAATTTGAGCTTCCTCATAATGTTCAAACGGTTTGGCCCAAATAGTACCGCCCACATTGTTAATTAAAATATCAATCCGGCCGAACTTTTCGACAGAGGCGTTTATGGCGTTGTGGCTGTCGGTAAATTTTTCTAAATCAGCAATAATAACCAACACATCTTCCGCACCTGCGGCTTTTGCTTCTTCCGCGACATCGTAAATCAGCTCTGAGCGATCCAGCAGTACTAACGTCGCATGTTCCTGTGCCATTTGCAGAGCCACTTGGCGACCAATGCTTTGTGCTGACCCAGTCACCACAGCTACCTTATTTTCGAAACGGGGTGCTCTCATCTTGTCCTCCTTTAATGGCTGCTCGCGGCGAATTTTTCATAGTAAAAGTTAACGGGTGTAATGTCTTTTTCGTTCATGAATTGACTCACTGCTTCGACCATAGGCGGTGGTCCACACAGATAAATATCCAGATCGCCATCGTTCAAATGAGACGGTGAAATATGTTGAGTGACATAGCCCTTTAGTGGCCAGTTACTCTCTTCAGATGCAACACAGGCACTAAAAGTAACCTGCTCCATGGTGGACGTCAGCGCTTCTAGCTTTTCCATTTCGACTAAGTCGGCATCGTGGGTAACGCCATAGATGAGATGAATCGGGTGATTTGTTCCTGTTGCCTTAATGCTCTCTAGCATGGCGAGAAAAGGGGCCAATCCGGTACCGCCCGCTAGCATTAACACGGGACGCTTTATATCGCGCAAATAGAAACTGCCAAAGGGGCCACTCAAAGTAAGGCTGTCGCCTATCTTTGCTGTTTCTGCCATAAACGTACTCATGAGACCGTTTGGCACCATACGTATCAGAAAGGAGGCGGCGTCATTTTCTTTTTGAACGAGCGAACTAAAAGAATAGGCGCGTTTTTGGTCTGTCTCTGGCACATGGACATTGACATACTGGCCAGGCAAGAAGTTCATCGACTGCACTTGATCGCCCGCGATGCTAAAACTGAGGGTAGAATCTGACAGACGTTTAATGTCGAAAATTGTCCCCGTAATGTCTTCTTGCGCACTGCGGACACACACTTCTGACGATGCTGGAACCGAAATCGCGCAATCGGTTTCTAATCGCATGCAGCAAGTTAATACCATTCCTGCTTCTACTTCTTCGTCGGATAAGGCATCTTCTATATAGCCTTCCATTTCAAATTGACCTGATTCAGATTTGCATTTACAGGTTCCGCAAGCGCCGTCGCGACAATCCATGGGGATGTTTAAGCCAGAGCGATACGCTGCGTCTGCAACCGTTTCTCCAGAAAGTGTTTGCACAAAACGGGTGACGCCGTCTTCAAAATTGAGTGCGATTTTATACATAGAAATCACCTTGAGCCCCTTTCATGGGGCGGCTTTTTGTTATTCTGTTACCTAAAATATACGGTGTTTTGAGTCCAAATTAACGCGGCGTTCGCCGTCTCGCTAAACGTGATAAACATCGATAACGTGGTGGATGTAGTCGTTTACCAAGATGATTTTCTTGCGCTTAATTTGTATTTGACCGTCTTCATTCGTGACCAAGGTGATAGACGTTGTACCAAAGTACGTGTCGACGGTTTGATATCGATAGCTGTTGGTGCACCAGTTGTAGCGAACCTCAGTACTGTCCCCTGAGCTGTTCATGATCTCGATATTATTGATCATATGGCTGGTTCTGGCTTCCGGCAGACTGGATGCGCTGGAGCGCTCGGTTTTGATGCGAAAAATACGATCTTCTAAACCGCCCTTGTGGGGGTAGTACATAAGAGACACTTCTCTTTGTGGGTCGGTAACAAGCTCACCGTCGTCGTCCCAACTGGGCATCCAGTAATCCACCTCAGGGTGGTAATAGGTTAGCCACTCATCCCATTGTTTGTCATCAAGGCAGCGAGCTTCCGCGTATAGGAAATTACGTACTTCATCGTATTGAATCGTCATGGTGTGCTCCTTATTGCTGCTCATTATCTTTTTGAATGGCACTGGTCATCGTCTCGACCCAATATTGATGCTGAGTTTTAAACAGGCCTTCGTCTTCGGACTTTCTACCGCTCAGAAGCGGGTTTAAATTAATCTTCTCTGCGGCTTCATCTGGCCCTTTCACCCAGTGCTCAGCACCCCGAGACAAATCATTCCAAGGAAGGTCAGACGCAAGAAAGCCTTGCTGACACGAGCGGAATTCTTCTAAATCGTCTGGTGTCGCCATACCGGAAGCGTTAAAGAAATCTTCATATTGACGGATGCGTTGAGCACGAGCGGTATCGCTTTCGCCTTTAGGGGCAATGCAATAAATCGTCACTTCCGTTTGGTTGGCCGAGATAGGGCGGAAGGTCCGAATTTGAGAGCTGAATTGATCCATTAAAAAGACGTTAGGGTAGAGGCATAAATTGCGAAGGTTAGAGATCATCCAGTCTGCTTTTTCGACACCAAAGTCTTTTTCAAGCGCCGCGCGGCGTTCTGCTAATGGCCGATCTTCGGGGTTAGGCCAGCGCAGCCATAGTAAAATATGACCCTGTTCAAACGCGTAGAAGCCACCTTGTTGCTTGTTCCAAGTGCTTGCATCCATGGCTTTGGTTTCATCTTCCACTGGGCCTAATTTACGTCGTGAAGTAGTGGCAACATAGTTCCAATGCACGGAAGACACATGATAGCCATCCGCGCCGTTTTCGGCTTGCATCTTCCAGTTGCCATCATAGGTATAGGTGGAGGAGCCTCTGAGTACTTCTAACCCTTGTGGTGATTGGTCGACAATCATATCGATGATTTTCGCCGCTTCGCCAAGGTGTTCGGTCAGGGGTTTAACATCGGGATTGATACTGCCGAACAAGAAGCCTCGATAAGACTCAAAGCACGCGACTTTTTTTAGATTATGCGAGCCATCACAGTTAAACGAAGCAGGATAACCCGCGTCTGTCGCGTCTTTTACCTTAATCAGCTTACCTGAGTTGTTGAAACTCCAACCGTGGAAAGGGCAGGTCATTACGGACTTGTTGCCTTTTTTTGTCCGACAAAGCATCGCGCCTCTGTGGCTACACGCATTGATAAAACAATTCAGCTCGTCGTCTTTATTGCGAGTAATAAAAATGGGTTGGCGTCCCATATAGCCAGTGAAAAAGTCGTTCTTATTTGGAATTTGGCTTTCATGAGCCAGATAAATCCAGTTGCCTTCAAAAATGTGCTTCATCTCAAGGTCAAACAGTTCTGGATCAGTAAACATATCTCGACGTGCGCGATAAAGACCTTTGTCTGTATCGACTTCCATCATACTTTTTATTTTTGTAATAAGTTCGTTATGCATTGTCATGCCCTCCTGATTTATAAACAGGTTAGGCTTTGAGATTGAGGGTCACTATCCAGCTTGTGTTTTTCTCTATCCTTTATCTGCAAAAAAGCGTTCAAGTTGAAACAATGGGCATATTAACAATAACACGGGGTGTCGAGCTCAACTTGTTTGAAGCGACTACTGTTTGAGTCGACTAGAAAGTAAATTGACGGGGCTGTGAGATGGCAGACAGAAGAGAGTTTGAGGAGGGAAAGCAGAAGGCGCGTTTTTTCATAGGTGTTGCTAGAGTCACAAAGTTCCCCTAACATAAAAATAACTAATAATAATTAAAAAATGGTCGTCAACTATGTTTGCTAATGCGCTAAGCAATGCCGTTATTTTTAATCAGGCTCATCCGCTAGAAGTATCAGACTACATAAACAGCCACATTGGACATCATACTTTGTTGCCTGAGTCTGTTAGGGATTCAGACGAATTCTGCTCTCAACTAAAGCACCGAGATTTTGCTGAATTAGGCCTCTCTTCCATCCATTATGGTAACGAAGTTAAAATTCACTGTGCGGATTTGAATGACATTTACCACTTTCAAGTCGTCACCCGTGGACAATGTTGCTGGCAATTTGAAGAAGAATCTTTACTGTTAAAGCCAGGCCAAGCGTTGATGATGAACCCACACGAGAAAATGGATATTTCTTACTCTGCTGACTGTGAAAAAATCATCGTCAAAGTCCCCCAAACCTTTATTCGAGATCTGTGTTTAGAGCAAAATAGAGTGATTTCAAGCTCCGGGATTCTGTTTGAACGAAAGGTCATTGAATTAGACAAGTCGTTGGGTTTTCTCAGCCTGATGGGCGCGATCTTACACGAAGCAAACGACGCGGAACTCGATTTATTGCAGATGCAATTGCCTTATCGTGACCTGCTTATTCGCAAGCTATTTCAACAGTTCGACAATAATACCCCAGCTCTTTTAGATTCAGACCCAAACGACCGAAATTTCACCGCGTTACTTCAACATATTGAAGAAAATATCAAAGAGGATATTGGAGTAGAAGAGTTGGCAAACGTAGGGCACATCAGCGTTCGAAAGGTCTATAACCTATTTGCCAAGCACTACCACATAACGCCAAAAGTCTTCATTAAACAATCTAAACTAAAACACCTAAGACAAGAAATCATCACAAACAACAACATACGAAATATCACCGAAATTGCGCTGGATTATGGCTTTTCCCACCTTGGGCGCTTTTCGTCTGATTACCGAAAAATGTTTTCAGAGCTGCCTTCTGAAACCCTAAAGCGTCGATAAGTAAACCCGTGAATAAGAAAGGGACTTCTTATTCTGCCTGCCTTGATATCACCTTCCTTAACTGAGTTGTTGTTTGCTGAGTCAGTGCTTGGTGAGCTGTCGTTTGTTGAATTCTAGGTTGCTGTGTCGCACTGATTATCTCAATTGAGATATGACGTTTTTAATTCAACCAGTTCAAACATCAATAAAGGTGATTTATCCGATGGCTGCATTTTTTGGATAGCGTTCTGCACCTATTGGCTATTTATATTGTCTGGTCTTCTCTTTAATCAATAGCGTCTAATAATAAATGCTTTGTAGAGGCCAAGAATGAAAAATAAAAATAAGATTCTGAATACTGCTTTATTAGGAATGTCGCTTGTCAGTCTCAGTAGCTCCGTGATTGCCGCTGATCAGGGTCCCATTAAAGTTGGTGTTATGTTGCCCTTTAGTGGCGTCTATGGGGGGCTAGGTGAAGCGACTAGAAATGGACTGAAAATGGCGTTACAGGAACACGCTGAGGATCTAAAAGGGCGTGATATTGAATTCATCGAAATGGACACAGAGGCAAAACCTTCCCGAGCGCCCGAAATCGCGAATTCCTTGTTAAATAAATCTCATGCCGATTTTATTATTGGTCCGGTGCATTCCGGCGTCGCGATGGGAATGATCAAAGTATTGAAAAAGAAAGACACGATTATGATCATTCCAAATGCAGGGGCGAATGCCGCAACAGGGCCATTGTGTGCGCCCAACATTTTCCGAACGTCTTTTTCCGCTTGGCAGCCTTCCTACCCGATGGGCAAAATCGCTTTAGAGCAAGGATTTAAAAAAGTCGTCACTCTGAGCTGGAACTACGGCTTTGGTAAAGAAAGCCTCGATGCATTTGAAGAGTCCTTTACCTCTGGTGGGGGCGAGATCGTTAAGAAAATGCTGATTCCTTTTCCAAAAACAGAATTTCAATCCTATTTATCTGAAATCGGCTCTATTCAGCCCGATGCGGTCTTTGTCTTCTTTGCGGGCGGTGGCGCGGTGAAGTTTGTTAAAGACTATGACGCGATGGGCTTGAAAGGCAAAATTCCATTGCTTGGTGCAGGCTTCTTAACGGAGGGAACCCTTGCTGCACAAGGTGATTCCGCTGAAGGTGTGCTCACGACACTTCACTATGCTGACCCGCTCGACAATGCTGAAAACAACGCATTTCGTAAAAATTACAGCGAGAAGTTTGGTAAGCCTTCCGACTTATACGCGGTGCAGGGCTACGATACTGGCTTGATGATAGCCAGTGCAGTAAACGCACTAAATGGTGATATTAGCGATCAAAAAGCGCTGATTAACGCCTTAGAAAACACCAAAATAAAAAGCCCACGTGGCGATTTCACGTTCTCCAAAGCGCATAACCCCATTCAAAATGTCTACCTTCGTCGTGTTGAAAATGGCGAAAACCAAGTCGTAAAACTGGCGGCGCCGGACCTTGAAGACCCAGCCCGTGGTTGCTTGATGTAAAAAATTTTAGCGGTTTACGTTGCTTTAGAGGGGTTGAGTCACTTTTCTTAAGTGCTTTTGACGCGGCCCTAAAGCAACGATCAAACAACTTAAAAGCAATTCTTAAACAAAGAGTTTCTTCTTAACGTGGTAGGTTTTTTTGATGGATAGCACACTTTTTTTCGTGCAGCTGATCAATGGTCTTCAGTACGGGCTGTTACTTTTCTTGATCGCTTCCGGTCTTACATTGGTCTTTGGTGTCATGGGGATACTGAACTTGGCTCATGGTTCAATGTTTATGGTTGGGGCCTATCTTGCTTGGTATTTTGTTCAGCAAACAGGCAGTTTCGCCGCCAGCGCGGCGATCTCCGCTGTCATTGCTTTGTTAATCGGTTTTGTCGTAGAGCGAACGCTGATTCGTCGCTTGTATAAACGGAATCATCTCGATCAAGTCTTGCTCACGATTGGGATGATTTTTGTATTTAACGCAATGCAGGGGCTCCTATGGGGCAATGATCCTTTGGGCGTCGATGTTCCAGAAGCACTGTCCGCCTCTATCCCTTTGACAGGCATTATCGAATATCCGGTTTACCGAATTTTTGTGGCCTTGTTCTGCGTGGTGGTCGCGGTGGGCATGTACTACGTGATCAACAAAACACGCTTAGGCATGTTGATTCGCGCCGGTGAATCTGACCGAGAAATGGTCGAATGTTTAGGCATCGATATCAACCGACTTTACACCATTGTCTTTGCAATTGGCGTCATGCTGTCGGCGGTAGCGGGTGTTGTCGCGGCACCGATCAGCTCGATTGTGCCCGGTATGGGTGAACATATCTTGATCACCTGCTTTGTGGTGGTGGTTATCGGTGGCATGGGATCGATCAAAGGGGCATTTATTGGTGCGCTCATGGTCGGGCTGGTGGATACCTTTGCGTCCGTTTTAGTCCCCGAGCTTTCCAGTATGATGATTTATATTTTCATGGCCTTCATTCTTTTAATAAAGCCTCAAGGTTTGTTTTCTTCTTAATTTGGAGGTGTGGTTATGTTGTTGAATAAACGGGCCGAGCGGCTGTTTGTCTGGGTGTTTTTTCCATTAGCCTTGCTGATGCCGATGTTGCTTGAACAAAACGAGTATTACGTAAACAAGCTAACGACCATCATGATTCTATCGATCTTTGTCATGTCACTCGACTATCTAGTCGGCAAGTGTGGGTTAATTACATTGGGTCACGCGATGTTTTACGGCTTAGGCGGTTATCTTTTTGTGATGATCGCGCCTGAGTACGAAGCAGTGAATTTTTGGGTATATACGTTTTATATTTGCGCGATTTCCAGCTTAGTCGCCTTTGTTATTGGTTTTTTAGTGTTACGCACCAGTGGCATCTATATGATTATGATCACCCTCGCGTTTGCACAAATGACGTTTTATTACTTTTCTGACTCCATTGATTTTGGTGGTACCGATGGTGTGTTTGTTTACGTTAAGCCAGAGACCAGCATATTTGGATTAAGCCTATTTGATTTGGACAATCCAACCCATTTTTACTACCTCTGTTTGCTGTCGTTATTTAATTCTCTGCTCTTTTTTAAAGTACTGATTCGGTCTCGATTTGGCCGACTTGTGGACGCTATTCACGTGAACCCCGGACGCACTGTTGCGTTGGGCTATAACATCTTTGTTTACCGATTGGTGAGCTATGTGATTGCCTCGGCATTGGGCGCTTACGCTGGGTATTTATTCACCTTGCAGTACGGTTTCGTCAACCCTTCAATGCTGTCTTGGACAACCTCAGGTACCGCGCTTGTTATGTCGATTCTAGGCGGAATGGGCAGTATCTACGGGGCGATTTTAGGAACACTGGTATTTGAAGGTTTGCAGTATCTTTTAGAGCACGTAACCGAACATTGGTTGTTGTTTATGGGTGGGTTGATCATCACTATGGTGATGGTCTTTAAAAAGGGCATTGCTGGCTTCTTAGAGGACCTTGTGGAGAAACGTGATGGAAAATAATGTCATTCTAGAAACAGAGGGTTTATGCAAATACTGGGATGGACTGAAAGCGTTAGATGATTTGTCGTTAGAATTTTATGACAACCAGCTTCACGGCATCGTGGGCCCAAATGGCGCAGGAAAAAGTACATTGTTGAATATGCTATGTGGTCATTATAAACCGACCAGTGGCAAGATCCTTCATCGAGGAGAATCGATAAGCTCGATAAAACCGTTTGAATTTGCTCGTCGCGGCATTGGGCGCAGTTTTCAAAAAACCAATATCTACAACAACACGACCTGTTTGGAAAATTGCTGTGTCGCCGTGCAGCGCTTAATGGGCGGCAGCTTTAATCTGTTTCGTTCGCGATACTCTCAGAAAATGCTCGACGAGATCGCAACCCAAGCCTTAGAAAAAGTCGGGCTAGGTCTGCGTCGTGATCACATCGCATCACAAATAAGCTATGGCGAGCAAAGACAGCTCGAAATCGCCATGGTATTGGCAACCTCGCCAGAGGTTTTATTACTTGATGAACCGATGGCTGGCATGGGGCATGAAGAATCACAGCTGATTATCGAATTGCTTAGTCGTCTTAAAAAAGAGTACTGCATCGTATTGGTTGAACACGACATGGACGCCATTTTTGAATTGTCGGACCAATTGACCGTCATGGTAGACGGGCAGCATTTGGTAACAGGAAGTGTGGATGAAGTAAAAGAGGATCCGCGTGTAAAAGAAGCCTATCTTGGGCAAGGCGACGAGGTGTATTGATGAGTAATCTATTGGAAGTAAAAAGTCTTCACAGCTTGTACGGTGAAAGTCATGTGTTACACGGCGTTAGCTTTTCGCTGGATCCCGGCCAAGCCCTAAGTTTAATGGGGCGAAATGGGATGGGAAAAACCACCACCTTAAAATCCATTTTAGGTCTTGTCACCCCCCGAAGTGGCACCGTGTCGTTTAAGGGAGAGAACATCACCGATCTTGCCACTTGGCAGCGTATTAAGCGAGACATTGCTTACGTCCCAGAAGGTCGAGGAATGTTTCATAACTTAACCGTTGACGAGCATTTGCAAGTGGCCGCTCGAGCCAATAATCAAGGAGAAAATGTGTGGGACTACGACCGAGTACTTGATACATTTCCTAGGCTAAAAGAACGACTGTCAAATTTAGGCACACAACTGTCCGGCGGCGAACAGCAAATGTTAGCGATAGGTCGAGCGCTTGTGACCAACCCAGAGCTATTGATACTCGACGAAGCAACAGAAGGGCTTGCGCCACTCATCCGCAAAGAGATTTGGGACGTGATCCGAACGATAAAAGACAGCGGCATCTCGACCATCATTGTCGACAAAAACATTCAAGTACTACAAGGGCTCTGTGATCGTCATGTGGTACTTGTCAAAGGGAAAGTCGTCATGAACCTCGACGCAGAGCAATTGCAGTCTAACTTTGCTGAAGTTGAGGGGTATTTGGGGGTGTGATGGTGTAGGTTTTATGTATTGTCACCGAATAGCGCAAAGGTCACGGGTGAGTTGATATATACGGCAATCTTGTGGGTTACGCCAATGTTAGTCACTTTTCCAAAGCCTTTAAAAAGCAATACGGCTGAAGTAGGTCTACTAGATCAAGGTCTATCGCTGAGCGCCGAGATGCGTTATAAGGTAGTCGCCTTGTCGCTATGATTGACGAGCTTTTGATAATCAGGTGACGTTTTAAGAAGTTCCGTGTGCGTTCCGACCGCGATGATCTGACCTTTATCCATTAATACAATTTGATCTGCATACCGAATGGTATTGAGCCGATGCGCGATCATCACGATGGTTTTTCCTTCATAGCTGCGATGAATATTCTCTAGCACGTGTTGCTCGGTGGTTTGATCAAGCGCAGAAGTCGGTTCGTCTAATAAAAGAATGTTTGCGTTACGCAGCAAGGCTCGGGCAAGGCCTAAACGTTGCTTTTCACCACCTGATAAAAACAAGCCGTTTTCTCCTATTGGGTGATTCAATCCATCGGGCAAACTATCAATGAATGTATGTAAGCCAACCTTGCTCAACGTTGACATTAAAATGGAGTCACTGGCGTTTGGGTCTGCGATGAGCAAGTTTTCTCGGATGCTCCCACTGAATAATTGTATATGTTGGTCAACGTGCAGTAAGTTTTGGTAAAGGTGGCGAGAACCAATATCGTCAATATTTGTATTATCAATGCAAACCTGACCGCTTGAAGACGGTTGAAAGCCTGCTAATAGGCTCAATAACGTACTTTTTCCACTGCCTGAGGCACCGACGATGGCGAAGAAGCTCCCTTTGGGAATGTTAAGCGATATATTGTGAAGCGTGGGTGGGTTTTGCGCGTAACAAAAAGAAAGCTGCTGAACTTGAATATCAAAATGTTCAATATGTTGACCTTCCAATGCTTGAGTCGGGAGCTGCTGTAGATCAAATAACGCTTTCGAGGCGGTGGTTAATACAGCCAATTCGGGTATCAACATACTCAATGTATGCTGTATTTGCATCATGTATAAGCTTAATAGGGCGCACATTAGCCAGATAGTGAGATCCAGTTCACCGCTTGCCGTGATCAAAGCGCTGGCTAACAAAAAGCTTACTATCCCTGCTTGTGCGATAAGCCCTGGTAATTGACTTGTTATACCGCCCGTTTTTTCTATCTTCAAGCCAGATTGGCGTAAAGCCTGTAGCCGGTTAACCAAAGGAGAAAGCAATAAATCAGTCACGGCAAAGTGTTTTAACGTAGTAAGTCCATGAATGTATTCAAACAGTTGACTGCTTGTTTGAGCTTGTTCGTGGCTATCTTCCTTAATGGAGGGGGTGAAGTAGCGAGACAACCAATAATACAAAGCGATGGCAATCGGGAGTGGTGCAAGAACAGAAATCGCGAGAATAGGAGCAAGATAGGCGACTATTATGACAAGGACGATTAGACAGAGAATATGCGCAATGACATCCGCGAGAAGGTGCGAAAACACTTCTTCAAACTGTTTAAATTGAGTCGTAAATAACCGTTGCCATTGACCGGCGCGTTTGCCTAGTAGAAGGTTCAGAGGTAGGCGACGTAAGTGATCAAGCAAAATACTCCGCAGAGTATTGGTGGCCTTATACGACTCTGTGAAATTTAAATAGCCACCCGCCTGCGCGCAAACCCACTTTAGTATTAAGGCGAAGAGCATTGCCACAACGATGACTAGAAAGGTCTGTGAATCCATCGTGTGTTGTGAGCTTAAAAGCCACACCACAAGCAATAACGGCAGTAAATCTATGAGCTCTTCGAGAACCTTGAGGCCAATGCCTAGATTGAGCGAGCGGTATGAAATATGGTTGGCGTTCAGCAGTTTTAATAAATGCATCATAGTGTTGTTTCCTCTACGTTACTGAACGGTTTTGTCAATGTTGTATCCGGTAAAGACAAAGTGAAATCGCAGTAGTGCTGAGTCGTTGATCTGTGTGAAATGAGGATTTGTGTCTGATCTGGAAAAATATCGGACAGCGTTTCTAATAGATGTCGTTCTGTGATGCTATCTAAATGAGACGTGACTTCGTCCATAATGAGAATCGGGGTGTTTCTGAGTAAGGCACGAGCCAATCCGATGCGTTGCGTCTCACCACCGCTTAACAATCGACTGGCTTCCCCTATATCAGTATCGAGTCCATTTGGAAGTTGTTCAATCACCTTTCTAAGCACGCAAATATCAAGTACTTGATAGAGAAATTGATCCGAGGTGTGCTTTACTCTCTCAAGTAGAAGGTTGTCTCTTAGGGAGCCTCGAAACAAAAAGGTATGTTGTTCGGCAATGGCGATCCATTGTGCTCGTTGCGCTTCACTGCATTGATCTAAGCGGTTGCCATCCAGTGACCAGTAGCCTTGTTGCAAGGATAACGCACCCATTAAGCTTTTTGCTAACGAGGACTTTCCGCATCCAGACTTGCCCGTTATGGCGAGGCGTTGCCCTTTTTTCAAGTGAAAGTTGAGGTCGCTGATTAAAACTCGTTCGCCAATGTTTAATTGAATGTGTTCGGCAGACAATTTCCAGTGCGTTGGCGTGGGCAAGCGTATTGTATGTTTCGCCGTGGCTTGAAGTAATGGCAAAAGCTTATTTAACGCGTCGAAAGCGTCTAACGTTTTCCCCTGCATTTGAGTGGCTAATAGCCAAGGCTTCATTAGCGCAAGGCTGAGAACGCTCACCAAGACAAGCTCAATCGTGTTTATGTTTTGTTGGTGCCAAAACCAAATCGCAGAAGGCACGGTCACATACACAGAGCTACGAGACAGCGTCGTAAACAAGCTCCAGCCCCGTATTAGCTGTCGAGTATACGACATCATTAAATCATGGTGCTCTTTCATTGCATGGTCGAGCTGTAACAGAGAAGTTTGATCTTTGAGGAATTGTTTTAATACCGCTGCCCCTTGAACGAAATCAAACACCGCCTGATCAATACGAGAAACGCTTTTGTTGTACTGAGCTTGTCTTTTAGGAAAATCTCGCATAATACGACGTTGCAATAACAATGCGATGGGCAGTGGTGTAAGAGCAATTAATGCGAGTTTCCAGTCTATCCACGCGATCAACCCAATAAAGAGCAATGGCTGAATAACCAAACAAAAGGTCTCAACGCCATAATGCGCAAGTAACAACGTGAGTTTGTTTGTATCACGTAAGACGCTTTTTTCGATGTCTGAACGGTGCCATTGGGACAGTTTATCCAGAGGCAGTGTGGTGATGTGGCAAAGCGTGACTTCTCTAATATTTTGCACAACGCGGTAAGCTGCTAAATGGCAAAGCCAGTAGGCCGAACTTAACAGGCCCAAGCGCGTTATTAATAACAGAGCCATTAGTCCCGTTAGGATAAAAAGTGTATGAGGCGCATGTTCTGCAACGGCATTGGCAGCGAGCATCATGATCACATAAACAGACACCTCCGCTACGCACGCCGCAACAGCAGTCAACAAGCCTAGCGAAAAACAATTTTTTTCGGCTCGAATCAGTGACCAAAGCAAGGAAAAGTGGCTGTCAGTATTTAGTCCACGAACCGTATGCGATGATTTATTATCGCGTGATGATGGCATAGCTCATCTCCGTTTATCCAAGTATGTTTTCTTTATTCAAGAAACGTATCCCTAGCCTACTAGAAAGCGGGAAAGTGAGTTTTTGATAAGCGGAATATTATTAACGGAAAGCGGAATTCAAATAGCGAAATACAAATAGGAAAGTCGTTTTTATGATTGAACTGGATGGGTAAGCGATTCTCGATACAGGCGAGGAGATACCCCCATTTCACTTTTGAATAAGGTCGCGAAATATGCGGGGCTCTTGAAGCCAATTGTTTGAGCGACTTCGCTAATGGGTATGTTTTCGGCCAACAATCGACAAGCTAATGTTAGTCTTGCTTTTATAAGCCACTGGCGAAATGTCGTACCGACTAACGCTTTAATATCGCTCTTTAGATAGGCTTCGTTTGTTTGTGCCATACGAGCTACTTTTGCTAACGGCCACTCTTGATCTAAGGTATTTTCAACCTGTCTTAACGTCGTTACGAGAGCAAGCATACGCGCATGAACCTGAGGCGTAACGGTTGTTTGGGGGCACTGTTTGGTTTTTTTGTGACGGGGCTTATGACGGTCATAAGCAGAGTTGACATAAACAGAGCTATCAGAAAGAGAGGTGTCATAAATGGGAACGTCGATAGCATCCTGCTCCGCAGCCTTACGTCGTAGATGTAGAAATAATGCCATTACTTCGTGTGCTTTGGCTTTCAAAAACAGCTCTCTTTCTAAACCTTGATATTTACAGTGCCAAACAGCGTCACAACAACGAAATATGTCTAATGGCACTAACCCTAGCTCGGCCAGACGTATTTGAGGAACCGATTGAATAAATTTTGCTTTGTACCGAGGTAGTATTTGAGGTTCGTTTAGTGTTTCCAGCGGCACCATAATAGACAGCATTTGTAACCAGCTGCCTTTTGGGAAAAACATCGGGTCGTCGCAATCTCCCTCAAGAAGCGCCATCATATAATGATGGCTGAAATCTTGTTCAGCATCCATTCCTTCAATCTGTGTTCGCCCCTGACATTGTCCTATAACGGAAATATACAGTCCTGGTTTGTGGGTGTTGTGAATCAGTGTATCTTCATCAAACTGATGGCTCACGCATCGAGCCCAACTGTCTTCGGTTAGATTGACGCGTTCAAACGCTGCAATCTCATCAACGGTAAGAGTTATCATGGCCTTCCTCGTTCAATCATGACGTTAACCTATATATGATAATAAGAATTATTATTATTTTATAGCTTTGATTGTGTAACTTTACATATAAGGTATTACGAGCAGGGGGATTCAAGACTATGAAGGGCTATTAAGTCGAAAAAAGAAGTAGAAAAAGTCAAAAATCGATGTGAAAAACCGCGTTCTTGAGTGGTAAATGAGCATTTGAGTCCATCTTTAACACTGTATTGAAGCGTGCAGTAGCTGTGTAAATATCTCTTGTGTCATAAGTTGTTGATATTATTATTTATATGTCTATAATGCCTACCATCTTATGAACGCGGTTCTTAAGACATAATGGTTTATATAGCGTGTTCTAAATAAGCTATAGAAATGGAGCGGTAGTTCAGTTGGTTAGAATACCTGCCTGTCACGCAGGGGGTCGCGGGTTCGAGTCCCGTCCGTTCCGCCATTTCTTTTTTCATCCTCATGCACCAATCAATGTATTTTCATTTTCTCGCGCCTTCTCAGATTAGATCAACGAGTCCGCATTGAATTATCCATTATTTTTCCTTTTGAACCGTCTAATACGCCGTGGTTTTGTGATTTAATTAACACAGATTATTTTACACGGTATACCAATATGAAGTTGTTTAAAAAATGGAGCCTAGTGGCGGTCATCATGGGCTTGAGTATGTCGGCTTATGCAGAGGATTCGTGCACGCCTAAGTTAACCAAATACATAGAAAGCTTAACCAAGAACACAAAAAACCAATACGTTTCGGCTAAACAAAGAGAAACGTCGCAAAACTTGTTAAACAAGATTGCACGATTAAAGTCCGACACTCGCAATAGTGACTGTGCCGTGTTCGATAAAATGTTTCCGTAAATGGCGTTCTAATTGAATATCTTTTGCTGATAACTAGCCGCTAAAAACGAAAAAACCGCTCGTATTTTTAAGAATACGAGCGGTTTTTTATTATCTTATGTGTCAGTTAGGCCGTTGACGTTAGAAGGCCATGTTTAATGCCAGCGATATCACTTCAGCCGATGATTTGTAATCAGCATTCAGTGCGCCGCGAACGTAGTCTTCTTCAAGTGAACCGGTTCGATTAAGGTTTACATCTTCCACTTCGACATGAGTGTAAGCGAAAACAAGAGACGTATCTGGACTGAATCGATAGGTGCCACCAACAGAAACCCAATCGCGGTCGCCATCAGGCGTACGTGCTGAGCGATACTCATCTTTTACTGGAGAGTAATCTTTTGCGATCCCTGTTCTAAGCGTTAAGTTTTCAGTCACGTCATACGAAACGCCGATTGAGTAAAACCATTGATCCTCAAAATCAAATGTCAGTACGGAGTCGCCTTGACGGCCTGGGTTTTGACCTTCACCAAACTTAATTCTCATTTCATCTAGGCTTGACCAACCTGTTCGAATCGCTGAAATGCCCAATTTGAATTTAGAACCGAAGTCTTGCTCTAGGCCGATTGATAAGACAGATGGGAAAGTGAGCTCATCGTACAAGTAGGCATTTTCGATATCTCTAGTCGACTCAACGGTTGGGTCAATATTCGAATATTCTGCATCGCCTTCAAACGTAAAGTCGATTTCGCTTCGATATCCCACGCCAAAACGAGTACCTTTGAGAGGTTCTAACATGAAGCCAACGCTGTAACTTAAGGCAACATCATCACCTTCTAGTTTTCCGTAGCCATCTCCAGTACCAAGGCCTAGATCGGTAACGGCAGCATCAAGCCTTACATTTGCTTGATGTATATGAGTGCTTGCCCCAATTGAAGCCCATTTGGTGAGCCGTTGAGCGATGGAGAAGCTTAGCGCGATATCTTGAACACCTGTTTTTGCAGAGTGGTACCTACCTGCCCAATCGTCGCCATACTCGCCAGATAAACCGAAAGGAGCGTTTAATGAAACGCCGAGTACGGTTCCTGTTTTAAAAGGAATGGCAAAGTATAAGGCGGGGATAATGGTCTCATCGACAATGTCTCCGCTTGGTTTTCCATCACTTGTAATGTCAGTCGTCGTTGTTTCACCCGTTCGTTTAGTAGCGGAGTTAACTGTGACGTCCATTTCCGGTAACAAGTAGGCTCCAGAAACGTAAATACTGGTTTTTTTTGCGTTAGTGAAAAGCGCAGGGTTCCAAAAACTGTAAGACATATCTGTATTAGAAGCGGCTGCGCCAGCCAATGCATTACCTGATGCTGTCGCTGAGTGGTCGTTCAGAGCAAAACCTGCTGCTAGACTCGCACCTGATAAGGTCATTAGGCTTGAAATGAAAGATGCTCTAATCGCCCAAGGAACTGCTTTGTATATTAGTTGCATTCTAGACTCCAAATTTTTGTGATTATTATGCGTATCCATAGATTTCAACACCCTTTACTGGATTACGTTAGAGTTAGTGATATCTAGAAGCTGGCCGTTAGATTTTAGAAATGTAATGACTTGAGTCTGCATTTCGACTGTTGCCGCAAGTGCTGAGCTAGCATCTTGAGTTACATTTGTTACTTCGCTGGAATTGAGAAGAGAAGTATGGTGGCCAACTAAAAACTTGGTTGCTGCCTTCAGTGCAGAGCCTGTTTGGTCTGTGCTGTATGTTGTTAGACCAAGTGATGAAATTAAAGCATTGGTTCCACCAAGCGGAAAACCATTGGACGATGTCGAGTTCGGCACTACCTGATCTGATAAATTTGTTCCGTTCCCGACAATCTCTGTGACCAGTACAGGTGTAGAGCTACTCACATTTGCTGCCCACGCAAGTGAGTCACCGGAGTCAATTGCCTGCTGGGCACCCGCGACAAAAGAGCTGAGGAAACTAGAATAGGCGAGTTCTGCAAGTCTGTCATAGGTCGTTTTTTGACTTGATGTACCGTCTCTAAGTGCCTTTAGCTCTGTGCCTGTGTAGCCTAATAATGGCGCAACAGATTCTGCAAACCCATCGCTAGCCTTGAGGGCTGTTTTTACGGTAGGCCCAAACTCATTAGAATACCCCATAATAGGTGCCGCTTGAGTACCACCGACAGTTAAAACAGCAGAGTCGAAATCTAGTTTAGACTGGTCGCCATCGAATACATCTGATGCACCGAGAACACCTGTTCCAATGATACTTCCAAGAGAGACACCCAGTAGTGATACTGAGTTACCGTCAAGGTTGAAGCTACCGCTCGCGTAAGAGCTGGTATTTGTTAATGCCATTCTTAGTGACAAGTTATCTGAGATCGACTGCCTTAGATTGTCTCTTACTGTTCTCAATGCACCTAAATTAGCGAAGACCAATGAGGAACCGTTGGCATAAGCTCCACCGTTATCAGAATCGGTTGCGGAAATGTCATAGACATTATCATTATCGTAGTCTACGCTACGAGCACCGTGTAAAGGAAGATCGATTGAAACCGTTGCAATACCTTGTGCTGCAAGGTTACCTGCGATGCCTGCAACCGTTTCTTTGAACGATGTAATACCATGCACATACAATGCAACAGGCCAGCCAGAGCTTGGCATTGTGCCATCTGGTACGGTAATAAACACCTGTACAGAATCATCAGACTGTTTTAAAGGGTTGTCATCGGCTGGTCTAAGTGTGCCGCCGTCTGAGGCTTTCCAGTTACTGGTAATCGCATCACATGTTCTGGTTGCCTGTAGTTGTGTTTCGCAGGTTGAATTACCCTCTGGCGTGTCTAAGAAATAAGGTACTGTTAGGCTGCCAAAGTAAACCGTAGGGTCATTGGAGCTAGTGGCTGCTGCCGCTTCAGCCGAGCTGCGGCCAGATGCAACGAGGAATGTACTGAGTTTACTGTCCGAGATCGTGATGTTATTCAGACCAAATGCGGTTTGAACGTCAATCACTGAGCTTATCTGAGGCGCTGCAGAGTCAATCTGATCCATCACATGTTGCATCACTGGTGAGACCGATTGCGTAGTAAACTGAGTCGCATAGATAATACTATCACCACTACTAACGTCACTTGAGAATTGACCCTCTGCATTCAGTATGAGCTGAGCAAGCGCGGTCTGAGTCGCAGTCAAAGCCGTAGGTGCGGTTTGAAACGTTGTTTTTAGCGTTGTGTAAGTGGATGATGATTCCACTGCACGGCCGAGAGAGTCGGTAACATTATCTAAAACGGCAACGTAATAAGTTGTGCTTTCTTTAAGCGCTTTCAACGGAACAATTGTAACGCCGGAGGATGTTGCCTTTGTTATGAAGTCTGTTCCATAGGTTAAGCGACCACCGTCTTTTTCTCGAATCAATACAGCATCGGCCGCTGCGACTGAATCCGATTTTAGGGTAATGCTCCCATAGGTTTTGCTTGGAAAGGACACGCCAACCGTAAAAGGAGAGCCAAGGCCCCAGCCGTCGAGAGATCTCAATGAATCATAAATATCGCCAGACGACGTTATGTTAGATAGTAAACCGGTAGTTGAGTTTTTTAAGATGTCTGTGGGAGTGGAAAGTTTGCCATTCGTTGGATCGAACGTAACATACGACTTTGGCGTTTCTTCAACCGTTTTGTCGGTTGCAGATTGATCGATGGAATCACTGTCTATCACGCTATCGTCACAGGCTGTCAGTAAGGCAGCGCTGCATATAATGCATGCTAACAAAGGCTTTTTCATTTTAATCTCTCTTTTTATTTTTATACTGCGTTTGCTGAGATTAGAGATATTACGTTTATGTATCTCATAAGAACGATTTTATACTCTTGCAGTATAGGAATAAAATTATTTTTTTGCATTTACAATATAGAGCGTTTTTACTATCAAATATCGTTATTAATTGTAGTAAAAAGGCTACTTGTAACCTGTGGGAATGGACGAGTTTTCGGGCGGTTTGCGTGTGTCATTTTAGTAAACCATACGCAGTTCTTTGGCTTTCTCATGACTGTTTTCGGTCCATTCCTCAATGGGAGAGGGCTTTCCGAAGTAATAACCTTGGAGTGTGTCACATCCCAGTGATGTCAATAATGTCGCTTGATCCTTGGTTTCAATCCCTTCTGCAATCACCTTCATATTTAAAGATTTCGCTAATGTTATCGTCGATTTTACGATATCAATGTGACGTACATCTTGTGGCAACGGTGAAACAAAGCGTCGGTCGATCTTAAGTATATTGGCAGGAATATCGACTAACTGACCTAAAGAGGCTTGTCCCGTACCAAAATCGTCTATGGCGATGGAGTAGCCGTAACTTGATAAAGCTCTTAAACGCTTATGGATAAGTGGATTAGTCATCACTGGACTGGTCTCAGTGATTTCCAGTTCCAGCATATCACCTAACCAAGGGTGTTCCGCTGTGAGCGACATTAGCAAGGCAAAAAATGCGTCGTTCATTAACTCTTGACCAGCCAGGTTAAAAGCAACAGGCGTTTGAATGTGTTCGTCATTCCATTGCGCAAGAATGGACACGAGTTCTTGAAGGAGGTTTTCGGCGAGTTTTGGCAATAAGCCCAAATCTTCGGCTATTTTGATAAACACCACGGGAGAAACAAAACCGCCATCGTCAGTACGCCAACGGGCAAGGGCTTC
This sequence comes from Marinomonas mediterranea MMB-1, assembly GCF_000192865.1. Classification (NCBI taxonomy): domain Bacteria; kingdom Pseudomonadati; phylum Pseudomonadota; class Gammaproteobacteria; order Oceanospirillales; family Oceanospirillaceae; genus Marinomonas; species Marinomonas mediterranea. The sequence goes on from NC_015276.1 coordinate 1,756,398, forward strand.
GAAGGAGCGGATTTGTCCATCAGAATGAACTTGTGGCTGTAGCCAGATATCGATTTCGTTGTTTTGGATCGCTTGAACAAGTTTCAAACCAATTTGATGCTCTTCCATCAAGTTGTGTTCAAGTTCTCTGTCGTAGTAGGCAATGCGGTCTGCGCTGGTCGAGTATTCGAGCGCCATTTCACAATGCTCAAGCAGGTCTTCCGCCGTTGACTCATCGTTATTTAAGTACACAACGCCGACTTGATAATCCATATTAAGTTGATGACCATCGATGCGAAGCTGGCTAGGAAGCGCCGAATTGATCAAAGTAGATAGGTTTCGCTGTATTAAATACGTTTGGCCAAGCGGTAAGAAGCACGCAAACTTAACGCCACGTAACCGAGCCAAAATAGTTTGGTCAGACAAACGAGATTGAAGAGATTTAGCGAAATTCAGAATAATACGGTTGGATTTGTCTTTGCCATATTGTTTATTCAACAACTTAAACTGGCTGATCTTAATGATGACCATGGCTCCAGTAAAATGGTTGCTTTGTGATTTTAAGCGTTCGTTTACCAATTTACTGAAGTAGAAATGATTCGGCAGTCGTGTCAGGAGGTCAAGCTGAGATAATCGAGAGTTGGTTAGCTGCGTACTTTCGAGTTCTTGAGTTAGTGCCTTAAGGTGCGTCGTATTTTGCAGATGAAGAACATAGTGTCCGTGGTTTGTCAGTTGCGAACGGTGTACTTCAATGGACATTTTGCTGTCACTTTTTAAGAGGCACTCTGTCGCGTTGCTTTGCCAGAAGAAGCGATTGACCGAATCACTGATCGGCTCCAACCATTTATTTATCGACGAGCCTTCCAGTCGCTTTTTATTTTTAGCACTCAACAGCTCACCGGCTTGATTATTCAGCCTAAGGATTCGGCCTCGCTTGTCACACAAAAGTGTCGGAGTACCTGTGTGCTCAAAGATTTCTTCATAAAGCAGGTTATTGCGGTTCAAGCGATGATACATTTTCTGCATATGCTGAGCGTTAATCTCAAGAGCATATAAAACCCGCGAGACAGCAAGCGGAAGCGCCACATTCAGTAAACCAAACACCAGTATATTTAATAGAATGGCGACTTGAAAGGGCAAGCTTACGAGATTGTCATTAAGCAGATTGATCGAATAGAGGAGCGTACCGATATTTAATAGGCTGGCAACCAGAGCATGTCTGAAACTGAAGAAGAGCCGAATGATAAGCGGCAAAGAGTAAAGCGACACAATGCCGAACTTAAACGCAACGACTTCGCTCTCCTCAAATAGGAAAAACAAACCGATGCCAAAAAGAAGCAGACAAAAGCCCCCAGCCGCAAGCTTGGTTTTGGTGCAGCTAAGATACAACAACGCGCAAAGCACCCCAAAAGATAGGGTGCTTAAAACGGCATAGCACAGCGACTCGTTCATGTCGCAGTATAGCCAGCTTTGTATACTTAGCCCTGCAAAAACGACCAACGTAAAAGATAAAAAAATACGTAAGGCACTTTTTTCGAACGCACTATTGTGGCTTCGAAGGGCTTGGTTATTAACCAAAAAAAAGCGTTTCAGATACTCGACAAACATTTATATACAGCTAAGTTAAAACAACATCGGCCTTCCGGTAGAAAGGCGAAACTAACCATATCGAAAAAAATGCTGCGTGACTATCAATATCGAGCAATTTTTTTAGCCATAGCGATGTAAATTTATTTGCCGCAGGTGATTGTCCCAAGAAACGTCAACATTATGATTTAATTGAGAAAAGCTTGAATCCAACGGCGCAGAGAGCCATTGCTTTCCTGTTCCACTAGTGAGCATGAATGCACCGACTTGGTCCGTTTGGCTCACGCCACATACATCACGACAATTATTTACGCCCAAAAATGAGCGCTCATTTATATTCCAGTAAGCGACTAAGTTTCCACGAGGTGTACTGATAGCTAATAACTGACCAGACTTGTCAAAGCAAACGCTGCCACAGTATTGCTTAAAACGTTGTCGTATTTCCTCTGGCATGGGCAAATGCTCGATCTTATCGCTATTCAAAGAAGAGATACCGACCAAAGGAACCTGATCCCATTTTTCACCTTGATACTGAAAACCAAGCGCCACGATACCTTGCGGATTTACATCCAAATGTCGAATGCTTAACTGATGAAGATCCTTACCATTGTCGGCGGACTGAATCACGGAGCCGTCTTCAAGTGATAGATAGGTGACATTGGGCGCCATAGTATCCAAGTTTAAAACATCGCGATCATGGGCGGGATGCGTTTTGAGGCCACCATTGGCAATGACAAGTGTGTTGTTATCCAAAAGCACGGATTCATGAGGGCCTATACCGTTACTTTTGTATTCCGCAATAATGTTTGCATCGGGCCAGCTTCGAATAACAATGCGGCCTTCGCCGGTAGAAAAGTGGTTTTCCTGAGAGATAACACGGTCACCCGTCTTATTGAAAATAGCATGGCCGTAGAAATGGTGCTTTTCCGTTGGCTCGATTCGAGCGATTCGGTCGCCTGAAACCACCTCGAAAAAGTCCATATAATAGCCTGGCCTCCGAGCGACAATGCCAATCACGCTTTGTGTCGGGTGAACAACCGGAGCATGGGCTCGATCCAGTAGCGCTTTTTCCCAGATCATCTTGCCGTGAGCGTCGAACAAACCGAAATAGTGTGATTGTTCTAATTCTGCATTGCGTCTACTAAAAGCGGAAAGAAACAGTTCTTGATCCGTGGTCATAGAAGCAAACGCAGTTTGCCAGGTTGGTAGTGCAGCGAGCCCGAGAAGGCTGCCATTTAAAGCGCAGCCTTTTAAAAAATTACGTCGATTCAGCATGACGATTAATCCCCGTCGCGGCTATTAAACCCAATCTGAAAGCCTAACTCCGTCACAACCTTTGTCAAAAGGGTTTGAGACTGAGAAATCGACGACACCAATGGACGAGCCAGCGCCACTTTCTCTTCATGGGATAACTGATTTGAAAAGTAGTTATCAGGTAGGTCACCTACCAATTCTTGGTTTTTGATCAACTGCTCATCTAATGCGTTTGCCGTTTCAGGGTTCTGCTCAAGTGCTACAGCAAAGAGAGACGGGTTGCCTGAATGATACAGAGCTTGATACGAGGTCAAATTAGTGCGCATAGAAGCAAGTGCAAGGTCACTGCGATAAAACTCAGCAAATTTAGGCTTAGGTTTACCTTTATAGCCGATTGGTGTTTCAAGTTTTGAATCTTTCACGACCGACATGTGTTCAAGCCATTGCTGGATCACTTGCTCCATTGCCAGCTTGTCGGCTGTCTCTGTGCTGCCTTCTTCCATAAAGACCCAATCAGATACCGCGCTGTCGCTCCATTGTTTGTAAACCGACTGCGTGGTTTCAGCATGGTGCTTCGCGATTGATTCTAACAAATGGCAATCAGCAGGTTTATTCACAGGGTTAAAATCAGCTCGGTATAAAAGTGACTCAATTGCTGTTAAACCACGAACCGCGATGCTGGCAGCTTTCCAGAATTTAGGTTGATCCATTACGCTAGGATCTTTCTTCAAGGTGCGTAGTTGTCGTTGAGTGACGCCTTTTTTATCTGGCCAATACTGGAACGCGTAATAGCGCATGAAATAGGTAACAGGGCCAAAATTCAGCCATTGAATGGCTTGCCAATCATCAACGTTTGCTGCAAAAAGATCTTTAGTTTTAGCAAGGGCGGAAGCGGAAGGGGACTGACAAAGTGTTTCAATTCGGTTAGATAAAGCCTGACTGCTGTTTGCAAACGCTTGATAACTTGGCGCGATTTGATCTTCTTTGATCCCAGATAAAGTGGACTTCCAATCATCAGCAAACGCGTTTGTACTAAAAATAAGAGATGCGGTCAGCGCGGTGGTCAATACATGAGACTGCCTGTTCTTTTGACGACTAAATAACATGGTTATAACGACTCCAAAAACGTCATGAATAGATTTCGTTCGGCTTTATTAAGTTCTTTGTAGGCCTCTTTATGAGGCTTAGCCTCGCCTCCATGCCATAAAATAGCCTCTTCAATCGTTGCCGCTCGACCGTCGTGAAGAAACCCTTTTCGTCCTGATACGGCTTCCGATAAACCGATACCCCACAGTGGTGCGGTACGCCATTCTGTTGGCTCAGCGTTGAAAACCGGAAATTCGTTCGCCAATTCTGGTCCCATGTCATGCAAGAGTAAATCGGTAAATGGGTAAAAACGGCGACTTTTCAAAACATCGTATTTTGCGTCTGTGCCCGACGTCATCTTAGGAACGTGGCAACTGCCGCATTCGAGCTTATCAAAAATGGCTTTGCCTTTTACAAACCAATCTTTGTCTAGGTTCCTCATTGCAGGTGGACGAGACAGCGCGACAAACTCGTCAACTCGATCTGCCTGAAGGTGTCCAACTTCCAAATTATCAATGTGGGGCGTGTTGCCATTCGGCGCCTTAATGCACTTAACTTGTTGTTGTGTGCAACCGCCAGAAGGTGCTGGAAACAACGGGGTGGATAAGCCTAAATCCCCATTAAACGCAGATTGATTCTGATGGGATAGATCAGAAACATGCGCTTTATGACCAAAGCGCCCCAGCACGCGTGTTCCATTCTCATACACCCAATTGGCTTTTCCGCTGATGCCATCGTTGTCTTGGTCATCGGCATCTTCATTTGCCAAAATGGTGTCATCATCAATGGCGTCGATTAACCCCATACCAACAAGCGGTGGTGTGACGCGTAAAGAGATCCCTGTAGTTGGCTCAAACTCGCCATAGTGTTTCGCTGTCCATTTAATAGAGGGCTTTCTAAGCGTGACCTGAGTTCCGTCACTAAAAGTTTCGACCTTTGTATTCCAATGTATGGTGTAGTCGCCTTCGGAAGGCACCGCAGACGACCCTAATTGCTGAAATTGACGACCGTACATCGCATCGCCAAGAATTCCTGTCTTAGGGCTATTTTTATTGCCTAAGCGAACAAAAAAAGAGGGGACTTGAGAGCCAAGCTGACCTTCTTGTGGTGCGTGACCACGACCTCCATTCATGTGACAACTGTGGCAAGAGCGAGCATTAAAGATAGGCCCTAATCCATCACTTGCGGTGGTTGAAGAAGGTGATGGGACCCAGAATCGCTCAAACAGACTCCGTCCTAGCTCAAAATCTAATTTCTCTTCAGCGGATAATCCAGAAAGCGGAGTGGTATAAGACATTTTTTCAGCGTTAGCCGAAAACGATAACATCGCCGATAAGGTAACCAATAGCGCTGGGGCAGCAACGCTTACTGCATCGACACTCAGTTTATAGAGGTGGCGAGACAGAGAATGATCTAAACATTGGTTGTGCATGTAACGGTCCACTTAAAAACAACAAAACCGCGAGGAAGACATTAGTCTAACCTCACGGTTTATTAGGACAACTAAACCCCGTTTAGTTGTCCTACTTTCGAAGTATATTTTTTCGAAGCATATTCTTTTGAAGTATATTTTTTCGAAAATAGTATTAGCAAAAATTGATTCGCTATTACGTATTGTTTATTCGCTACTTCTTACTCAAAGACTGCGCTTGGATTGTCCAAGCTGTCAGAACCTTCAAGTGCGATGTCTTGTAGACCTAGCGTTTGAATAACGTCTTCAGTGACACGTGTTTCAGCAACCAATTGATCAACGAAGTTTTGAACCATCGCGTTACCTGCCTCATTGTTCATTGCGATCAGAACATCAAAGGTTTGACCTTGAGCCGCAGCTTCTGTCATTGCTTTGCCCGCTGCGTCGGTCTTAGTTAGCTGAGCTTTCATTTTTACATCAAGCGCAGCGTCTTTGTTAGCAACAAGGTTAGAAAGAGAAGGACCTTCTACCCAAGAACCGTCAACGCGTTGATATTTGCCCAAGTAAACATTCTCAATGCCTTTTGCATCGTAGTAGTGAGACCAGTGCGTGTTATCAGAGAAGCAATCATGTTCTTCTTCTGGATCGTGAAGCATTAGGCCAAGTTTAGTACGTTCGCCACCAAGCTCGCCATACGCCAAGCTACCCATGCCTGTTAGCATGGTTGCTAGGCCACCGTCTGTGCCTTTTTCAGCAAGTTCTGCACGCGCCGCGCCGCCAACTTTCCAGTTAGCTGCCATCTCTTCAAGGTCAGAAACCAAAAGATCAGTCGCTGCTTTTAGGTAATCACGACGGCGATCACAGTTGCCATTTGTACAGTTAGCAAGATCGAAATCAGTCGCTTTACGCTCACCCGCGCCTGGGTTAGTACCGTGAAGATCTTGGCCCCATAGAAGGAATTCAATCGCGTGGTAACCGCTGGCAACGTTTGCTTCAACGCCGTCTGCTTCTTGAAGTACATCGCTGATCAAAGCAGGCGTAATGTATGTGGTATCAACTTTTTCGCCGCCAATCATCAAAGAAGTGTTGGCAATTACGTTGGCAGTGTAAAGGTCGTTAACGTCAGATTCAGAACCGTAAGATTCAGAGTCAACATAGTCGATTAACCCTTCATCTAAAGGCCAAGCGTTTACCTTGCCTTCCCAGTCGTCCACAATCGCGTTACCAAAACGGTAAACTTCACTTTGTTGGTAAGGAGCGCGAGAGGCAATCCAAGCGTCTTTTACTTTTTGAAGGTTTGCTTCGGTAGGATCAAGAAGGAAAGCATTAACACCAGATTGTAACGTCTTCGCTGTCATTAACGAGTCGCCGTAGATTGCTTCAGCGATATCTGCATACTGAGTAACAACCGCTTCTGCACTGACTGATTTAGACGAGTCCGTTAGAGATTGACTACCACAGGCTGTAAGTAATGCAGCCGCTACACAGGCAGCAACCGGAGTAATTAGCTTTTTCATAATACTTTTTGCGCTCCATTGGCTTAATTGTTCAGCCATAGTATTCAAAATGAAAACGATTATCAATAATTTGATCCTTTCAATTTGAGCTAAAGTGTTAAGAAATGATATCGCGAATAAATATTATTTATACTTTGCGTATATGAACTCCAAAACTGCAGAATGTCCTATAAACACTGCTTATTAAAACTGCTCATCGCATTTTGAGGAAGGGAATAGTCGCATGCCGTGCCGCGCATTTTGTTTTCCTTCTCCCAAGAAATAGAAACAGATTCAGGTTTTCCAGAACGATAACCTGGGATAAAACGGTACGCAGCCAAGACTTCTACTTTGCTATTCGGGCCCACTTCGACACTTTGGCCGATCAGACGTTGGCGAGTGTTAGGATCGTAAAGTGAATAATCTGTTGTGTATTCTTCTGCACCGTTTTCATGGGTAAACGTCAACCAAACTTTTCGATATGTGACGACCTCGCTCGTTGGATTTTCGAATACCAACTTAGTAAAGATCTTTTGAGGGGAAGAAAGCGAGGCTGCAGCTTTTACAAACCCAACATTTTGAGCGGACTGCCAAGGGTAAGAGTTACCAAACGAAATACTTCCTAACGAAATGTTCTCCGTCGCGACCTGTGTACGACCAAATTTAATTAAGTCTTTTACCGGTGCATAAAGCGCAGCAATAAGAGCAACGAGAAGAAGAGACGTTTTTACTTTGGGTAAATGGATCATGCTAGACATTACAAACCTCACCGACAAAATATAAATACTGTTTGGATATACAGTACTGTAGCTTTATACAGTGTTGTTTGGCAACCTATTTGTTCATATTTTCTACAAAATTTTTTCTATCGATCTGTGTCAATAAGTAGAAATAAAAAATAAAAAATCTCTTGATTAAATTTAAGTAATTGAAAAAATTAACAAAAACAAAGATTCCCACAATTTTTTTCACCGCTTTTGTGGAAAGGTAATAGAGAGGAAAAATTGTGCACAAGCGTTGGCTTTTTTCGGCTGTCAAATACCTCGATACATTCATTTTATCCAAAAACGGCGTATCCAGTGTTAGTCAATATCTCGACATAACCAATGCACTTTTATTGATATTGCGCTTACTTTGTCGGTATGAACCGATATAATGCCGCCTTAAATAAGATTGGGGGTTATGTGGAAAAGTTTGATGTTGTGATTATCGGTGCGGGCGCGTCTGGATTATTTTGTGGAACAAACGCAGCCTATCGAGGAAGAAAAGTACTTGTCCTTGATCATGCTAATAAAGCCGGTAAGAAAATTCTGATGTCAGGAGGAGGGCGTTGCAACTTTACCAACATGGATGCCTCACCCAAACATTTCCTATGTCATAACCCTCACTTTTGCATTTCAGCATTAAAGCGTTATACCCCCAGTGATTTTGTTGAACTGGTAGATCGACACGCGCTCGACTACGTTGAGAAAACGCCGGGGCAACTGTTTTGTAAAGACTCCGCAAAAGACCTACTAAGCATCTTATTAACAGAGCTGGAATGGTCAGGGGCGGAGCTGCGACTAAATACCAGCGTAAAGTCTATCGACTGGCAAGAACAAGGCGCAAAGCTCACCATTAATCAGAACAACACACAAACAGACATACAGTGCGAATCGCTCGTCATCGCGACAGGCGGCTTGTCGATTCCCTCAATGGGTGCGACAGGATTCGGTTACGAGATTGCCAAGCAAGTCGGGCACAGTGTCTACCCAACACGAGCGAGTTTAGTGCCGATCACCGCACAACCTGATCGCAAAGCACAGCTAGCGGAATTGTCCGGTGTCGCGTGTGACATAGAAGCAACCGCAGGTGGAACCGTCTTTAAAGAGCCCATGCTCTTTACCCACCGAGGAGTCAGCGGCCCCGCAATATTACAAATCACCAACTTCTGGCAACCGGGTGAACCGCTGAAAATTCACATCGCACCTGAACTAACGCTAGAATCACTTGTTAAAACGCGTGAAGAGCAACCCAAAAAGACCGTAGAAAACTACCTCGCGAACGAACTTCCTAAACGCCTTGTTGAACTCATGCGAACCGAACTAACCTGGCTAAGCCAAAAGTTCGCACAAGTCTCCAACGAACAGCTAGAGAGCCTAGTGCACTACTTATCAAACTTCGACGTTGCACCCAACGGCACCGAAGGCTACCGCACCGCAGAAGTGACCCTAGGTGGCGTCGATACCAACGAAGTGTCATCGAAAACCTTCGAATCACAAAAACAAAAAGGACTCTACTTCATTGGTGAAGTCCTAGATGTCACTGGATGGCTAGGCGGCTACAACTTCCAATGGGCTTGGGCAAGTGGCTTTGCGGCAGCGCAGTTTGTTTAGAGTCAGTCGATTGCAAGCATTACTTTGACTAAAAAAGTCTCAATTTCCTTCCCCTTACCAAGGGGAGGGTTAGGATGGGGTCGATTACTTGCGCAGACATTGTACTTGCGGAACTAACCGATATTAAATCAGTTAACTCATTGCCTTAACCGCAAAAATTTCAGATTCCTTCCCCTTACCAAGGGGAAGGTTAGGATGGGGTCGATTATTTACGCAGACATTGTACTTGCGGAACTAACCGATATTAAATCAGTTAACTCATTGCCTTAACTGAAAAAATCTCAGATTCCTTCCCCTTACCAAGGGGAAGGTTAGGATGGGGTCAGTTGCTTGCACAGACATTGTACTTGCGGAACTAACCGATATTAAATCAGTTAACTCATTGCCTTGGCTGAAAAAATCTCAGATTCCTTCCCCTTACCAAGGGGAAGGTTAGGATGGGGTCAATTACTTGCACAGACATTGTACTTGCGGAACTAACCGATATTAAATCAGTTAACTCATTGCCTTAGCTGAAAAAATCTCAGATTCCTTCCCCTTACCAAGGGGAAGGTTAGGATGGGGTCAATTACTTGCACAAACCTACATAACTTGCACTGCAAGCGAGCATACCTCCAATCGCCACTACGTTCTCAACAACGAAGCCCGCACCTCAATCGAAAAACACATCAAACGGAACAGGTCAATGTTCCTACTGGTTAGGCTTGCCAATCACCTAGGATCTGGGTAAAACTACAAAGATAGATGATAAAAAACGATCAAAAAGAGTCTTCTTAGCCTGACTTAAGGACAAAGAGCACTCGAAAACACACCGCAAAGACACAGGGAGGTCATATCATGAAAAAAGCAAATTCCCTATATACAGTCGCGGCAGTTCAACAGATGGTTATAACTGCGGCTGTGCGCCGTATAACCCTTAATTGTTATACACGGAGAGAGATTTGAGCATTAAGTTTGAAATCGTTGATGATGACCTCCACATTTATCTAAATAATGGCTTGTATGACAAGATTACTAAAGATCAATCAGAAGAGTATTGTTTCTTTTGGGAGCCTGGTGGCAGCGGAGATTACATTATTAATCAGCTATCTAACTCTTCATCTGATGAATTTCCTGATGGTCTAGGTTTTCACGAGTTCTATAAGTCTGAAGCTTTTAATAATTTAAGCTGGATAGGTTTGTTTAAAAAAGATGGCTTGCTGAGTGCAAGCTACTCGATCACTTTTGAATATAAAGAATGGCAAAACCCCTTTAAAGTTTTTTCTTTGGTCGAACTTTATAAAAGAAGACTGCAAGACCTTGGTTATAGAGTCGATGTTACTCATGATGAATATGAAGTGTCCATCAATGTTCATACAGAGATAGAATCAAGCATAATAATTCATGCAATCGAAGGATTTGCAACCATTGCTAGGTCAGAATATCTAAAGCTAGAGAATGAGTTAATAAAGGAATCACATTCTGGTCTGGTTTCTAAGATATTTAATTTTCCTAAAGGATTTGAAACAGTATGCTCCCAATATGTTTTATGGTTTGGGGAACTACTAGAAAGCATTGGTATTGAGGCCAGCGTGTCTGCTGAAAACAAGGGCGAGCATACTTTTCTTACTATTGAACCAAAGAATGATGGCCAGCTTAAAGATGAAATTGAAAGAGCCCTCTATCTTTACTTGTCATTACCTTATTCTGAGTACCTTCCTGCAAAAACAGATAAAACGGATATTGAAACAAGAATATTTATACAGTCACTCCAGCAGCAGGTTTCATTTTTTGAGCAGCAGCTGGAAATGAAGAAATCTGTAATCGAACTTCAGAGCCTAGCTAATGATAAATTAAAAACCGAGCTAGAAGCAGTAAACCATAAAAAATTATTGTTAGAAAGTATGCAAAACAGCAGGGTTGATATTCTTGATGGTGCCGTCTCTATTAAAGAATATAGTATTGGGCCAATTGCAATAAACCCTAGAAAGTTGCTCAAAATTATAGGAGTTGAGTAACTGTATAACAATCGCAAGCACTCGGATCAATTTACGCCGCACCTCAAATGAACTGGTGTTATGGGGGGTGGTATGATTTTCCACCTCAAGTAAAGCTCAGAGGTGCAGGCATAATTTAATAGGCTAAATTTTTACTTTAAAGTAGATGATTAGAAGCTAATAATGTCGTGGGTTGTCATGCTGCCTGTTAGTCTTCAATATAAGCGATTTCGACAACCCCTTTGTGAGTGTCCAAACCGATAAATAATATGCTATGGTCAGACATACTAGCCTCCATCATTTAGTTGTATAAACACTAATTATGGCTCTGGTTTGACACTAACCCACGGAATTGGAGACTAGCTCTTGTGGGGAGTCACTATGTCTATGTATCGGCAGTGCGGATAGCTTAAGTTTTTTTCATAGGCATTAAATAGTTAAAAATTGAGAAAGGATTACACATGAGTCAGCAGAGAGCGCTGGAGTTATTGAGGGAAGGTGTTGGCAGCCCAATCGCTAACTTTCATGAGCATCAGTGGGAATCTGTTGATGCAATAGTAAATCAACGCTCTCGTTTAATTTGTGTTCAAAGAACTGGCTGGGGTAAAAGTTCGGTTTATTTTATCTCAACCAAGATGATGCGTGAGCAAGGGCATGGCCCGACTATTATTATTTCCCCTTTATTGGCCTTAATGCGTAACCAAATAGAATCTGCAGCAAAATATGGGGTGGTTCTCGGTACTGTTAACTCATCTCAAACACGAGAACAAAATGATGTTAATAAAGATCGATTTTTAGCCGGCAAACTAGATGCATTAATTATTGCGCCTGAACAACTGGCTAACCAAGAGTTTATAGATAACGTAATAATACCATCTAACCCTGGCTTCTTTGTTATAGATGAAGCGCATTGTATCTCAGACTGGGGGCATGATTTTAGGCCTGATTATCGACGTATCTCAAGAGTACTTGGGAACATTGCTGATACACCAGTATTAGCAACAACTGCAACAGCTACAGAACGAGTTGTTACAGATGTTGTTGAACAACTACATGTTGAAGGACAACAGGTGTATTTGCTGCGTGGGCAACTAACACGAGAATCAATTCATCTTCAAAATATACATCTAGATAAACGCTCAAAGCGTTTGGCTTGGCTTGCCCATACAATTCCGAAAATTGATGGTACTGGCATCGTTTACGCTACAACTATCAATGACGCCTTCCTTGTTGCAGCATGGCTCCGAAGTTGCGGTATAGCCGCAGAAGGTTATGCAGGCTCAATTCCAAGGCTTACTAAAGCAGAGAGTACGTTAAAACGTGAGCAATTAGAGCAACAATTACTAAATGACGAAATAAAAGTTTTAGTTAGTACGTCAGCTCTGGGGATGGGCTTTGATAAAGGTAATTTGGCCTTCGTCATTCACTATCAAAGTGCGGGATCAGTTGTTAGCTATTACCAACAAGTAGGCCGTGCGGGCCGAAGTATTAATGATGCTTATGGTGTATTGCTTTCTGGCGATGAAGACGAAGAAATCCAAAACTACTTTATTAGAGAGGCCTTCCCTAAAGAAGAGCTAGTACGAGACTTACTTGATCTGCTAGAAGAAGACAGTTGTGACGGGCTTAAAAAAGCTGATTTAGAAGCACAGCTTAATCATGCGCCAATGAAAATAGAAGCAGCGCTTAAATTTTTGCAAGCAGAATATCCAACACCAATTGTTAAAGAGGGCCCTTTGTATAAGCGGACAATAAATGCTTATTCATTACCCACAGAAATGATCCAACGTTTATCAAATAGAAAAACAGGTGAGTGGCAAGAAATTCAAGACTATCTCCAAAGTGGCCAATGTTTAATGCAAGTATTAGCCTCTGCACTTGACGATTCTCTTGCTTCACCTTGCAGAAAATGTGCAAACTGTGACCCTGATAATGCGTTTGAAGCGACATACCCTCAGGAACTTGGGCAACGAGCAGTTGAATTTTTAGGGAATACAATGATTGATATTCCTCCGAAAAAACAAGTCGGCAATGGGCAGGCTCAAGCGACAACTAGGTTCCCAAAATATGATTTTCCATATCGATTAGATACTTTAGAGCACGAGTCTGGCGCTGCTTTATGTCATTGGGGAGAGGCTGGCTGGGGAGAAATAGCCGCTGCTGGCAAACGAGCGCATGCTTTTGACCCTAGAATAGCAGACGCCTGCGTTGCAATGATCAACAATCGTTGGCAGCCGGATCCTATGCCGACCTGGGTGACTTATGTGCCATCACAAAACTATCCTGAGTTAGTCAAAGGCTTTGCTGGGTTAATAGCACAAAAGCTTGGCTTAGAGTGCGTTGAAGCAGTAATAAAAGTAGAAGATACAGCACCACAAAAACGGATGGAAAATAGTGATTTTCGTTGTAAAAACCTTGATGGTGCTTTTGTAGTAAAAAATGTACGTGAAGGCGAACCGGTATTACTGATTGATGATGCGTCAGATTCAGGTTGGACATTTGCGGTAATTGCGGCATTGTTGAGACGTGAAGGATGTGGTCCAGTATTTCCTATGGCTGTTATGTCAACGAAATCAAATTAAAGAGTGATAAATTGAATACTCAAAACAACCTATATAATGAAAATACACAAGCGGTTTTACTGCTATCAACCTTTTTTAGTAAACCTAAAAAAGGTGAGGCTCGCCCATTAACGGCAATAGAGTATGGCCGTTTTGCTCGCTGGCTACATGAGTTTAATTACACGCCTAGTTCGTTGTTTCATCAATTTGATGAGGTGTTGTCTAAATGGAAAGATCCTAAAGGTAAAATTACGGCTGATCGTCTATCGGAGATATTAGGTCGTAAAGCTGCTATGGGGTTAGCTCTAGAAAAATGGCAACGTGCAGGTGTTTGGGTCATTACCAGACAAGACAGTGTGTACCCACAGCTACTTAAAAAGCAGCTTCGTTATATTTCACCGCCGGTATTCTTTGGTGTGGGTAATAAAGGATTACTTCAGCAAGGTGGCTTAGCCGTTATCGGCTCGCGCGGTATTGATGAGATTGACGAAGAGTTTACTAAAAACATCGCAATACAAGCAGCGAAAGAGAATATCAATATCGTATCCGGTGCAGCACAAGGCGTAGATGAAACAGCCATGTTGTCCTCACTTAGTGCGGGTGGCACAGCTATTGGTATTATGGCAGATAGCCTTTTAAAGGCGGCCACAGCAAGTAAATGGCGCAAATACCTTCAAAGTAAAAAGCTGGTTTTAATTTCAAGTTTTTATCCTGAAGCAGGCTTCAGTGTTGGTAATGCAATGGCTCGTAATAAGTACATTTATACTACTGCAAGCTCAGCCCTAGTCGTCAGGGCTGATGAAGGTAAAGGCGGTACTTGGGCTGGAGCCAAAGAAAACAATGAAAATAACTGGGTTCCATTGTTTGTAAATCGTCGATCTAACGCCAGTGGCAACATTGCATTATTAGCTCATGGAGCTTATTCGTTTGAGTTGCAGAAAACCTCAGAGGCATGGCTAGCTGAAGTACTTAGTAAAGTACCGGCACCTGAGTCAAATAATTCTCCATCCAATAGCTTAAATTTATTTGAATAATTTAAGATACAACCAGCTTAGCTAAAAATGCGTAAGTTCTCACATAACAAAGCAATTAAAAATCGCCCACGAAAAGCTGTGGGCTGGACTCGCTAACGTTCGCCTTTTGTTGCGGCGTTGGTATGACTCCCCACTTCAAGTAAAACGCAGAGGTTCAGGACTAATTTAATAGGCTAAATTTTCACTTCAAAATAGATGAGTGAACACGTCAGAAGAAGCCAGTAATGTCGTCGGTTATCATGCATGAGAATCAGGGTCAGATACCGTCTTGAATTTCAAGCATTGAACACTTTATTTTTGTCAAAAGGTTCATTGCTTTTAAGTACGCCATAGATGATATGAATTAGCTTACGCATCGCTGCGCCGATGATCACCATTTTGGTTTTGCCTTTCTTACTGAGTCGCTCTTTCAGTCCTTTAAGGGCTGGATTATATTTTAGTGCCACCATTGCTGGAAGAAAAAGCGATTTTCGTAAATGTGCTGAACCTATCTTTGACATCGGCCCCCGACCTTTTATTGAGGTTCCCGATTGGTACTCACGAGGTGCAACCCCGCAAAATGAGGCTAACTTCTTAGCACTGGCAAACTTGTGAATAGCCGAAAAATAAGATAACACCGTTGCCATTGTCTTCGCACCAATGCCTGGAATTGAGAGCAAGAGTTTTTTCTTTCTCTTCAAATCTGGATCAAGATTAATATGGTCTTCAATCTCGCCACGTATGTTGTTGATGCGTTGTTCTAGCTCTTTAATATGCTGGTGAATATCGCCTTGCACAACCTCATCAGAGACGTCGAGTCGATTTACTTCTTGTTGCCTCATATCAATCAGCATATCGAGCCGTCTAACCATCGCTTTTAGCTGCCGAGTACTAAGGGGTTCCGGCTGCCAAAGATCAGGTAAAAGTGATTCACAGAACCGAGCGATGAGCGCAGCGTCTTGTTTATCATTCTTTATACGCAGCAGCTCACTTTGCGCAAAACCTTTTATTCGAGTTGGATTGACGACGCTAACCTTATGGTTTTGATCATACAAGTACTCAGCTAACGCATTTCCATAAACATTGGTGGCTTCCATGCAAGCATGTGTCTGTTCGACATCAAGCTGGTTTAGCCAATGAGTAAGTTTTTGGAAGCCTTCACGGTTATTTGTGAACGCTTTATGTTTCCATTTTCCAGAAGGTAAATGGAGCGCTACATCAAATTTCTTTTTTGAAATATCGATGCCGAGAGTGGAGGTGATGGATTGATTCATGTTTTACTAACCTTGTGAATACAGGCTTTGAATGCCTAAGATACCGTCCAGTAAGAAACAAGAAGGTGAGGGAATAATCTGACCCACAGGTTGAATCACCCAAGATGAAAACATCCTCACTCACCCAGCTACATTACGCTTGTACAAACATAATGTAGCTGTTGATCAAGATACAAGATGAAAAAATCTCTACTTTTTTCATCTGACCCTAATTCTCCTATTCTGTCTATAGAGCAGATTTTGCATCCCTGTATATTTCATTCACTGGTATGATCCGCATACAGCCTTTATACAACAAAACCAGCAAAAGTATTGGCATGATAAGCAAATCAAAGACGTTAAGTGCGATGCTGGTAAAAACGTGTTTGGATACGGTCGATACTTTGTGGGTAATGTGTTTTCTCGTCATGGATTTAAGATAATGCAGACTGTCTTCAGCATGTTCTTTAAAATCTGTGTGCTGTTTATGTGAAACTAATTCATTGTGCGTATTCTGTAACACGTTAGACAGGTTTTGCCTTTTCTCTTGTGTGAGTTCTTGGCTTACCAGTGAGGAAAGATGAATGCTGTACGGTAACGCAATGTGCGCCAATAAGAACATGGCAACCGCCACTTTTCCGACATGATACAAGGTTGAAGAAATGCTCTGCGACCGTAAAAGCAATTTTGCAACGTAATATAAAATGCTCGTTAACAGCACGAGCTTAAATAACAAAGGGCTTACCCAATACGAAAGGTCATTCAATAACGCCAGTATTTCGAGCGCCGCGAGTGAAGCAAGTTGAACACCGATGCCCTGCTCCAGCAAAGAAGCGAAGCTCTGTAATACATTACCAATATCGACATTAAAAGACGCAAAGAAAGACACCCCAACCGTCGAGCTACTCGCAATCTCAGTAACCGCTAAAAGCTCGGTAAAGTTCAGAATATCGGTATTCGCCACGGCTCGAACGGAACTCAAATAACTCTGATTATGAAGATAAAGCGACGACATCTTGAACCAATCTGCAAGAAAGACGAGCTGATTGAATTGCAACAACAATAGAAATGCAACCAAGGCGACTAGCTTGAGTAACGTGAATTTGTTTTGTCCAACGTACCGATGCATAGACTGAGAAAATTCTGTTTTAGACACGTATCCGTCCCTCTGCTCGTATTATTTTGTACTCTCGTGTACTTGTTCGCTCTGGATATTATTTGGCACAGCGGATGTCGTCCAAGCCATTGTCACCACGCGTTACCACATCCAGATCAACCGGCCCCGTAATCCCCTTCACTGAACCTCGGTCACTGTATTGCCACAAGGTTAAATTCTTCACGTTTTTTGGCGCATCCATCTTCTTTGCGTAGTCAGCCAACCAAAATACATGATGATCAAAACTTGGCCCAATATCGAGATCCCAGAAACTACGATACGAATAAATCATAGGCAAACAGCCTGTTGCCGCTTCCACTTTATCGGAAAAGACTTTTAGCCTTTTCTTAATCTCTTCTGGGTCTTGATGTTCGGTGACTTCGACGTCCACCATTGGCAACAAATGAGGGGAATATTCAGACACTTGACGAAGGTAGTTTTCGGCTTGCTTCTCTGGATCATCTTCCGCTTCAAAGAAGTGATACGCGCCATACAACAGCGTATCTTGCTTAGCGAGAGCCGTCATATGACGATGGAACATAGGGTCGGTATAAGTCATACCATCCGTCGCCTTTAAATACACAAAGGCCACATCCGTTTCTAAGACTTTTGTCCAATCAATAACACCCTGATCGTAAGAAACATCGATGCCGTGTACCTTGTGGGATGAATCACCACCATGCTTAATGTACTGCGCGGCAAGAGGCTGTTCTTTTAAAGACTGTTTTGTTGCGGATACGTGCTCGCCCGACGGCGTAGCAAAATCAAACATCGGCCGCCATACAATAAACGCCATTAAAATGACGAACGGCAAGTACTCTATATACTTATCGAATTGCTCTTTCATAAAGCGTTTCATCCTTAAAAGAGTGTTTCAGCCCATTCTAAGATAGTTAGATTAAAAGAATTAGGGTCAGATGAAAATAGATCTCTGCTTTTTTCATCTTGTATCTTGATCAACAGCTACATTATGTTTGTACAAGCGTAATGTAGCTGGGTGAGTGAGGATGTTTTCATCTTGGGTGATTCAACCTGTGGGTCAGATTATTCCCTCACCTTCTTGTTTCTTACTGGACGGTATCTTAGGCATTCAAAGCCTGTATTCACAAGGTTAGTAAAACATGAATCAATCCATCACCTCCACTCTCGGCATCGATATTTCAAAAAAGAAATTTGATGTAGCGCTCCATTTACCTTCTGGAAAATGGAAACATAAAGCGTTCACAAATAACCGTGAAGGCTTCCAAAAACTTACTCATTGGCTAAACCAGCTTGATGTCGAACAGACACATGCTTGCATGGAAGCCACCAATGTTTATGGAAATGCGTTAGCTGAGTACTTGTATGATCAAAACCATAAGGTTAGCGTCGTCAATCCAACTCGAATAAAAGGTTTTGCGCAAAGTGAGCTGCTGCGTATAAAGAATGATAAACAAGACGCTGCGCTCATCGCTCGGTTCTGTGAATCACTTTTACCTGATCTTTGGCAGCCGGAACCCCTTAGTACTCGGCAGCTAAAAGCGATGGTTAGACGGCTCGATATGCTGATTGATATGAGGCAACAAGAAGTAAATCGACTCGACGTCTCTGATGAGGTTGTGCAAGGCGATATTCACCAGCATATTAAAGAGCTAGAACAACGCATCAACAACATACGTGGCGAGATTGAAGACCATATTAATCTTGATCCAGATTTGAAGAGAAAGAAAAAACTCTTGCTCTCAATTCCAGGCATTGGTGCGAAGACAATGGCAACGGTGTTATCTTATTTTTCGGCTATTCACAAGTTTGCCAGTGCTAAGAAGTTAGCCTCATTTTGCGGGGTTGCACCTCGTGAGTACCAATCGGGAACCTCAATAAAAGGTCGGGGGCCGATGTCAAAGATAGGTTCAGCACATGTACGAAAATCGCTTTTTCTTCCAGCAATGGTGGCACTAAAATATAATCCAGCCCTTAAAGGACTGAAAGAGCGACTCAGTAAGAAAGGCAAAACCAAAATGGTGATCATCGGCGCAGCGATGCGTAAGCTAATTCATATCATCTATGGCGTACTTAAAAGCAATGAACCTTTTGACAAAAATAAAGTGTTCAATGCTTGAAATTCAAGACGGTATCTGACCCTAATTCTTTTAATTCTTGAACCGCATTAAAGGTAATATCTTGAATCGCTTCTTCGTTTTGTTAATTGGCATATTTTTCTTTTTAACTGCTTCGTTTGCTAACGCAGGGAATGATTATATTTGCGCTCAGTCTGATAATTTGTTTTGCGGGAAAAACACTACGTTTAGCCCGCTTGGTAAAGTAGCCGGTGCTTTTCAGGTTTATAACTATTCATTTGTTTTTGGTAGCGCTCAGCGTATGAGTAAACGGGTTATCTTTTTAGATTTGTCAGGCAAGCTCATAGGCATTTATGCAGTCCCTGAAGCTGCTACAGCAATTCAAGGTAGCTGTGTCATTTTCCCTTTCGAAGCCAGAACAGGCAATTCAATTTGTTTTAAACAAGGTGAGCTTCCACAAGTAACATGGTTAGATGGTGAACATTTTGAGTTATACCAGTAAGCAAATCTGGTGGCTTTTTTAGGTTTTCCCCTCACGATTGTGTGCAGACTCCGCTATTAGACAATCTTGAACTTCTCAGCGAGCGGGGCGAGGGCTTCGATGTCTTCTTCATTCATGCCGTCGTCGGTGATGATTTCATGAAATGCGTCTAGATCGTCCACTTTGAAGAGGGAGAAGGCGTTATATTTGCCACTGTCGGCCACTAATATGCTTTTTTCTGAGCAGTTGATCATGTCGACTTTGAGCGCTTTTTTTGCTTCGGTCGGTGTGGATACGCCGTGTTTCATGCTCCAAAAATTACAACTTATAAACGCCAAGTCAGTGTAGATGGAGTTGAGTAACTGTCTTGCGTGTTCGCCGACACAGCTCTGGCTAGAGCTGTCAATCTCGCCGCCAAGCGTGGTGACTTGGATTTGTTTAAATTGACTTAAAAACAAAGCGATTCTGAGATCGGGCGTGATCACTCTTAATGGAATGTGCGAGATGTTTTTAGCAATCTCCATCGTGGTGGTGCCCGCATCAAGGATGATGGTTTTGCCTGCGGTCACGCACTCTGCAGCCGCTTTTGCGATTCTTTGTTTCTCTTCGGTATATAGGGTGTTCTTTTCTTGTACCGTGAGTTGCTTGGCGACGAAGTTATTGAGTGTTACCCCTCCGTGGGTTCTTCTTACAGCGCCTTGCTGTTCAAGGTCTATTAAATCTCTTCGAATGGTGGCAGGCGAAACATCGATTTTGTTAACCAGCTCATCGACCGTCGCTAAGCTAGTATCTTTGAGGTAATCAACAATTTCTTTGTACCGGTGCTGTTTTTTCAAAGCTAAGACCTTTATTTAAAACGAAAAGACTATTTTACCCAAAAAAGGGTGAGTTCAGGAAATATTGTAATGATAAGCAAGCAACAGAGCAAAGTGCCCAAAGGTACGAGCGTCGACAATATGACCTTTTCAACTGCTATATCGGCAACTTGGCTTGCTGCAAAGAGCGTGACACCAAGCGGTGGCGTGAACATTCCGATGGCCAAGTTTACGACCATAACGATACCAAAGTGCACGGGATCGATACCAAACATAATGGCGATTGGTGTGAGGATCGGCGCGAGCAATAAAATTGAAGCGGATGTTTCGACAAACATGCCAACTAAAAGAAGCAATAAGTTAACCGCCATTAGAAACTGCAATTTGGTGGTGAACGTGTCACTGGCGTAGGCGGATAAGGTTTGTGGTAAGTCAGAGCGACTGACTAAAAAGCTCAGCAAAGAGGCAGCGGCAATGATCAACATAACCGAAGTAGTCGAGATCACAGAGCCTTTAAGGATTTTGGGTATGTCCTTGAAGGTGATTTCTTTATAAACGAATACGCCTAAGAAAAGACCATAAATAACGGCGATGGCAGAAGCCTCGGTCGGTGTGAAGATACCGCCGTAGATTCCACCGAGTATCAATGTGGGCATGAGCAGCGCGAGTATCGCGTCTTTTGATGAGGTCAGGAGGTTTTGTCGATCAACCGAATCGTGTTTGCCCTGACCGGTTACTAGGCACCAAATAACGACCATGGCGATAAGTGCTGCGCCCATCAATAACCCTGGACCAATGGCTGCAAGAAACAGTTTACCTATTGATGTGTTGGTACTGATCCCGTACATGATTAACGGAACAGAAGGGGGGATGATGATCCCAAGGTTTGCTGACGAGGCTTGTATCGCCGTTGCCATGGGTTTGGGGTAACCGTGGCGAATCATAGCGGGTAACAGAATGGCACCGACCGCGTAGGTTGTTGCGACACTGGAGCCGGACACCGCAGCGAAGATCATACTGGTAATGACACATGCCATCGCCAAGCCGCCCTGTATGTTACCCACCAGAGATTTTGCAAAAGTGACGAGGCGCTTTGACACACCGCCTTGTCCCATTATGTTTCCCGCAAGAATGAACAGCGGTACGGCCATTAATGGGAAGCTGTCTAACCCTGAGAACATGCGTTGTGGAATGATGATCAAGGGAAGGTTGCTAAAAAAGTACAGGCCGATGGCGCAAGCAAGTACGATCGCTACCGCGATCGGAACAGACAAGGCAATAAATGAAAACAGGAGAGTAACAATAGCGGTTGGCATGGTTATACCTCTGCGGTAGGGGTGGCGGTAACGGAAGGTGTTTCTGGTTCACTTTGTTCTACATTAACCAGATGCCATTCTAATACCGAAGGTAGCGCTAAAATGGCTCCGATTGGGATGCTGACATACATCCAAAAGGCAGAAATATTGAGCATCGCGACATTTTGACTTTTAACCCTTATTGCGATCTCCCAGCCATACCAAATCAATATTAAAAGAAAGCCAACCACCAGTGCGGTAACAATTCGAAGCGCCCAAGTGTTCAGCCGTCCCGGTAGAATATCAGCAAAAAAATTAATGGTGATCATGCTGCCGCGACTAAAGACACAACCCATTGAGATGAACACCATCCATACCATCATCATTCTTGCGGTAATTTCAGACCAAGTAGAAGGGGAGTCAAACACGAAGCGAGTAACGACTTGAAAGAACACGAGTAAAGCAATTAAAGCAATCAGCAAAGCAGAGGTGTTGACTGCGACGCTTGTTACAAGGCGACTGAATTTAATAATAAATTTTGTCACGTTAGTATCCTCTTAAAAAAAGGCTAACGGCAGATGCAGTTAGCCTCGTTTTGATTAATTCATTGCTTCAATGTCAGCCAGCTGTTGGGTGAACCCCATGTCGCTTGCCAGTTTCTTTCTGATCGGTGCGGTTGCTTCGATAAAGGGCTCGATATCAACAGTGTGAATGGTCATGCCTTGCTTTGTCAGCTCGGTCATCGCTTCTGCTTCAAGTTTCGCGCGTGATTCACGCATGGCTTTAGCTGCGACGTTTGCCGATTCTTGCACCCACTGTTGTTCTTGTTGAGACAGTCCATCCCAATAAGATTGAGACATTGCGATGACGGCAGGGCTGTAAAAATGCTGCGTCATGGACGCTTGTTTTTGTACTTCATACAGCTTTGATGTCACCGCTAAGTTAATCGGGTTTTCTTGACCGTCGATCGTACCTTGTTGTAACGCAGTAAACACTTCAGTCCACGACATTGGCACGGGTGCTGAACCAAGGCTTTTAAATGTCGCAAGGTGAACTTTGTTTTCCATGGTACGTATTTTATTGCCGTCCATGTCTGACGGTTTTAAGATGGCTGGGCCATTGTACGTTAGCTGACGGAAACCGTTTTCACCCCAAGCTAACCCTTTAATCCCATGGTTGGATAAGCCCTTAAGCATATTTTGACCAATACTGCTGTCTAATACTTTATGGGCGTGATCATAGCTTTTGAAAATGTACGGGAAATCGAACAAATACACGTCTTTGTCAAAGTTTCCTAGTGGCCCGGTCGATGAAATCGTCATGGCAGTGATGCCAAGTTGCAGGCTTTCTATGACTTCTCGTTCGCCGCCCAATGCACCCGCTGGCTTCAAATCAACCTTAAATTCGTGATTACTTCGTTTATCAAGCTCAGATTGAAAGGCTTTTGCTGCCGCGCCGTATTGAGAATCCATCGTTTGTGTAAAGGCAATGTTTAAACTCTTAGCTTCAACCGCCAATGGCGATAGGACAACAGCGCTTAAAGCAATGCATTTAAAGACGTTAGATTTAATCGTTTTCATGGATTTATCCTCTTTGTTATTTTTGTTTGGGCTTAAATTTATAAAACGTATTACGTGATTAACTGAATGCTGTGGGCCAATTCGTCCTTGTTAAACACCTTCTTCCAGTCAGGGTAAAGCAGCTTGCCAAGGCCATTATCGATGGCTTTATTGCAGGCATCTGAAAACTGTCCTTCGATTTCGTCGAAGATGACTGCCGACAAGATATTCATGTGACCGAGCAAGAAATCACGGGCACAATCATAAGGCACGCCTTCTGCAACGACTTCATCCATTGCTTGGCGCATCGCGGTGAGTAAGGTCGCGCATACGGTTTCAGACAGGCCAGGTTCTAGCATGGCCATTTGATGCAGCGTTACTCGGTATGAGTTTTTGATTGGCGCATAAATGGTTCTGGCAATGTCTTCGCCAAGATCCCATGCGCTGTTTGGGCCTTGTAACAAGGTTGATACCACACTTTGTTTGGCGTGCAGTCCGCCAAAGTGATCGTTTAAGGCATCGTTGTTCAGCTCTTTGTTGAAGATCACGGGGTGGCACGGATGAGTGACGAAATAGGTTAGATCTTCGCGCTTTGGTAGATGCCCAGCAAATGGCGCGGCAGCATCGAGCACAACAACCATGGTGCCTGCTTTTAAATGCTCGCATACTTGTGTGCCGATTTTTCCAATTAAGGTATCGGGAACCGCGAGAATCACCACATCCGAGTTTTCCAATGCAGCGGTTTGATCATCAGGTGATATTGCCTCTACGCCCAGCTGTTCTTTTAGGTTCTGGCGACCTACTTCGCTGATTTCCACGTGGTTAACTTGGTAATCTGATGACAGTAAGTTTTTAGAAAGGCGCATGCCCATTTTTCCGCCTGCGCCAATTAAAGATATTGTTGTCATAACGTCTCCTTTATTTATTTTTTTGGCTAAAGTCTTTATTTATTCTTTTGGCTAAAGAACGTGATCGCTTGCGCTAATTCTGGATGCGTTAACGCATATTGTTCTAAAGATTGATCTTTTAAGCTGGCATCCCATGCTTGTCGAATGGCTTTCACTCCACCAACAGCACCCATCGGATGACCGTGTATACCGCCACCGCCTAAATACATAAGGTCAGTTGATTGGCCTGTGCAACGATAGGTTTCAGGCACTTGCCCGCCCCATTGTCCTGAACAAAATACAGGCAAGGTTGGTGTTAATTCTCCAAGAGGGGAAACAGTGGAGCGAAAGGCTTCTATGACGGAATCGTTGTCTTGCCAGTATTTTCCATCAATGCCATTGATTTGCAGATGATCTATGCCAAGTAATCGCCATACTTTCTGCCAGACATGAAAAGATATGCCCCAGTCGCTTCGCTCGTTAAACGCTAAGCCATTGGTATGAGCATGCAAAATAACTTCGCTGTATTTGTTAAGCGTATCCAGTCCGCATATACCAATTTGATTAACATTGATTACGGCGGCGTCTCCGCCTTGTTTCACCAGATATTCGTGATTACGCTCAATTTCGCCAAGGTCTGAGTGGCAGATGTTAAAGGCGTAGATGACCTTTTTTCCGAGCTTTTGTTGCCACTTATCGATTATGGGGAGAATACTGTCAATGCGATTTTTGACATGGGAATACGGCGGGCTTTGTAGCTTTTCATCGTCTTTGATGAAATCGATATTGGCGCTCACCAATTGTTCGACCAGATCGGCACTGTCCGAAGGAGTAATCCCGATGTTTGGTTTTAGAATGCCACCAATAATAGGGCCAGAAGTTAAGCCGAGTTTGTTGAGTGTTCCGGCAATACCGAACTTAGGGCCTTTAAAATGCTCAATAAAACTGGGGCTAAAGCTGATGTCTTCAATGGTGAGCGTTTTAATGATCTTGATCGACGAGACTCCGCCACAGGCAATCGTAAAAATAGCCGATAAATCATACCCACAAAGGTCTTCAGGAAACGCGATACGAATAAGCCCGGAATACTCTTGGTGAATGATGTCGAAGCCTTCATCAATTGATCGTATTTCAGCCGTAAAGCAATGAGTGCCAGAATCCGACAGCTCTGGGATTTTGGTAAAGGTGCCTGTTGTTTGGTCGTTGCAAATTTTCTCGGCAACGAGTAACAGTGGACGATGACTGGTGACGCGATAGGTAACGACAAACTTATCCATGTTGCTGTTTCCCCGTTAATAACCCGCAAAAGAACCCTTTATCGCCCATTTGTCCACCTTTTAAGGCGACTTCAATGCCGTCTATATCTGGGTTGCTCGAATGCCCTTTGCACAGAGGAACGCCCGGACAGTAGGGTGCAATAAAGGTCATTGCATCGAGCCCTAAGCTTTGAATGCAATAGCCTGAAGTATCGCCACCGGCGACGGCTAATCGCTTCACTCTGCCTGTTTGGAATACCTTCAATGCTAATTCGCCCAAGAACTCGCCGAGTAAGCGATCAAACTGTTCAGGCTTAGCGCTGGTGGGCTGCTGATCGTTGAGAGAGCCGTCTAAAGAAGCGCTTTGTTGAGATTCTTCAAGCGATGAATACACAATCGGTGATTGATTATTTGCAATCAGATTTAAGCAATGTAACGTCACTTCTTCTAAGTAAGTTTGCCGTTGAATTGGGCAGCATGCTTGCTCAAGATCTAATGGAATGGCATAAAAACCAAATTCAACCGCCTCTCTTATTTGCGTAGAGGTTGTGGAAGAACAGCTACCAGACAGCGCCAAAATGGTGTTTGCTTTTTCTACCTGCTTCGTTTGGCTGATGGGCTGATGGTAATACAACGCATCTTCAAACCCTGAAGACGACACCGTGAAGTGAAGGCCTTCTTGACTGAAGGTGTTGATCAACTCGCCCACATACGCATGGGAATCCTCATCATAGGAATCAAAAACGACGACTTTTTTCTCGTCTATGTGGCGTTGCAGAGTGGGTTTGGCCAAATCGGTATGGTATTGCGTTAATGGCATGGAAACGCAATCAAGTTTGTCCAAGGTGTTTATATGTTTGATCAGATTTGCTTCGGTCATGGGCGTAGCAGGATGACAACCCATAACAGGGTGTTCATCAATTCGGTAACTGGTGCCTTTAAAGTCTGCGAATAAGTTGCCAAAGCAGACGTAACGTTTGATTTTAGGCGTACCGACGATCACCGAAGTCCAGCTAGGCGAGAGTATTTCAATACCGATTTTTGCGGCTTTAGACAGGTTGCCTTTTTGTGGGCTGGAATCAAAAGTCGAACAAACCTTGTAATGAACATACTTAGGCTGTACGGATCTTAAAAACTGAAAAATCTCAGGCAATTCAGCAGACATCCATTCAGGGCTTTTACTTCGGCTTATTCCTGCAAGGCCAATGCAATCGTAGTCATCAAAGTGGCTTAATTCGTCAGAAGTTGGAATGCGTAGCCATAACACTGTTTTTTTGCCGCGCAAGCTGAGGCTCTCAAGCACATCGGTAGACCCGGTGAAATCATCGCCATAAAACGCTAGCTCTTTCATTTTGGTCACAACTCTCATCCTTATTCTTATTTTTTGTGCAGTACTTTGTGTTCTTTATTGCTTCAAAGAGACATTCGATATGAATCAAAATAATCAAAAGATTACAAATAATCAAATATATTTTTAAAAATATTGAAAAAATGATCGAAATGATTTTATATAATCAAATGTTCGGTGATTTCTTCATTTAGTTGATCTGTTTTTGATTTGGATCTCTGGTGAACGTTTTTTATCCATGATAAAGGGAGCGGAAAGCCGCTCTAAAGGAATAACAAACATGCACACGCCTAAAACCTTCTGGATTGGCACCAGCTGGAAAATGAATAAGACTTCCGCTGAAGCGTTGGATTTTTCGACAGCGCTGCTTGATAGTCCGAGTGACGATCGCATTCAGCGTTTTGTCATTCCTCCGTTTCCTTATATCCATTTAGTAAAAAGCCAGCTTAGCCAGAGTTCGGTGAAAGTCGGCGCTCAAAATATGCATTGGGAATCCAGCGGTGCGTGGACGGGCGAAGTCTCGCCACTCATGCTTAAAGACGCACAATTGGATCTGGTTGAGCTGGGGCATTCTGAACGAAGAGAGTTCTTTGGTGAAACGGATGAATTCGTCGGTCGCAAAGTAGCCTCCGCCATAGAGCACGGCTTAATCCCCCTCATCTGTATCGGAGAACCATTAGACGTAAAAGAGAGTGGTCGCGCCAGTGAATATTTAGCGAAGCAGATTGAAGGGGCGTTTCAGTTCTTATCCGAACAAGCGCGTAATGCACCTATGTTAATCGCTTACGAACCTATCTGGGCGATTGGAGAACAGGGTACGTCGGCGTCGCCAAGCTATGCGAATGCCAGACATCAAGAAATAAAGGCTCACGCTCACCACCTTTTAAAGCGCGAAGTGGCTTGTCTCTACGGTGGTTCTGTAAATGCTCAAAACTGCAAAGAGCTCGCAGCCTGCGAACACATAGACGGCCTTTTTATTGGCCGTGCGGCGTGGGAGGTAGACGGTTTTAAACACATCATTAATGCCTGTACACAAGTTATTCATTCCAACAAAAACAATTAAGGAGAAGCGCATGAAAATTGCAATCGCTGGAGACAGTGCCGGGGCAGATCTCGCAAGCCTATTAGTAAGTTATTTGCAAGATAAGTACTCTGTAAAAAATGAATCCGTATCGTCTACTGGTGCAGAAGAATACTATGCTGACCTAGCAGATCGAGTGGCCAATTTGGTTTTGAAAGGAGAATACGACAGAGCCATCCTTGTGTGTGGCACAGGCATTGGTGTATCGATTTCAGCAAGTAAAGTGCCGGGTATTCGTGCTGCGCTGACTCATGATACATATTCTGCACAACGCGCGGCGCTTTCAAATAATGCACAAATTATTACCATGGGTGCTCGTGTTATTGGTCAAGAGTTGGCTAAATCCATCGCGGATGCATTTTTACAGGAAGCCTTTGATGAAAATGGACGTTCTGCCAATAATGTAAAAGCGATCAATGCGGTAGACAGCAAGTATCACGCGCTTTCTTAGGCGTCTCTCATTGAAGGGACTCTTTAGCGTGTTGTTTAAAAGACACCGTAATCGGCTTCGACCTTTCTAAAAGAGCTTTAACTCTTTAGAGAGGTCTTGCCATCTTTTAGATCGTTGGTTGGCCTTTGTCGATTTATTCGCCACTGCATCAACCAGTACGTTTGAAGCCAGAACCAAGCCCCAAGTGGATTCTAAAAACAAGCCAGACTTTGATTTCGCATAAATGGAACACGCGTTGTATTGCCTTGCCCAATGACAGAATTCATCGGTGATGATGACCAACTGAATACCCAACTCCTGAGCAAGCTGACAGAGCTTTTGACTCTCTCCCGCGTAGGGAACAACGTCGAAGATAACGAGAGTATCGTACTTTGAGCCTCCTAATGTTGGATAGTCGATCCATTCCGCCAGCATACCGTCGTGCGGTGAAAGGTACTGTACGTTGTTTCTCGCCAGTAATAAGCGCCGAGCAAAATCCTCGGCGGCACCACGAATACTCTGAAAGCCGGTGACATAGACTTTATTCGCTGCGCTTACTCGTCGAACCAGTGTATCCCATTCTTCTGTTTCAAACTGTTCGTACAATCGTACCATGGCTTGAAGTTCACTCTTGAGCTGCCCCGAATTTTTATTTCGGCTTTCTTTTAGGTTTGCCTCTGACGCATCGAGGTGAACGGGAATGAACTCTTTTTGCAGTGTGCTCTTAAGTGATGCGATTCCTTTAAAACCGGCCCGCTTTAAAAACCGACTGACGGTTATCTGGCTAACGGAGGCTTTTTCTGCGATCGATGCGCCGGTTTCATAGGCAATGGAATCTAAGTTCAAGAGAATGTATTGCGCTACCCGCGCTTCAGAATTGCTAAGAGTGGGGATGAGTGCTTGTATGGTTTGCGCTGTTTTGGTCGCTATGTACTCAGGCTTTGACGAAAAAGTATTTTCCATATCTCCTCACTTTAGCTTCTGCATTTATTCGGTGCATTAAGTTATAACCTAATTCACTCTTTGGTGCATAAAATTCGATACAAAGATGCAATACCAAATAAATCGTTGTTTTTTATGAAAATATTAATGTTAGAAAACTAACATAAATTGATATTGTAAGAATTACAACATTCCTTAGAATAAAAATTAGTCAATGTTGATGTCATCTTAACCAACGAAGGATTATTTTATGAATAAGCTATGTTCCAAGTTAGTGAGTAGAAAAATCAAAAAATCAATCGCGATGGCGGGTTTAGCTGCGACGTCTGTTGCATTCAGCTCAATGTCCTACGCAGACGAAACGCTGAATCTATATAACTGGGGAGAATACATAAACCCAGAAGTTCTAACGAAGTTCACAGAAGAAACTGGGATAAAAGTGACGTTAGACACTTACTCTTCAAATGAAGAAATGCTGGCAAAACTGCAAGCGGGCGCAAAAGGATACGACATTGTTTTTCCGTCTGTTCACATGCAAGACATTATGGCTAAGTTGAGCCTTCTTGAGAAAACAGATATTAGCCAGTCTCCTAAATTCAAAAACATTGACGCCTCTTTTTTAACGGCAGAATCTGACCCTAAAGGCGAGTACTGCTTGCCTTATGCATGGGGTAACGTTGGGATTTTGTACAACAAGAACAAGGTGAGCGAGTTGTCGTCTTGGGAAGATTTTTTTGCACTTCCTGATCAAGGCCAAAACATTGCGATGCTGGATGACATGCGTGAAGTTATAGGCGTAGGCTTAATGATGGATGGTAAGAGTGTAAACAGCGTCGAAAAAGATGAGTTGAAATCCGCTCAAGAGTTTTTGATCTCTAAGAAAGACAAGGTGTCTGCTTTTACATACGACAGTATTCCAATGGTGCAATCTGGTGACATCGCAGCAGCTCAATGGTATGTAGGTGCGATGCTATACGTCTTTGATAACCCTGAAACACTGGCTTATGTTATTCCTGAAGAGGGTGCAACTATGTATCAGGAAAACATGTGTGTGCTTAAAGGCGCACCTAATAAAGCCAATGCGAAACGCTTTATGGAGTTTTTCATGACGCCTGAGATTGCCGCACTTAATACTAAGCAGCAAACCAACGGGTCGATGAACACCGAAGCGATCAAGTTATTGCCTTCATATTTGCGTGACAATCCAAACATCAACCCACCAAAAGAAATGAAGGCTAAGCTGCAAATGTTTAAAGAGCTGGGTCGAGGCATTAAGTTGTATGATCGAGTGTGGACCAAAATTCGCACATCATAATCGTACTGTCGCCTTATATTTCCACCGCCCCTTTGGTGTTTGCTAAAGGGGTTTGAATTATTCAATGAGACATCCAACGAGACGTAAATGACAAACCGGCAGCCACTTCTCCAAATAAAAAAGGCATTCCGTCAATTTGTTACGCCGGAAGGCGGAATAATAAACGCGCTAGACGGCATAGACCTAACCATTGATGAATCTGAGTTCATTACGCTTCTCGGCCCATCTGGGTGCGGAAAAACCACGTTGCTCAATATTATCGCGGGCTTTGAGACTCTCGATGCCGGAGACATTGCGCTGGTTGATGAATCCTTATTAAAGTCGCCAGCACATAAACGTCCTGTTAATACGGTGTTTCAATCTTATGCTTTATTCCCGCATTTAAGTGTGGGAGACAATGTTGGGTATGGGCTAGACATTGCGAAAGTCGAAAAAAACGAACGTAATAAACGCGTTGCTGCTGCGCTGACGTTAGTAGGCTTGTCTGGCATTGAAGCACGCTCCCCTGAGCAATTGTCAGGTGGCCAAAAACAACGTGTCGCACTGGCGAGAGCGATCATTAATAGACCTAAAATTTTGTTGCTCGATGAGCCTCTTTCAGCGTTGGATAAAAATCTTCGCTTGAAGATGCAATACGAGCTAAAAATGCTGCAACGCGAATTAGGCATTTGCTTTATCTTCGTTACTCATGATCAAGAAGAAGCATTGACGATGTCAGATCGTGTGGTGGTGTTAAACGGTGGCAAGATTGAGCAGGTAGATGCGCCTGCGAAGCTCTACAATACGCCAAAAAGTCGTTTTGTCGCCGAATTTGTCGGCGAAAGTAATTTGTTCGAAGTGACCATAACGAAAATGGACGATACGAGTGTTACTTTCTCAAGCCTTGAGTTAGGGGCTGAAATCGCCATGGATCAGAGTATGTTTAATGGCGAAGTCGGAGATGCCGTCGACGTTTTGTTGCGCCCTGAGCACTTGTTCCCTAAACCCACAAATCCAGATGACGTATTTTTGGACGTTCGAGTTACAAAAAACACCTTTGTAGGAACGGATTTCCAAGTGGTGGGTGAGCTGGATAATGGCAAGACGGTAAAAGCACTAGTACGTGATCAAGATTTTGACGCACAAATTGGAGAGCGTTTAAGGCTTTTCTTTTCTCGTTCGCGCCTTCATATCATCCCGAACAAAAAGAATCCCTAGAGAGGCTGGTTATGAAACAGACAAAGTCTTATCTCACTCTTGCGTTTCTTTTAGCTCCGACCACATTGTTTCTCGGCATTTTCTTTGTCGGGCCTTTATTGATAATGGCAATCTACAGTTTGCTTGAGCCCGGTCTTTATGGCGGGGTGGAGTGGTCATTTTATCATTGGAATTACGGCCGAATCTTTGGCTGGGCAAACGGTTTTTATGAAGAGTTTGATTTTGTTTATTTAGAGATCTTCGGTCGCTCAATCGGGTTGGCGTTAATGACGGTCTTGGGAACGTTGATCATCTGCTACCCTGCGGCGTTTTGGGTCAGTACGCTTTCACCCAAGCGTAAAGCGTTGTGTATGTTTCTGATTACATTGCCGTTCTTTGCAAGTATGGTCGTAAGGTTGTATGCGTGGGTTCTTATTCTGAGAGATTCTGGCTTTTTAAATCAGTTCCTAATGAGTACCGGATTGCTGTCTGAGCCTTTGCACATTATGTTTTCAAGTTCTGCGGTCATCATCGGTATGGTTTATATCTTCATTCCGTTTATGTTTCTCCCCATTTACACCAATGTTGAAAAAATAGACAAAGGCTTAATCAAAGCATCGCAGGATTTAGGCGCAACTCATCTACAGACTTTTTTAACGGTCATTCTACCGATTACGCTTCCCGGTGTTATTGCTGGCTCGATCTTGGTGTTCATCCCCAGTCTAGGAAACTTTGTTGTGCCTGATTTATTGGGCGGTGCCAAAGTGCTGATGATAGGAAACATGATCGAGCAGCAGTTCTTATACGCGCGAAATTGGCCATTTGGAGCGGCATTATCCATGATGATTATTCTCTTTATGTTGATCGTTCTGGCTTGGTATTTACGCAAAGCTAAAAACAGTGCCATTGCTCTATAGGAGACATTTATGAACAAGAAATCCATATTGAGTCGCCTGTTATCTATCTATGGCGTTCTATTTTTTATCTTTTTATACGCGCCAGTTGCACTGATTGTTCTTTATTCATTTAATGCAAACCCGATCAATATCATGATTTGGGATGGGTTTACTTTAGATTGGTATCGCAGCATCTTTGGCTTTTCGACGTCTTTGAACGACAGTGCCAGCTATGTTGATTCAACTGATCAGTTGTTAAACGCAGTTGTGAACAGCTTAATTGTTGCGCTCAGTGCGACGGCCATTTCCACGGTTCTAGGAACATCGACTGCGCTCGCGGTTGCTCGGTATCGGTTTAAGTTTCAAGGCTTTTATCGCATGTTGATGTTTGTTCCTATGGTGATGCCTGACATCGTACTGGGTATCGCGCTCTTAGTGTTTTTTATTGGCGCGGGATTTTCGCTTGGCAACACTACCATTGTTATTGGCCACTGTACGTTTTTGACGAGTTATGTGTTTATTGTTGTCAGTGCGCGATTAAGTGGGATGTCATCCAATATTGAATACGCCTCTTCAGATCTGGGAGCCAATGCAATAACCACGTTTAGAAAGGTGACATTGCCGCTAATTTTGCCGGGTGTCGTCGGCGGCGCCTTACTCAGCTTTATCATCTCGATGGACGATCTTGTTATTACTTACTTTATCAGTGGTGTCGATTCAACGACGCTACCTGTGTTTATTCTCAGTATGATTCGCCGAGGCATTAAACCCGAAATTAACGCCATCGCTACCATGATGTTGTTGTTCTCGGTGGTCGTCGCCAGTGCTGGAATCTACTTCCGTTCAAAGAAAGTTAATTGAATTCAGTTTTCTTGAGGATGTATCTATGAAAACGAAATTAAGAGCTCGTGAAATGGGTTTGCCTTTTTCAGGGAAAACAGGCGCGAATAACAATATTACCGATGTAGCAGGGGTCCAAGTCGGATACAAAACACTGATTGATCACGAAAACTCATCGCAAAAACAAACGGGCGTTACGGCCATTTTACCTCGCGGAAGAAGCAACACGCCGCAGCCTGTTTGGGCAGGAATGTATGCATTAAATGGTAATGGAGAAATGACCGGAACTCATTGGATTCAAGATGGGGGGTACTTTACAGGCCCGATCATGATCACAAATTCTCATGCTGTCGGCATTACCCATCACGCTGCCGTGAAATGGACAATCAATCAGTATAAAGAAGCGTGGACAGAGCATCATTTATGGGCGATGCCGGTGGTCGCAGAAACCTTTGATGGGATCTTAAACGACATCAATGCGATGCACGTAACTGAACAAGATGCACAAGATGCCCTTGATGATGCGCAAAGTGGTCCGATTCAAGAGGGCAACGTTGGCGGTGGAACGGGGATGATCGCCTATGATTACAAAGGTGGCACTGGAAGTTCATCAAGACTCATTAAGGTTGATGATCGTGAATACACCGTCGGGGCTTTGGTTCAGGCCAATCACGGGGTTAGAAAATGGTTTAACGTGCTCGGTGCTCCGTTTGGGCTGCATGACAACGAAAACCTTATTCACCCTTTGCATGAACAAGGCTCTATCATTGTTGTTATTGCAACGGATGCGCCCATGCTCCCTCATCAATTAAAACGCATGGCGAAACGTGCCGCGATAGGCATTGGGCGTAATGGCTCACCCGGCGGCAATAATTCCGGTGATATATTTTTAGCGTTCAGTACGGCAAATTCTAAAAACATGCCGCAATTGAGTGAATCACACCAAACGATGGACTACCTTAACGATGAGGAATTTGACGATTTCTACCTTGCTGTGGTGGAATCCATTGAAGAAGCGGTCATCAACGCCATGTTTGCCGCCGACGATGTGCCTGTCTTTAAAATGGCCGAAAGTGAAGTGTGCAGAGCCATCGACACACAAAAACTCTGCGAATTTGTGTCCGCTTCCCGTGTGATGAGTTAGTTTTTTACCGAGATTTTCTTCTTTGAGTCGCCATAGGAATGGGGTAAGAAAACACTACCATTCCTTTTGGCTTGCCGATAGAATAACTGCCAATTCACAAAGCAGGATGCTTTGAACGCTGACTTATTTCGCTCAGTTAAAGCACATTAGAATAAGGACATCACATTGGCAGACCATTCTCGCACCCAGATTTTTCTGCATCTGGATTCTGGCATTTTCCCAATTCAAACGTTAAACGGCACCGAAGCGGTCAATGAATGTTTGGATCTCACCGTTACCACTTCCAGTAGACTGACGTCTGGCTTTGCCAGTGATGAATCTCGATCGTTAATTGGCTCCTTTGCGTCTCTGCAACTTCGTTCTGGCGATACCGAGCGCTGGTGGCATTGTGATATTGCTGAAATTCATGAATCGTGGGATCACGGGCGTCATTCATGGACGCTAACGCTTACCAATAAATTGCAACGTGGGACACTGCAAACGCGCACTCAGCTTTGGATGCATGTGTCTCGTAAAGAGTTGGTCTATCGTCTGCTGGAAGAAATCGGTTATTACCGATATGAGATCACGTGGCAAGTGGATGAAGTGATTGCCCCCGAAGGCCCATTTTTGCAAGTACAAGAAAGCAATTATGACTTTCTTAAGCGTTTATTGGCGGAGATCGGGGCGAACTTTTGGTTTAACCACGACCCTGATCCTCTGCATGAACAGCTGATTATTTCCAATACTCCGTATCAATCAAAATACCTGCCCAATATCGAATGGGTACAAAGTGTATCGGGTTTATCGCCGTCGCATCGACGTAACCGAATTGTGAGTATCTTACCGGAATTCAACGTCGTTCCTGCTAGATACGGCGCGGCCACTAATGATGCGTTGCTGCACACAGGCAAGGCGGATGCCTTACAGCACAGTTTAACCCCGCGAGAAAAGGTTAACCACGAGCAATTTACACCACCGAGACCCGACGTTGAAGCCGCGCAACGGGCGTTGTATGCTCAGCAATACGCGAATCAAAAAGCCCTAATACTCGAAATTGTTAGTCATCAGCCTCGGTTAACCGCAGGCCACTCTCTAACGATTGAAAGCCGTCGATACCTTGGCTATAAGCTTGCAACAGGTGACATCCGACTACAACGTGTACAGCACAAAGCCAGTAGTCTAAGTGATGGATCAGGGTTAGAATATTCTAACTTCGCCGTTGCGATCCCCAGAGAAACGCCCATTCGCCCTAAACAGATTGAACTGCAAAACTTACCTCAGTTCTTCGCGGCACGCATCGAAAGTCCATACGAACACGCTCATCTGACTAAACAAGGTTATTATCGATTTAGACCCGATTTTGAAGCGCCCTCAGAGCGCTCTCCCTATGGTCATACTCAGGCTAGCCCAGTAACAGAGCGTATTTTACCTTACAGTGGGCCTCGCACGGATAAAGGTAAAGCGGTGGGCTGGCACTTTCCCATGCTTAACCAAAGTACCTTGTTTGTTACCTGTTTAAACAACGACCCTTATCGCATGGCCATCGTTGGTTTCGTGCCGAGCTGGGAGCAAGAAGGCCCTGTTACTGCGAATAATCGAACACAGCACCGTATCGTCACTTCATCGCAGAATGAACTGCTTATGGACGACAGCCCGAAAAGTCACCGCTTTGCGCTCTTTACTTTTGACGGTCAAACCATGCTTAACATGTTTGATAACGACAAAGAGCACTACATTCAACTGACGAGCATTTACGGTGGTATTAACCTAAATGCCAGCCTCAACGTGCAAATGACGGCGCAAGAATCCATCGCTTTCGAATCTGGGCAAAGCGTCGGTATTAAAGCCAAACAACAGGCCAGCATCCGCACCGAAAACGACGCCATCAGCATGCAATCGGCCAAAAACCTAACCCTAGAATCTAAAAACAACCTCACGCTGACCAGTACCGAAGGCGATGTCTCTGTCTGGGCGAAAACAAAACCCATTACTCAACACGCTGGAAACGGCTTCACTCAAACCGTCTCAGCAGGCAATGCCAATTCCCTAGTACAAGGTGGCACCGCGACGGTTCAAGTTAACGGCGGCGAGATACAACTTGAAAGCCAAGGCGACATCGTTATCACCGATGGTACAGGCGGTATAAAAATTGACTCGCAAGGCAACATCAAACTGTGGGGATCGAACATCTACTTCGATTCCAACAGCGTTACCGTAGAAGGCGACATTGAATACGACTCCGGTGGCAACGAACCTGAAAGCGCGCCAGAACTGCAAGCCCCGGAACTTACAGAAACTGCTTTGTTAGAGTTTGATCCAGTTGAAGCGCTTGAGGGTGAGCCTGGGCGCTATAGTCGGTCGAAACCAAGACCTTCTAACCATGATTCCATTTTCAAAGAGTCTGTAAGTGAAAAAATACAAGATGTTGATGATCTGTATATTACCTTTCCCGGCGATGAAATGCCGTTGTGGCAATTCTGCCAACAAGTTTACGGTACAAACAATAGTCGTACCGCAACACACTTATTAGATAGCAATCCTCAGCTCGCAATGATCGGTAACCGCATTCTTCCGGGACTACCGGTCATTATTGCTCCAATCAACTCTTGCCACCGTGATCTAGAGCCTCTGAAGCAAAAAGCGATTGATCTAACGCTTGAGTACTTAAAACTGAACCAAGAACAACGCGAATGGTTCGCAGAGCATCATGAAACGACAATTGACACGTTACTCATCACAGCGACGTCTGGTTTGGATCAGCATGAAGGAAAAGCCGATAGTGATGACCTAATCCCCTTTAGCTTAGATTCTATGATTCTGGCTAGTACCGGCTCCGTGATAGCGGGAGCAAACGTGCAAGGTGGCAAGCTCAATAAACGAATGAAAGACTTTGCAGAATATTCGAAAGATGTTGCAGAAAAAACCAAAGGGCTTAGCAAACAAGCGCTCAGGTCCAATGAAGACTATAAACAATGGCGCAAAGAGCGGACGCGCTTTCAAAAGGAGATGAAAAAATTACTAAATAGCCCGGGTAATCCTAGTTTTATTAAAAAACTGCAACCCGAAGGCGTCAATAACTACCTCAATATCGGCAAAAAGCAACTTTATCGAGCGAAAGACTTCTCAAGCGCCATTTCAGGCATAGATATGACACAGCTATACAAGAAAACCATGATCTTTAGTAAGGGACTTGGCGTAGGCGGATGGGTCGTTACTGGATTGGGGCTATATGGGAATGCCAAAGATACCTACCAAAGTTGCAAAATGGGGGATGCAATAAGTGAAGTTTGTGAAAAATCAGTGGTACGCAATGGTGCATCAATGGGGGTGAACATTGTGACAGGTGCGGCGATTGGGTGGGCGATCGGCGCAGGAATAGCTCTTGCGCCGATAACAGGGGGGGTGTCAATCATTGTAGTAGCGGCAGGCGCATTTCTGTGGGGACTCTACGGTGGAGATTTATCTAATAAAGCTGGTATATATGCTGAGGAGCTAATATATGATTAAGTTTATTACTATTCTCTCGTTTTTCCTTATAGTTTTATGTGGCTTTACTTGGCTACTACTAAATATTTATCTAACGATAAAGCTACGAAAAAAGAAAAAGCGCTATATTCAAGAGATAGTAAACAGCGCCCCTGATAAATATAAAAGAGGGGCAGAAGCGTTTATTGGATCTAACCCATCATGGGTGTTTGCAAGTTCCGCAGGGCACCTTTGGTGTTCGTATCTTGTTTTACGGTTTATATGGAAGATTCCTAGATCTGAAATTAATCAGTGGCATGAAGAAATAAAAAAAATATTTTCGAGTGATTATTTTCTGTATCAAGTATTGAATTTTCTTATAAATATAGGTTTTTTATGCTTAGCGTGGATTTTTATTTTTATGGGGATGAAAGAATTGGAACTCTATTAGAGTTCAAAAGTCATCCAGTAAACGACATTTTACTGAGAGAATGATAAGTCATTCGGGCTTTATGGTTGCCGTTAACGAGAGCTTTAATAAATAAACGCATAATGGTTGAAGTGATTTTTAAGATAAGTTCGGTAATATTTTTGTTTTCAAGTATCCCTCTCCTAAGTCTAATGGCATACCTGTCTATTAAGCTAAGAAAGAAGAAACGAAAGATAAAAAATGGAATTTATTCTTCTGCACCGATACGCTTTGCAAGCCGCTCAAAGCTTATGATAGAAACAAATATGTCTTGGGTTTCTGCAAGTACATTCCCTTTTACATTTTTAGGTTACTTAATGCTGAGATATATTTGGAGAATCCCTAGACACGAAATCATGTATTGGAGATACTCCATAAGATCTCTACTTGATAAAGATTTTTATTCATACTTAATTTTTTCTCAGCTTATAAACGTATGCCTTTTTACCCTTCCAATAATACTAGTTTTTACTGCGCTGGAGTCATAACCAAACCTGAAATAGATAGGATTAGTAGTTCATACAGGGCTATTTGATATTTTTTAAAAAGCATAGCGCATGTGGATTTGAGTTCTTAGATTGTTTTGTGCATTCAGTTTTATTTGAAGCTTGTGAAAGATCAGTGGTACGCAATGGTGCATCAATGGGAGCGAATGTGTTAGCAGGGGCTGCGATTGGCTGGACTATTGGTGTTGCTCTTGCACCAGCAACGGGAGGCTTATCAATCATTGTAGTAGCGGCAGGCGCATTTTTGTGGGGATTATACGGTGGGGAGCTATCTAATGAAGCAGGCATACATTTCGAGGAGCTAATATATGATTAAGTTTATTACTATTCTCGCTTTTTCCCTTTTGATTTTGTGTTGTTTTATTTGGCTAATTTTAAATTTCTACCTGACGATAAAATTGAGAAAAAAAAAGAAACACTATGTTCGAGATATAGTTAGTAGCGCTCCCGAAAAGTATAGAAAAACTGCCAAAATGCTTATTGATACAAATATGTCATGGCTCTTTGCAAGCTCTGCTGGCCATATTTGGTATTCTTATGTGGCTTTGAGGTTTATTTGGAAAATTCCTAGATCTGAAATTAATCGGTGGCATCTAGAAATAAAAGGAATATTTTCAAGTGATTATAGGTTATATCAAATACTAAATTTCCTGATAAATATATGGTTCTCATGCTTAATGTGGATTTTTATTTTTATGGGGATGAAGGAATTGGAACTCTATTAGAGTTCAAAAGTCATCCAGTAAACGACATTTTACTGAGAGAATGATAAGTCATTCGGGCTTTATGGTTGCCGTTAACGAGAGCTTCAACAGCAGCCTCGAATACTATTAAGGCGGCAATGAGCCAGAACTATACTTATGTTTCATCAGCTAGTTTCTATTCGGCGTATTTTTATGTTTGGCAGTATGTCCGGTGTTTCACTTTGGGACCTGTGGCTGATATATCCATAAAAATCGGTGCTCCTGAATTCAGGCCTCGCTCCCTTCAAATCCACGGGAGCGAGGGGATTACCGAGGCATGCTATTCAGGGCTTACCCCTCACTCATTCCGAAGTGTTTTTTCCATTTCTCACTTTTTACTTTTTCAGATTTCTTAAGCCAGTCGATGGCTTGGGTTAAGTTGATCGTTTGATCTCTCGTGGAAGTGGTTATGTGCTCACTTGTTGCGATATCTGTTAAACGCTGAGTATACCAAGCGGTGATGCCACCTGGAGGAGGTTGACGAAAGCTTGGAAATTCAGGATCTTTGATTGGGGTGTCGGTGTTTTTCCAATCATTCGCTAATTGTGGGTTTAATGCGAGCGCACGTGCTAGACCGACTGCATCGGTACTTTCATTAGCCAGAGCGTCGATGGCCTGTTGTCTGTTTTTGAATCCGCCGGTTACTACGATAGGAATGCTTGTTAGGTACTTGGCTTGCTTTGCAAATTCGACAAAGTAAGGGCCGCTAGATACCTTGTCGGAGCTGGATTCAGCACCCGGAAAGTATGAACCACCGCTTATTTCGATTAAATCCAGTGATGTTTTGTCGAGTAGCCGTATGGCACAGAGAGAGTCTTGTTGTGTTAGGCCTCCTTCCAGCTGATCGGAAGAATTTATTTTTATGCCAATTGGGAAGTTAGGGCCGACGCTAGCGCGTACTTTTTCAATGATCTGTATGATGATCCAAAGTCGATTTTCAATTGATCCGCCGTATTCATCTTGGCGGCGATTGA
The DNA here is from genome assembly GCF_000192865.1 of Marinomonas mediterranea MMB-1. NCBI lineage: Bacteria > Pseudomonadati > Pseudomonadota > Gammaproteobacteria > Oceanospirillales > Oceanospirillaceae > Marinomonas > Marinomonas mediterranea. Next base: position 1,797,206 of record NC_015276.1, read on the forward strand.
AGAGGGGAGATAAAAATTGGCTGAGAAGAAAACCGTGTCCCGCATGGATTTGTACTCCAGTGAAGCCGGTCTTTTGTGCCATTAATGCTGCGTTTGCATACTGTTTGGGGAGATTTTGTATTTCTTCTTTGCTCAATGCGTCGCATTCTAACTCTGGTAGCTTAAGAGCCGATGGGCCTTTGGTTGAAGGAGTTATAGAAGCCGCAGACAAGCAACCTGCATGACCAAGTTGAGGCCAAATGTGCATTTGATTGGTTGAGGCTTTTTTTGTCAGCCGTTGAAGGGACTCGATATCTGTTTGTGCATTTAATACGAGATTAGCTGGGGATTCGGGAGCATCAGGTAGGATTTGAGCTTCTCCTATCAGAGCCAGACCTACGCCACCGAGCGCCCATCGCTCATAAAGTCTCGCTTGGGCTTCTGTCGCATTGCCTTCACCGTCGCCTAAACAATCTGACATCGCAGATTTGACGATGCGGTTTTTTAAGACCGTGCCACATGGCAAGCACAGAGGCTGGTAAAGCAAGCGGATCGATTTACTCTGTGGCGTCGTAGTCATATCGAGTCCTTCCTGTTTCAGATTGATGCACTCATGCTATCAGACTTACCCGTAAAATTGTAAATTAAACGGGTTAAGACATGATCAACCCACCATCGACATTGATGGCTTGCCCTGTAATGTATGCGGCATCGGGTCCTGCTAGAAACGCAACGAGTCCAGCGACTTCTTTTACGCTTCCAGCGCGTTTCATGGGGATATTTTCCACCCAGGAAGCCATTAATTCCCCTGGCTGAAAGTCGCCCATCAGTTCTCCCCACACTTTGTCATTGTAATCCCACATGTCTGTGTGAATGATGCCGGGGCAAATGGAGTTGACGGTGATGTGGTCGGCTGCGACTTCTTTCGCTAAGCTCTGAGTTAACCCCATAGCACCAAATTTACTGGCCGCGTAGTGAGGGGTGTAAATAAAACCTTCTCTTGCTTGCCCTGAGGCCGTGTTTATCAAACGGCCACCTTGGCCTGCTAGCTTCATGTAATAAATGGCTTCTTTGCAGCAGAAGAACATGCCTTTTGTGTTCACGTCTAGCGTAATGTCCCAATCTTTTTCGGTGACTTCTTCAAGTTTGGATATGCGGATCACCCCTGCGTTTTGAACCGAGACATCGATTGACCCCATTCTTTCGTAAGCACTTTTGTAGAAGCTTTTTATGGACGCTACATTACCAACATCACATTGCATAAATTGAACGATCTGCGTTGGATACTGTTCCTTCAGTTGTATTACTGTTTCATCGTAATTTTGGTCGATCGTGCCGACAACGACGTTGTGTCCATCCTGTAAAAAACGCTCTGTAATGCCTAATCCTATGCCTTTGTTACCTCCGCATACGACTACATTTTTGACGTCAGTGTGCATGGTTCGCTCCATTTTTTGTTTTATTTTATGAGTAAGGGTTCTAAAAACGATCTGTATTTTTCACGTTTAATCTTTCGAGTTTTTAGACTTTTATTGGCAAATTGAAGTTTCCTGTTTTTTTATCATCCCATAAGTTGACAAATAATAGAGTACAAACCAGAATGTTTAAAGAATAAAAATACCTGATTGAATAAATATTCAGTCGCAACATTATAGAGCGTTAAAATAAAAAATATTAAACGCCTTTTAGGAGTGATATCCATGATGCGAAGCCGACAAGGTGCTCCATTATCTCTTGGTGGTACGTCTTTCTCATTCATCAGTGGTTCAACAGGCCCGTTGATTGGCTTGTTACTACTGTGTGCTTTCCTTTCTTTCTCAACAGAATCTTTTTTCTCACTAAGAAACTTCGTCAACATTCTCGATCAGATTACGGTTCTTGGCATCCTTGCGGTGGGAATGACGTTTGTCATTTTGATTGGCGGAATCGATTTGTCGGTGGGCTCGGTGCTTGCGCTGGCTGGAATGGTGATGGGGTATCTCGCTAAAGAAGCGGGGTGGCCGATGGGATCTGCCATCTTGTTTGGATTAATCGTCGCCGGTATGGCGGGATTGGTCTCTGGTTTACTCATCGCATTCTTTCGGGTGCCTGCGTTTATAGCGACGCTTGCAATGATGTCCGCCGCGCGTGGATTAGCCAATATGGTGACAGACGGTCATCAAATCATCAGTTTTCCTATTTGGTTTAACTTAATGGCGGTGATTCGTTATGGCGGTGTCATCACCATAACGGTTGGCATCATGTTAGCGATTTTCTTAATCTGCTGGGCGTATCTTAAATTTACGTCAGGCGGCCGCAGCTTGTACGCGATTGGTGGAAACGCTGAGGTTGCTCGTTTAGCGGGAATCAAAGTTAAGCTGCATACCGTTGGCGTCTATGTATTTGCCGCTGTGTTGTCAGGTGTGGCGGGAGTGTTACTCGGCGCACGATTAGATTCGGTTCAGCCTCAAGCGGGTGTGTCTTATGAATTAGATGCCATTGCCGCAGTGGTGATCGGTGGTACGAGCCTATCAGGTGGTACGGGAAGCTTAGTCGGAACCATTATCGGCGTGTTGATCATTGGTGTCTTGAGAAACGGTTTGAATTTACTTGGCGTCTCTCCCTTCATGCAGCAAGTTGTGATTGGTTTTGTGATCGCTTTGGCGGTCGCAATTGAAGCGCTAAAAAAACGTTAAAAAACGAATTTTATCATTGGCTTTTTAAGTAGCCATGCAGGGCGGATGTGATCTAAGCAAACCTTCGCCAATAGAAGACCAACCGACGAGTTTGAGTGTCGGATATCCTTAGAACCCGCAATTTTGTCGTACGCGGATTTTAATAAAAATAAAAACGTAGGAGGGTTGTACCCGATGAAGATCCAAAAATTGTTATTAGCTGGTGCTGTTGCTACTTCATTTGTTGCTGGTGGAGCGAGTGCCGCTGAAGTCACGAAAATTGGCTTAGCTGTACCTAACCTTTCAGCAAACTATTTTATCCAAATTAAGGAGTCGGTAGAGGAGTACGCAAGTAAAAAGGGAATTAAGGTTATCACGGTAAATGCAAACGATGACAGCTCGACTCAGGTCAGTCAGGTCCAAGATTTGATGACACAGAACATCGATGCGTTCTTATACATCCCTGCGGGTGCGGCTGCAGCGACTGTACCTCCTCGTTTAGCGCGTAGAGCGGGTATTCCGGTTGTCAATGTTGACCGAAATGCAGAAACGGAACCGGGTGATACTTTTATTGCTGGGGAAGGCGTGAAGTCTGCTTATAAAGTATGTAGTCACATCATCGACCTTGCGGGTGGTAAGGGCGAGATGATTATGATCCACGGGCAAAAAGGGGTGACACCTGAGGTTAACCGTACTAAAGGTTGTAATCAGGCCATCGCTGAAAATCCCGGCGTTAAATTAGTTGCGGATCAATGGAGTGAGCGTTGGTCACAGGATGAAGGTTTCTCAATCGCTCAAAACTTATTGCAAGCCTATCCTAATGTAAATTTGGTGTTTGGTCAGGCAGATGGTTTGGCGATGGGGGCTGCAAAGGCTGTTGCTGCATCGGGTGCAGATCATAGAATCTTTGTCGGTGGCTATGATGGCGATACGGGTGCATTAAAAGCCATTAAACAAGGCGTGTTTGATGTAACTGCAACTCAAAGTACACGTGCTATGGGACGTTTAGCGGTGGATTCTGCAATCAAACTTGCTGCTGGCGGAATGGTTCCAAAAGAGCAAATTATCGACGCTGTGCTGACGACTTCTGCAAACGTAGATGCGTTTATTAGCGATCACCCATAACTTCTAAGTTATTGGGCTCTACTGGCAGCTATTTGATATGGCTGCCAGTCAGTCTCTCTAGTTGATGAAGGTTTTAAAACCTAGCGTAATTTCAAATCACAAGACAGTCGAACGAATGGCTCGGTGAGAGACTGCATAACTTAAACGACGAAAGTTCTTTTGCAATGGATAAGTTTGCAAAGGATAAGAGAGAAGCCTGTTATGACAGTGAACAACAAACCCATACTCACGTTGCGAAATATCCGGAAGAGCTTTGGTCCAACTGAAGTGTTACATGGGGTGGATCTTGAGGTTTATCCGGGCGAAGTCGTTGCTTTTTTAGGTGAAAATGGTGCAGGCAAGTCGACAACATCCAATATTATTGCAGGCGGATTTCATCAAACGTCTGGTGAGATGACTTGGTTGGGTGAACCGTATGCGCCAAACAGCCCGCGTGAAGCGATCAACCAAGGCCTCGTATTGATTCATCAGGAACTACGATTATTAGAGCATTTGTCAGTTGCAGAAAATGTGTTTATCGGTAGGTGGCCGGGAGCGGGCGGCATCATTAGTCGAAAAAAGATGGAAGAAGAAGCTCAGCTTCAAATCGATAAACTTGGGTTAACGGTCTCTCCCTCCTCTTTAGTAAGAGGTTTGTCGACGGCCAATCAACAGCTAATAGAGATTGCCAAAGCGCTGGCATTGAATGCCAAATTGCTGATTCTCGATGAGCCAACTGCTGCGCTTGGCGGCGCTGAAACAGAGCTGTTGTTTCAGCAGATTGAGCGTTTGAAGGCCGAAGGTGTTGGAATTATCTATATCTCTCACCGATTGGAAGAAATACGAAAAGTAGCTGACCGGATTGTCGTCATGCGCGATGGCGATTGCGTTAAGCAGTTTGATTCTGCGGATATTCCCGTTAAAACCTTGGTAGAGAGCATGGTGGGGCGTGACCTTGATCGCATGTTCCCTGCGATTCCAACGCCATCCGAAGAGATTAGTTTGGAAGTAAAACAACTCTCTTCACCGAGTGGTCGTTTTAGCGATATTAATTTCGCGGTGAAAAAAGGCGAAATATTTGGTATTGCAGGTTTGATTGGCGCGGGTCGTACTGAAGTGGTACGAGCTATTACAGGGGCGGATCCTATTGCCTCCGGGAAAGTGATTCTTGATGGTGTTGAAATTACGCCGAAAACACCAACGCGTTCTATAGAAAGTGGCGTTGTGTTGGTACCAGAAGATCGAAAACTACAGGGCTTAGTGCTTGATCACTCCATTGAAGACAACATTGCGTACGCTAATTTGTCGACTATTTCTCAGTTGGGAGTTCTGAACCCGAGGCGTATTAAAAAATATGCGAAGGACGGAATCGCACGTTTTGGCGTAAAAGGAACAGGTACTCAAAATGCGGGCGAAATGTCAGGCGGCAACCAGCAAAAAGTGATACTCGCAAAGTGGTTGGCAAAAGACCCAAAAGTTGTGGTTTTAGATGAACCAACAAGAGGGATAGACGTGGGTGCTCGATCTGCGATATACGAGATTATTGTTGAGTTAGCCCAGAAAGGCATTGCTGTGATTGTGGTTAGCTCTGATCTTGAAGAAGTGTTGGGTATATCGAACCGCATAATTGTCATGGCAGAAGGCAAAATGACGGGAATACTTAACCGAGAAGACGCAAACGACGTGTCGGTCATGGAACTGGCAACGGCGTTTGGATAACTTCTTCTAACGGACGATTTGATGAGGAAAGGTATGCAAGATTTTAGTGTAAATGCGGCGAAATTGTTCGACCTTACGGGACGTGTTGCGTTTGTAACGGGTGCCGGAAGCGGTATTGGTCAGTGTATTGCTCATGCTTTGGCCAGTGCTGGCGCAAAAGTAACCTGCTTTGATATGCGAGAAGACGGTGGCTTGAGTGAGACACTTAAAAGCATCCAAAGTATCGGTGGAGAAGCAATAGCCTGCACTGGTGATGTATGTGATGTGGCGTCTTTGGAAGCGGCGATTTCACAAACAGAGATAGCATTCGGTCGGCTTGATATCGCTGTTAATGCAGCAGGGATCGCAAATGCAAATCCTGCGCTGGCAATGGAGCCTGTACAGTGGCAAAAAGTCATTGATATTAATCTAACGGGCGTTTGGAATTCGTGTAAAGCGGAAGCGGCATTGATGGAAAAAAGCGGCGGAGGTTCCATTGTCAATATTGGTTCTATGTCAGGTGTGATTGTTAACCGAGGCTTAGAGCAAGCTCACTACAATACGTCTAAAGCGGGGGTCATTCATATGACAAAAAGCTTGGCGATGGAGTGGGTGGATAAAAAGATTCGTGTGAATTCGATTAGCCCTGGGTACACGGCAACGCCGATGAATACGAGGCCGGAAATGGTTCATCAGACAAGAGAATTTGAAAGTCAAACCCCAATGGGGCGAATGGCGAGAGTGGATGAAATGGCTGGCCCAGCGATCTTTCTTGCTTCTGATGCGGCGTCCTATTGTACAGGTGTGGACCTTTTGGTTGATGGTGGCTTTGTCTGCTGGTAACGCAAATTTTAAAAAAACACAGCGCTTAGACGCGTGTGTTTTTTTAAAATCTATGAATAAATATTCTTGATGGAAAATAAATTCCTGATGGTTTGCTGATAGGAGGATTTATGAATCCTTTTCAATTGAGTATCGACGAGTTAGAGAAGAAAGCTCGATCGATAAGGCGAAAAATTATACGGTTGAATGCTGGTAGCCCAGCAGGTGGGCATACTGGTGCAGACTTGTCTCAAGTTGAAATTGTCACTGCTTTGTACTTTCGTATATTGAATTGCGCACCGGATCGGACAGCGGACGATGATCGTGACATTTACATTCAATCCAAAGGTCATGCGGCAGGTGGTTACTATTGCTGTCTCGCGGAAGCCGGCTATTTTTCCCCCGATTGGTTACCTACCTATCAGCACAATGATTCACACTTGCCCGGGCATCCTGTTAGGCAAAAGACGCCCGGTGTTGAGCTGAATACCGGAGCATTAGGCCATGGCTTACCCGTAGCAGTTGGCATGGCATTAGCGGCAAAACGTGACGGTAGCGCTAAAAAAGTGTTTGTTTTAACAGGTGATGGCGAGTTAGCAGAAGGCAGTAATTGGGAAGCGGCGCTAGTAGCTGCGCATTATCAGCTTGATAACCTCATTGTGATCAATGATAAAAATAGCCTGCAACTCGCGGGTGCGACGCAAGACATTATGAAGACAGATCCGTTAGAAGATAAGTGGAAAGCTTTTGGTCTTAACGTCACCCATTGTGAGGGGAACGACTTAAGCTCCGTGGTAAACACGTTGGAAAGTTTAAAAGCCGAGGGCAGCCCCAACGTCGTGATTGCCAATACGGTGAAAGGGGCGGGTGTGTCGTTTATTGCAGGTCGTCCTGAGTGGCATCATCGCGTACCAAAAGGCGATGAAGTTGAACGTGCATTAAAGGAGCTTGAAGATGTCTAATAGCGAACATTTTGCCAATATAATGGTTCAGTGTTTTATCGATGCGGTAAAAGCGGGCGTGGATCTTGTTCCTGTGGTTGCTGACTCGACATCAACGTCTAAAATTAAACCTTTTGTCGCCGAGTTCCCCGATCGCCTTGTGAATGTGGGCATTGCTGAACAAGTGATGGTAGGCACCGCAGCAGGGCTTGCATTATCTGGCAAGGTTGCGGCGACTTGTAATGCAGCGCCATTTTTGGTGTCGCGCAGTAACGAGCAAGTGAAAGTTGACGTGTGCTACAACAATACCAATGTAAAACTGTTTGGGCTTAATTCTGGTGCGAGCTACGGCCCGCTGGCCAGTACTCACCATGCCATTGATGACATCAGCACTATGCGTGGGTTTGGTAATATACAAATTTTTGCGCCCAGTTGCCCGATTGAATGTAAGCAAATTATAGAGCATGCCATTCGTGAAATGGGCCCAGTTTATATTCGAATGGATGGTAAAGCATTGCCTGAGTTACACGATACGGATTATCGTTTTGTTCCGGGTGAACCTTCATTGCTAAGAAAGGGAAGTAAAGTGGCTATTTGTGCCCTCGGATCGGTCGTCCATGAGGCGGTAGCAGCGGCGGATTCTCTTATTGAAGCGGGTCTCGATGTCGCGGTGATCAACGTTTCGTCTATTCGCCCGCTTAATCGTGAGTTGTTAGGGAACATGTTGTCAGGTATGCCGCATGTCGTCACGGTTGAAGAACACAATATTAACGGTGGGCTAGGTAGCATAGTAGCAGAAGTGGTTGCTGAACAAGGTTTGAAGTCTCAGTTAACTCGGTTAGGTGTCGCCGATGGCAATTACGCTGCCGCTGGCGATCGATCCTATACGCGTAAAAACTTATCCATCGACAGTGCGGGAATTGCATTGGTTTGTCAGAACTTGATGGGGTAAGCCGTGATTTATTGTCACGTTCGTTAATATCAGTAATAAAGTGAATACAGCGAGAGAGTTGATGCGAAAGGTCATTTTGGCAATAGATGAAGGTACAACGAATGTTAAGTCCTTACTTATGGATAAGCAGGGTGATGTGATTGGTAAGGGTTCTTCCCCTTTATCTATTAATTACCCTTCTGCGGGGCTTGTTGAGCAAGATCCGCTTGAAATGATCGAAAGAGTGAAAGCATCAATTGAACTTGCGTTGAAATCCACCGCTGAGAAAGTGGATATAGAAGCCGTTGCTATTAGCAATCAGCGTGAGTCTGTTCTCTTGTGGGATCGCCAAACAGGGAAGCCGCTATCTAATGTGATCAGTTGGCAATGTCGTCGTTCTGAATCTTTATGTGAGTCATTACGCGAAGATGAGATTTTTAGTCAGTATGTTCAATCCGCAACGGGATTGACGTTGGATCCTATGTTTCCCGCGACCAAGGTATCCATGGTTTTAAGTCAAATTTCGATGGGCGAAGAACGAGCAGAAAAAGGTGAGATATGCATCGGTACGATTAACAGTTGGCTGATTTGGAATATGACCGATCAAACATTTGTTACGGATGTTTCTAATGCGTCTCGTACTCAGCTTTTCAATATTCGAAACCTCGTCTGGGACGCAGAAATTCTGAAGAAACTGCATATTCCTGTAAAAGCATTGCCCGCAGTTGTTGGGTCTTCATGTGTGGTTGGAGTAACTCGTGAATTCGGTATGTTAAAGGGCGACATTCCTATCGCGTCGCAAGTGGGAGATTCTCATGCTGCTCTTTTCGGCCACGGCGGTTTTAATAAAGGCGTTGTAAAAGCAACCTATGGCACCGGTAGCTCTGTGATGGCTGCGATGCCGAAGCTTCCTGCGATTCGTAGTGAAATTAGTACAACGATTGCATGGCAAGACAGTGACCTATTTTATGGGCTTGAAGGCAACATTACGCATACTGGGTCGGGCATTGATTGGGTTCGACGCATGTTGGGTGTGGAAGACATTGAAGCTATGTGTGAGCTTGCTGCAGAAGCAGATAAAGATCACTCTGTGTTTTTTGTCCCAGCGTTATCTGGACTCGGTGCGCCGTATTGGGATTTAGATGCAACGGGAATTTTTAGCGGTCTAAAAAGTGGAACCGAGCGAGCGGACATTGCTCGCGCTGCATTTGAAGCCGTGATTTTTCAGGTGGCCGATGTATTCAATGTGATACAAGAAGAATTACCTGCGCCGATAGAGTATCTCAGTGTAGACGGAGGTCCCACACTTAATGACTGGTTGATGCAAGCTCAAGCGGATTTACTGGGAGTGACAATAAGACGAGGCGATGTTGCTGAAGTGTCGGCGATGGGAGCGGGCTTTTTGGCCGGCTTAGAAATAGGTTGGTGGGGTGATAAAGAAGCATTAGCCAGTCTTAAACGTCATGAAGTATTGTTTGACCCAAAACAAGCGAAGCATGAATACTGGCAAACGCGTTATCTTAGTTGGAAGGCTGCCGTGCTGAAATGCAGGATGCCTTCGTAACGAGAGAGCTAAATTGTGAGTCATAGATGATGAGTCGAATTATTGGGCGATGGCTTCAGCTGTGACTCTATCCGTAATTAATACGTCTATGTAGCCACCGCGCAGCGCGCCTTTAATCGCTTCAACTTTGTCTAAGCCGCCAGCAAGTGCAACAACATGCTTACAAGCATGGAGTTGTTCGAGTGTCATGCCAATAACAGGGTTGTTTTCATTTTCTAGAACGGGCTCACCTTGTTGATTGTAATAGTGTAAGCACATATCTCCCACAGCATTGCGTGTTGCTAACTCTTTCAGTGTTGTTTCATCGAAGTAATTTCCAGAGTTGCGCAGCAGGTTTGATGGCTCCAACATGCCTATTCCGACAATCGCTAAATTAACCTTATTGAACATACTGACGACTTCGGATACACCCATTGTTGCAAGAAGCTTGTCCTTTTCCTCAACGGACTGTTCGATACTTTGCGCGGGCAACATGTAGGCAGGACAAGAAAGTATGTCCGCCATGTTTTGTGTGAGAATCGTCGCTTGAATACTGCCATTGTGACCCACGCCACCTAAGAGTTGAATAACGCCGTCTGTTTTCGTTTTTGACGGTGTTAGGTAGCTGATCATAGAGCGGATCGTGTCGCTCCATGATGAAATACCGATTAAGTCGCCGTCTCTCAGTGTGGTATCAAGGTAATGTGCGCCAGATGAGCCAATTGCGCGTTTTACTTGTGTGTCGGATGGATTGTCTTCCACATCGACGACAATGACGTTTGAGACACCAAAGGTTTTTTGGATATGGGACTCAAGCGCAATAAATACATTGGGCGGCTGCACGACGTTAATTTTGACAATACCTTCTTTTAAGCATCGTGTGATAGAGCGTGACACTTGAGATTGCGACAAGCGAAGCGTTTTTGCGATTTGAGCTTGTTTTAAACCTTCTTGATAATACAGCGTTGCTATTTTAAGCAACAATCGCGTTTCATCGTGTTTCGACATGTATTCTTGTCTCTCGTTATTCTACTTTACGCTCTTTGTTTTTTTATAGAGACCGGCCAAACCCTGCACATTCATTCAAATGTTAAGGAAAAAGCCAACCGAAGCGATCAAAGTGAGCGTTGTTAGTTATTGATTCTGTATTGAATAATAATTCATACGGAGACATTGTGGTAGTTTGATGCCCTCTATTTATAAACTAGAGAGCGTTTAGGGTAGGAAAGCTTGCTTTCCAGTGCGGTTTGTCGATACAAAAGCCTCTGAGAAAAGTGAGCACCGGAAAGCAGGCTAAGAAGCGAGGCTAAAAATCCCCCGGTGCGCATTGTAAGCAAGTGAGTCCTAATGCTCGCCATTGTGCGACGACCGCATCACGGTCATCAAGAACTAGCCAGGGTTCGAAACCATCGGCGTGTATTTTGTTTAGCAGTGCTTTCTTAACGTCTTCATCAGGCTTGTTGTCCGCGTCCATAGGCCTTAAATAGACGCCGTCAAAAGGAACGCCGTGTTTATTCATCCAGTCGATTGACTCTTTTTTATGGGATTCTGGACGCCCTGAACAAATTAGAATGTGCTCACCTTGCTGTTTGAGTATCAGTACGAGCTTTAAGATGTTTTCGATGACAGGGGCATTTTTCATATGTTCAAAAAAGGGACCCCATTGTTTCTCGCGTCCGAGTACCCATTCCTTCACATATTCTGGGTCAAATTCTGCGAGCGTGCCGTCCATGTCGACAATTACAGCACTTTTTTTCATAGTTCGTGTCCTTCTAATGGGGAGACGTCCCACTCTTGCGTACCGAGTATCGGTGCAATAAGAATAGGGCTAATGTTGCCGATTCGAGGCCCTTGCGGTGAGCCATATAAACAATGGTTGATGGCGCGATAAACGCCTGAATGAGCAATGATGAGAGGGCAGTTGTAATCGCTTATTATGAGGTTGATCCCTTTGATCACTCTTTCGTAAAAGTCATCCCATGTTTCACCTTGTGAGGGAGTTTGGAAGTAGTCTAGAGAATCAGGAATGGGGGTTTGTTCCAAAACTCCCCAATCACGCTCACACAACTCTGAAAAGTGCTTAAGGCTTTGCCCTGGCGCCGCAAGTTCCGCTGTTTGAATGGTACGTTTTAACGTGCTGGTACAGACTTGGCTCCACGGACGATCTAATAAACTTGAGGCGTCTTTCGCTTGCTGTCTGCCTACGTCTGATAAATTGCTGTCTGTTGATCCACCGATCTTTCCGATGGCGTTCATTTCGCTTTCGGCGTGCCGAGCGAAGACGAAGGATTTTCGTATTAAATGCATATTAGTACTCAATAATGGGTGTATCGATAATGGTGTCTCCAAGTCGGCGTTGCCACTCGGAGAGGTCGTTGATTTTGGTAAAGAGCGGTAAACAATAGGAGCATTGAAGCTCTTCTATAAGTGTGGCTTGGTCTGATATCGTGGGATGTACATTCCACCGAATAAAGTGCGCTTCGTCGTTCGCGACTGCGGTTTTTGCATGAGCGGGTAGGTGTCCCGTGTAAATAACATGACAGTGTCCAGAGTCAATAAGTCGTCCTGCGTCGCCAGAAAAACCTTCAGGGTCTCCGCACAAAATAATGTGGGCATTGTCGTTAAATGGCGGTGGCGTCATTGTGACTAAGGCCTGTTCTGCATACGTTGTAAACAGACCTTTCGGTGAGGTAAGAACCGCGTTGGGCTGGATGCAATCCTCGCCTAATACCCAGTTATCGTAGCGTTGTCTGTTATCAATATCTTGTCCATTACCGATACTGTGAGAGTGAAACCACATTGCTAATTCCAATGCCCGGCCGCTTTGAGGAACCGGAAAGAGGTTTGGTTGGGTTTGCGACAAGCTGTGTCGAATGGCTTGTTTTGATCGGCTCTGGGGGATATCGTATAACCCGTAAGATGCGTCTATTAGTGCGATGTCTGCCGTTGGAGGTGGATCAAATGGGAACAGTTCCGATTCTTTGCAGAAATCTCCGCTGTAAAACAGTCCATTGTCTATGCCTAAGTGAATCCACACTCCACCAAAAGAGTGACCTGCATTCCCTGTTGTGACCGCGATACCGACAATCTCGATGGTTCCTTTATTCGGCAGAGTTTGAACGGTGAGCTGTTTTGGCAAATAGGGCTGTACTTGTGGTGTTGCGTATACTGGTATCTGTTTGTCGAGATCAGGTAATCCGCCAATATGGTCTTGGTGATCGTGGCTAATGAGCACTGCATCCAAGTTATCGGGTATGTTCCATCCTTTATCTGGTAAACCTTCGAGGCTACCGCCTGCGTCTAGGAGTAGCCTGACAGTCTGACCCGATTTGTTGGTGGTTTGAACATAGATAGCGGCAGGCGCTTTTTCTCCAAAGCCGCTTATAACCTCTATTCTAGCTGGCATGACTGCGCTCCAGAGACCACGCTTGCGATACTTCGAAGGCGCGCTGTTCTCCTATGTTTATGGGCGTATCTGAATAGGCATGCAGTCGTCTATTTCCAGATAATGCCAAATAGACGTCATAACGCTCCCCTCGAAAAACACATTCTGATACCGTTCCGAAGAGAGATGTTTCGGTAATTTTCTCTTTTAGGGTGACATGTTGAGGACGGATTAGCAGACGTCCTTCTTGATCGTCGTCTTTATGTTCAGATTGACATAAACACTGCATAACCGTTTTGCTATCCAGTACTTGATGTTGAGGCACCTGGGTGCAGCGCAATGTTGTGCCTTGACCGATAAAGTTTGCTACCCATTCGTTCTCTGGCTGGTGGTATAGTGTGTCTGGCGTACTCCACTGTACCAGTTGCCCGTCTTTTAAGACGGCAATTTTGTCCGCCAGCGCCATTGCTTCCGATTGATCGTGGGTAACATAGATCATGGTGGCTCCTGTGCGACGGTGAAACTCTCGAAACGTTATTTCCATCGAGTCTCTAAGGTGTCTGTCGAGATTCGCGAGCGGCTCATCAAACAGTATGATGTCTGGTTCGGTAATGAGACTGCGGGCGAGCGCAACTCGTTGACGTTGTCCCCCGCTCAGTTGATTCGGAAAGCGCTGTTTAAATTCTGAGAGTTGAACAATATCAAGGGCCTTTTGAATACGTTCGCTGCGTTCTTTTCCAGAGATCTTTTGGATTTTTAAAGGGTAGCCAACATTTTGTTCCACTGTCATGTGTGGCCAAAGTGCATAAGATTGAAATACCATGCCAAACTGGCGGTGTTCAGTTGGGGTATGAACCTGTTCACTGGATAAACAGCTTATGCCGTGCGTTATGTTTCCTGATGAAACAGGTTCAAAGCCCGCTATCATTCGCAGAATAGTCGATTTTCCACACCCACTTGGGCCTAGTAGGGCGACGAATTCACCTTGTTCGATATCCAGTGACAATGATGTCACAACGGTTTTTTTGTCGAAGCGTTTGCTTACCTCGTTTAAGCTCAGTCGTGCCATGGAATGATCCCTTTTGGAAGACGCGGAGCGAGAAGGCTTAGACACGCCATAATCATCACTACCAGCAATACAACTAATACAGAAATGGCGGACGCCAATACGGAATCGCCACTTTCATCAAGATTAAATATCAATACACCTAACGTTTCGTTCCCTGCACTCCAAAGCAGTGCTGAGACGGTGAGCTCGTTGACCGATATTAGGAAAACTAAGAGTGCACCCGCGAAAAAAGCGGGAGCGGTGAGCGGGAGTACGATGTCGATTAAACGACGAAAAACCCCTGCACCCGATATTTGAGCCGCTTCCTCTAGCGCTTTATCGAGTTGCGACATTGCGCTGTAGACAGGCTTTAGGCAGACGCTTAAAAAGCAAGATAGGTATGCTAAGAACAGAATAAATAAGGTGCCATAGATGCTTATGTTTAAAACAGGGATTGGACGTGCAAAAAGCAAGATAAAAGCAATCGAAAGTACAATCCCCGGCATGGCATAAGGTACTTCTATTAGGCTGGTTAGGAGCACTCTAGTTCTGAGTGGAGCACGTGTCAGCAAATACCCCAATGGAAGGCAAAGGAACATCAGCACAATAGACGCACTGAATGCTAATGTAAGGCTGTTGGAGAAAGCACGAAGCGTTGCACCTTGTCGGCTTAGCATCTCGACATATGCGTTTATGGTAAAAGTGTCGGCGGTTAGTGGGACACCCAAAGCTGGAACGAATGAGCTTATTATGAGCGCGATGCATGGGATCACAAGGATGAGTACCAAGATCGTAAACAACAGCGCTTCGGTGATGGCGCGCCAGATTCCGAGTTTAAAAGAAATCGATGATGCACTGTGACCGATCAGCGCAAATTGACTGCGTTGTTGAATCCACTGTTGTAAGAGCATACCCACTAATACAAGTACTGATATCAACATAGAGAGAGAAGCCACGTTACTTAGGGTATCAGGACCGAACCCCGCCATTTGTTGGTAAATAAGCGTTGGAAGAACGACGTAATTTATGGGTATGCCAAGCATCGCAGGAATACCGAAATTGCCAATCGAGGAGACAAATGCCAATGCTCCACCTGCAACCAGCGCACTTCGCGTTAGAGGAACGATGATGTCGATCCATAATCTAACTTGTGAAGCAGACGATATTCTTGCTGCCTCAATTAGATCTATAGGAAGGCACAAAAGCTGAGTACGAAGCGCCAGAAAAACCAACGGAGCGCTTTGAATTCCCAAGAGTATTGCGATCCCCTCTGCCGAGTAAACGGGGTTTGGGCTCCCAAGTGGCGGCGCAATACCTAACGTATTTAAAATGGGGCTAGCGGGCCCGAATAACTGAATCCAACTTAGCGCCGTTACTTGAGGGGGGATCATCATAGGGAGCATAAATAAGAACACCCATATGCTACGGCCTCTAATATTTGTCAGAGTGACCAAAAAAGCGAAGCTTGCGCCGAGCACTAAAGCGATCAAGGTACCGATGCCAGAGGTATAAAATGTGTTGCTTAGTGCTGTCCACGTTTTTGGGTGCGTCATCATCGCAACGAGTGGAGAGTTTAATCCTGTATCAACCTTATTTAGTGCTTCCATGACGAGTTTTAACGTTGGCAGGATACTAAGCAAAGCAATCAGCATAAACATTAAAAGTGATAGCCAGCGAAGCTGGCTATCGGTACGACTAACTATCATAAAACGGCCTTATTAATGAAACACACGCAGGTGATTAACCCTCAAAGATTTCGCTAAAGCGCGCTTTGTTCGCCTCGTTGTTTTTTAATGTCTTGGCAGCGTCAAATGGCATAAGTTTGATCTTGTCTCGGCTCGGAAAACCTGCTGGAACGGGCATGTCACTGCGTGCAGGCAGGTAGCCTTGGTCGAGCACCAACTGCTGTCCTTTTTGGGAAAGCAGAAAATCAACGAATTTTTTTGCTGCGTCTTTATGCTTCGATTCTTTCATGATGGCAACGGGCTCTGTTACCATACTCACACCACTTTTTGGGAACACGAATTCGATCGGTGACCCTTTGCGAGCTTCACGGATAGCTAAGAAGTCCACGATAACGCCGTATGATTTAGAACCAGAAGACACCGCTTTCAGTACGCCTCCGTTTCCGCCTTGTGCCATCGCTTTATTGGCGTGAAGTTCACTGTAGAATGTCCAGCCTAAGTTGGGGTTGTCAGTTAGTGTCGCTAAGTGAATAAGAGCGGCGCCAGAATACAATGGGCTTGGCATCGCAATCTGGTTCATATATTCCGGTTTCGCAAAGTCAGACCAGTCTGTTGGGCGTTCTGCTGCACGCGTGTTACGAACAATTCCACTGGTGATCAGTTTGGTACCGTAGTAATAGCCTTTTTTGTGATAAAGAGATGCGTCGTATTGGTTACGGTAGTCGCTTAAATAAGGGTACAGGTAATCACCATCAACCATAGATTCCATTGTTACGCTGTCTGCGATAAGCAAAACATCCGGTTTAGTGACACCGCTGTTTAGCTCTGCTCGAAGTTTCGCCATCAATTTTGTTGTTCCATCTCGTACCCATTCAACGTCGATATTTGGGTTTTGCTTTTCAAATGCATCAACGGTCATTTGAGCGTCTTTATTTGGTTGGCTGGTATACAGCACTAATGTTTCTGCGGCGCTTGCTGACATTGGAATGGTAAGAGTGAGTAGTCCTGTCGTGATCAAAGATTTCATAGTCATGATTAATTACCCTAGGTGGCTTTTTAGAAGACGTTGAAACAGTAACGCCATATTTTGACACTAAGATGACCAATTACTTTCGTTTGAAGCTAAACGACTTTCGTTTCTTTAATAATGTATTTGGAAGGGGTATATGAACCATCGTCAGCGCGATATCGTTAAGTGGATTAATCAAAACGGGCGTCATTCGATCAATGCATTGGCGGCTGTGTTTGAGGTGTCGGTACAGACAATACGCAGTGATATTAGGCTACTGTCTGAGCGAGGGCTAGTGCTTAGGAATCATGGAGAGGTGGTCCCTTTTCCCAACAGAGAAAATATCAGTTTTGATCAGCGGCGTATTCACAATATGCAGGGCAAGCTCCGTATCGCAGAGTTAGCCTTGTCAAAAATTAACGATTATCAATCGATATTTTTAGGCTCTGGGTCGACGGTTGCAGAAGTGGCAAAGGCATTAGAAATCAAGAAGGAGCTGCATGTTATGACATCGAACCTGCATGCGGCGAGAGTTCTAAGTGACCACACAACAGGAGAGTTGACGATTGCAGGAGGGAAAATTAGAAAGCGAGATCAGGATGTGATCGGGGCTGATGCTGTGAACTTTTTTCAAAAATATCGTGCCGATGTAGGTATATTTTCTGTTTCAGCCATTGATAAGCAGGGAATGTTATTTGACTTCACCGATGATGATATCAGCGCATTAGAGGTGCTGGTTAACAATTGCCACTATCGCATTTTAGTGATTGATAGTACGAAATTTGAAAAAGAGTCAAGGTGCGTATGGGGAAGGCTCAGTGACATAAATTGTTTAATTACTGATCGAGCTCCAGCTCAGTACTTGTTGAGTAAAATTCGTGCTTTTGGCGTGGAGGTTTTGTTTTAATGTTATCTAAAATCTCCTTGAATGCCCCGATATATTCTTATTTTTGAATCTTTTCTTATTATTAACATATTGATATATATAGTAATATGTATTTCAACTATACATTGGTCTTACTTGGCGTCCTGCCTTTTGGGTGTTAACCTTCGCGCTTTAAGCTCAATTAGAACTTCCTAAAGTTCGTTTCCCTGTTCCCAGTATCAAACTTGCTTATGCAAATGGAGTAATCATGGCGGTTAGTAAATGGTCTTTGGCTCAACAGTTGCGGTTAGGCGCGTTTCTGTTAGTCAGCACTGTAATGGCGGTTTTTATTGTCGTTGTCGGTTTTCAATCTGTTGGCGTTCTAACGTCTTTACAAAACGATGAGCAAGAACGAAAAGTTGATATGTTATCGTCGCAGTTAGCGACGATCTACGGTTCGTTTATTCGAAGTACAGATATGCTCTCATCGGTATTTGGCAGTTATTATGATCAAGGTTTTCAGCTTGATGAACAGCGCAGTGTGACGATTGCGGGAAATAAGGCTCCGAGTTTGACCTATGAGGGCAAATCCGTTGCGCAGGACTTTTCTAAAGTCGATCAATTTACCAAGGTGACGGGAGGTACGGCAACGGTATTTGCTCGCAGTGGTGACGATTTTATTCGTGTTGCGACATCCCTAAGAAATGAGCAAGGCAAACGCACGATAGGCACGTATTTAGGTAGGTCTCATCCAGCGTATCAACGTTTGATCAACGGACAAAGCTTTGTGGGTGAAGCGAAGTTATTCGGAAAAGCGTATTTGACCAAATACGTTCCAGTAACAAACTCTTCTAACAAGGTTATTGCGATATTGTACGTCGGTTTCCCTATCTCGAAAATGTTGGCTGAGCTTCGAGACAACCTTGAAGAGGTCAAGTTTGGCGATAGTGGTTATGCGGCACTTGTTTACAACGATACATCGCTCAAAGGTTATTTGATTGCGCATAAGACCCACCATGATGTGTCTTTAACGAAAATATACGACGATAACCAAGAGCTGCAAATGTTATTGTCCGATGAAAAAGGCTCTTTTGAAACCTCAAGAGCGAAGTACGGCGATATTCTGGTCAGCTTTGAAAAAGTCCCTAACTCACCTTGGACCATTTATGGTGTGAGTATGCGAAGTGAGCGTCTTGATCAAATTACACCTTTGTTGGTCGCTTTGTTTCTCTTTTCTGCTGTTGCGGTATTAGTCCTTGTTGTTGCTTTGGGTTACTTTGTCAGCCGATCACTTAAGCCCCTACAAGGGATAACGCAAATTTTAGAGCGTGTTGGAAAAGGCGAGTTGACCGATAAGCTTGAGGTTAAAGTGGACGAAAACACACGTAATGAAGTTGATCGATTAACGTTATCGACATCGAGAATGCTAGACAGCTTCGTGTCCCTTATCACCAGTGTTCAAAGATCTGGATATGAGATTTCGTCTGCTTCGACACAGGTGGTGAACTCTAGCAATGATATGCGCAATGTTGCGGAAAGAAGTAACGTCGAGACGGCGGAAGTATCGAATGCGATTACCGAAGTGTCTCATTCCATTCAGCACGTCGCGACAAACGCGTCCGTTGCATCGGATGAGGCATTCTTAACCACCGAACTTGCAGACAAAGGCTCTGACGTTGTCGGCAGTGTCTCAAGCGCAATTATTAAGTTAAAAGAAGAGTTTGCGCTGGCTACGCAAGCGATTAATCAAGTAGAAAACGACAGTACCGACATTGGTAACGTGGTAGAAGTGATTAATGAGGTGGCTGAGCAGACAAACTTACTTGCATTGAACGCTGCTATTGAAGCCGCTCGTGCTGGAGAGCAGGGTAGAGGTTTTGCTGTGGTTGCGGATGAAGTTCGAGGGCTGGCTAAACGTGTTCAAGAGTCAACGCAAGAAATTCGAGATGTAGTGGAAAAGCTGCAAGCGAATGCGAATAACGCATCATCACGTATGTTGCAAGGCGGCCATCAAGTAGAAGAAACGGTTGCACAAGTTGAGCACGCAGGACAAACATTGGAAGAAATTCGCTCAGCAGCAGAGCAAGTGCGTGCGCGTATGCAAGAGGTTGCCAGTGCTACCGAAGAGCAGAGTGCTGTTGCCGAGCAAATTCGTATTACCAGTGACTTACTCAAAGAGTCTTCGAAAAATACGGCCTCAGAAGCAGGTCAAAATGAAGATGCGAGTAATGAAATGCTTAGATTTGCGGGTGACCTTCAGCAGCAGGTCAGTCAATTTAAACTTCAGTAGGTTAATACAGACTTCAATTGACATCGCTTAGATTCATTTGAGAAAACTGAAACAAAAAAAGAGAGTGGCACTTGCCCTCTCTTTTTTTGTTAAATACTTTTTTATACGACCATTCCTGCTTTTCTGCCTAGTTAAGGGAGAACAGTTAAGGGAGAACAGTTAGGGGATAACAGTTGGGCGTGAACTTTTTTACTTCTCTGAGGTGATGGTTTGCAGCTACAAAGTGTTCATTATCCTGCTCACTGTAACGATAGAGGTTTGCGGCTATAGAGTTTTGTTAGCTACGGAGGCTTAGAGTTACAGAGTCCTATAGTTACAGGGGGGCGTAACGATAGAAATAGTAGGGAGCTAAAAAGCGATGTTTCTAACGATCAGAGAGAAGGGCGGTGTTCTGATCAACGCTGTAAATTGTCCAACGTTTTACATCTGCTGTTTGACGAGCAAAAATCTCAGCGACAACGCGACGGTTTTGTTCACGACCTGTGGCAGTATCATTTGTTGCAATAGGTCTAGTCTCGCCGTAACCAACGCCTTTTACGCGGCTTTTACGAACCATAAAGCTATCTGTTAGTACGCTTGCGATGGCGGACGCTCTGCGTTGAGATAGGCCTAAGTTTAACTCTTCGCTTCCCACGTCGTCAGTATGACCTTCAATCACAATAGAGGATTGCGGGTTTTTACGCATGAAGTCAGCTAATTTCTTAACTTCTGAATAGTAGCGAGGTTTTACAATATCTTTGCCCGAGTCAAATAAAATGTTTAATTCGACGGACAAAAGCTTGGATGACTCAGCACTGCATCCAACATTATCAACGCGGGAACCTGCTGGTGTGTTTGCACAATGGTCTCGTGCATCAATAACGCCGTCTCTATCACCATCAGCCAAACGAGAGGCAATATTCGGGTTGTACAAAGACTCTGCAGACACGGCTGCACCAAACCCTGCTAGTAGCAGTGCTGTTGCAATTTTATGTCTAGAAGAAAGTTTGAACATCTCGGTACACCCGCTTATTTAATAATCTAATAGTATGACCTCGTGAGCAACATTACTACATCAAGTTTGTATCTTTCTGCAGTGGCAATGTTTTTATTGTAACTATGTGTAAACGGGTTTACCAAGACCCTGTGTTTTCCATACTCGCCCAAGGTTCTTTTGGTGTAAGTGAGTCACCTGCTTGCAGTAACTCAATAGAAATGCCGTTAGGGTCCTTTATAAAGGCCATGTGTCCATCTCTTGGGGGACGGAGTATTGTCACGCCCATCGACTGTAGGTTGGCGCACACAGCGTATATATCGTCGACTCTGAATGCTAGGTGACCGAACTGATCGCCATTTTCATAGGTTCTGTCATCCCAGTTGTGAGTCAGTTCAACTTCTGGCGCACCTTGCTCAGAGGCATAATAAATAAGCGAGAATTGCCCTTTTTCGCTGTCGTAACGTCGAGTTTGGATTAGTCCCAGGCCTTGTGTGTAAAAGTCATGGCTTGCCTCTGGGTCGGTCGTTCTTATCATGGCGTGTAAATACTGAATACTCATAACTCTCTCCTGATTATGATTGTTTTACTGCTTTATCGTTACCGTTATATCAAAACGACACGTTGCTTGAGGGACTATAGGTACAGAAAGAGTGTTCGAGTGCTTACATGTTGTACTTGTCTGTCTATTCGTCTTCCCAAACCCATCGTATTGGCTCTCCAAAATCATCATAGATGATTTTTTTCTTTGGGCGTTTCGTCTTTTCAGGCGTTGTCTGGGGTTTTTTAGCCGCATTTCGTTGCTGCATTTCAGCAATAACGTCATTTAGTGGTGTACGTTCTTTTTTCGGCTCGATAAATCCTAGATGGCTCGTGTTATACTTGCCGTCTTGGAGGCCTGATTCCCCCATCTTAACCTGCTGAATTTCGCCTTTTTGTTGAAGAAATTGATCCACTTGTGAGTTGATCTCTTCACGCGTATCGGCTTTCGATTTAGGTTTAGAAAATTTATGTCGGCGTGATGCCATAATACGTGCTTTTTTTACCATTAAGAAAAGTCGCTGTTTTCTATTATGCAATCATCGGCAGTATTGCCAAAATTAAGTGCTCAATATACTACTATAGAGCGCATAGGCGTCGAAATGCCGAAATATTTTTGTAACTAACCATCCATAGTAAACGCAAGAGGTTGTGAGTGTCTATTGTCAACTTAATTGTGCACGAAGTGCAAAAGCCAATGAACGAGTCAAAAGCCATGTTGGTTGCTCGTCCGAATGAAAACCCAATAGACGAGGATGCACAGGCATTAGCAGGTCAGGTTACCAATCTATTTAACCGATCAGGTATGAACACTGGGCGTTTTAGTAATGAAGAAGGCAGTGAAGACGGAGCGAAATTGCCCGCTCTTTTGCATCGCCATTTTGACGGTGCGGCGTTCGACGATTTTGCGGCTTTTTCGAAAGCAGTCGCGACCGATTTTGTTCGCCATATTGAATCCGTAGAAGAAACGGAAGGCGGTTTACTTTGGTTTAATCATTATGAAGTTGAAGGCACGCATTTTTTGTTCATTGTATTAATGAAAAGAAAGCAAGGTCTGACGCTTGGCTCTGATTTGACCTTCGCACAAGTCGAGCAGTTAGAGACTGAGAAGTTACACATGGCAATGCGTGTTAATCTCTCGGCTTATCATGATCGAGAAGAGTCTCGGTACATTGCATTTCGTTTTGGTCGTGCACCAAAGCAAGAGAGTGAATATTTCACCAAGTTTATTGGTTGTGATGAACCAAAAGTCGCCGCGAAGGAGACTCGACAACTTGTGGAGGCTGCGGCCGCTTTTTGTCAAGCTGCGTCCCTTCCAACAAAGGAAGCGAATGAATTTCGCCGAAGCGTCTCTGAGCAGTGTTTGGAACGTGCGGAAGAACGCCAGCCGATTGAAATTACTGACATTGCGAAACAAATTGAGAATCGCTTTTCGTCTGAGCAAGCCAATCAATTTCTGGAAATTGCGGAATCTGATGCGTTTAACATCGAAAAAGAAGTATTCGTAGAAAAAGCCGCACTTAAAAAGCTAACGAGAGTTTCTGGCTCTAATCGTACGATGACATTGAGCTTTGATGCGGACCTTATTGGGCAATCGGTTGAGTTTGACGAAAATACCGGCTCTCTGACATTTAAAGATCTGCCTCGCAGTTTGCTGAAACAACTGCAAAAACGGTAGGCGTTTCTTGTAATCTAAAAAGTCGTGACAATATCGAGTCTGTCGCGACTTTCTTCTCTTCTTTTCTTTTCTGTTTAAGTCTTTCTTTTACTAAAGCCCTAGAAGTGCTTCGAGCTCTTTCATTGAGGCGAATGTTTTTGTCGCGCCAGCTTTCATTTGATCGGCAGGGTCTACCATCGCGCTGTAAGCAAATACCGTTGCGCCAGCTGCTACGCCAGCTGTAATGCCTGCAACAGAGTCCTCTATTACAATACAGTTGCTTGGTGTGACATTAAGTGCTTCTGCCGCTTTTAGGTACATGTCGGGTGCGGGCTTTCCTTTTTCGACATCTTCCACACAAAAGCGGGTTTTAAACGCTTCTATTAAACCGATTTTGTTGAGTTTGTAATCCATCTCTTTGCGGTTTGCATTCGTCGCCATCGCGAAAGGGGATTGGATTTTACTTAGCAACTCAGGGACGCCGTTAATAGGTGCTAAAAACTGATCAATGTGCTTTTCGAACCGTGCCTTGTATTCGAGAACGAAGTCATCTTGAAGCTTAACGTGAGCTAATTTCTCAATTGTGTCGAGGTTGTGTTGCGTCGTATAACCCGTAAATTCTTGATGAATTGTGTCTAAACTAATTTGAATGCCCTTTTCGTTTAGTAGTTCAAACATAACGCGGTTTGAAATGGTCTCAGTATCTACAATCACTCCGTCGCAATCGAAAATTATGGCATGGTAGTCTAAAGACATCTGATTACTCCGCTTTGGTTATTGATAAGCTTTGGCTGTTAATAAGTAATGGCTAATGAGAACAAATGGATGGGCAAGCGTGAGTCAGTGACTCATGCATGACATAGATAGTATCTAAAAAGAGTGTTACAAAGAAAGGAAAGAGGGGGATATTGTTTTTTTTCTCCCCGCATAAACTAAGATTTAACGTAAATTGCAGTATAATTATTTTCACTGCAACTAATGCTGTGATGAATCAATTGTTTAGTGCGTTGTTTGTAGAGAGGATGGCTTAGTACCTGTGTGTAACATAGTATGCACCAAACCTTTAAACAAAGACGCTACGTTAGCAATCATTTCTTTTTGCTTCTGACGACGCGTTTGTCTCTCTAGACGGCGGTCTTCGAAACCCCAACGTGCTAGCAATGCTTCGTATTGTTCTTGAGAGTCCATAATGTGCTCCTGAGTTAAATGAGTGATTGATTTTAAAAATGTTGTTTTATTACAACAAATGCAAGGTTACTCTTCCCGTTTTAAGGGAGCAAACGATGCTTTTTCACCATTTTGGTTAGTTTTTTTCATCTATTTTTTGGGTTTGTTACATGTCGAATTACGTGCCGTTATCTTCTTTTTCTAAATCATGGGTCTTTAATCGTCAGGATCCTTTTGTGTCTGAAGAAGACAAACGGGAGATAAAATGGTTGTCTGAGTCTAAAGCCGCTGATATTTGGCGAGACTATATTAGTGCAAACCATTTGCATCCAGAGCTGTTGAAAGAAGAGGATTGGGTCGTCGATACGGCGAATGAAGCGGGCCGTGAAGCTTGGGAACCCCGGTGGGAATCAGAAGAAGAATCGCTTCCTGATTTTGTAGTAGAGCACTTGAGTCATTGGGGCGACGATACGAAAGTCTTTTACTGTTGCAGCAGCGATATTGTATTTGAAACCACTTGGGGCGTATTTAAGCGAACCTGGAAGGCCTTTTTATTCCTAGACAATGGACCTGTTTTGGTTGGACGAAAGAAAAAGCAAGGCGTTCAGTTTTGTACTGACGGGTTTGCGAGAGTCCTTAATCGTCCTGTGTAACGAGTATTACGTCTCATCCAATATGGCAAACGACAAGCAGGTCGCAAACATGGCCGAAACGGCGATAACCGGTAAATAAGGGAAGGCGAGCATCAATACCCCGATGCCAGTCCATAGGCTGCGTACGATTTTTAGTTTGTTACGGTAAGCTTTCGATTGGCGTCGCTTATGGCATGAGGGCCTTTCTTCCAGGCCCATTAAGTCATCTTTCATATACCATTTTGGGAGAATTACTATGGCGACTAGCGTCATGTAGAAACAGATCAATGCTCGCAACATGTTCAAACTCGTTTTCGCTTACTTAACTCAATTGAGTTTAGCCCATGTTTACGTGTTGGAGCGTTCAAAGCACCGTATTAACCGTGACTTCTTGTAAAGACGCTGTCTTTTAATAAAACGATATAAGACGCATAAAAATGCGGTTTATAAATCGTTACCGCGTTTTCGGCTCTTAAGGCAACGTCTGTTAAACATCTGGTAATAACTAAGGAGTTGGTCACTTTCGACTGGCAAGGCAAGTTGAGCGAGTAACATACTGACGACTTCCGCTGTGGCAAATTGCATCTCGTGTCCAGAATGACGAACGAGAAAGGTTCTTTGTTGAGCTTCACTCATGCCTAATGTTGGAATCGAGTCTAACCATCGGCTCTGATGGAGCATCTTACTGGCTTGCTTCCACGTTCCGTCCAAAATAATAAAGGTATGTTGCTGACTTCGTTCGAGAAAGGCCGACTTTTCTGATTCAATAATCGAGTTCTCAGATATTCTGCGTGCCGTTTCGGGGTACAGGATCGTAACCTTGCCATTTAGATCGCTTAAACGTTTTAGTAACGCTTTATCTGGTTCAGTTCTGCTCCATAGATACGCTTTTGTTTGCTCAGGAAATAAATCTGCGATCAGTCGTCCACTATTAGTGGGTTTGAATATTTCGTCTCGGTGGTAAAGTAGGATAAAATCGACAGGGCTGGTCGTCGGGCGACGTTCATCACAGAAACAAGCATTCTCGGCCATTAAGCATGACGGGCATCGGGTAACCGAGGAGCCGCGAGCAACAAAAGGTCGTTTTGAACGTGTAGCGCAGTCGTTGCGTAAAATATCAACCGTGTGAGGTGTGTGTTTAATCATCGTGTGTAAAGTAAGTCAGCCTGCAAAGTAGGCGCATTGTAAGCGATGAATTAGCATGATTGCTCGTATTTTTATAATAATTATGCAAGAAACTAGGAATCAAAAAAGAACACCTACTCGACCTCTGTTCGAAGTCGCGCACGCACGCTACAGTTGGTTCTGTATTTGTATTTCAGGAACCCTATGAGCCGTTATATCTCACCTTTTCTCTATTTTTCTATGATTTTCGTAGGATGTATGGCGTTCTTCTCTATTGCAGGGGTGCGCGTGGGGATGATTGAACCAATAACTGGGTTTTCTTTTTTACGAAAGAGTGTGTTTGCGGCACTGGTTTTGTCTTGTATCGCAGCATTATCAGTTTTACTGTTTCGTAGACGCTCTGAATCAGGAAAATTACGTTTTTGTGGGCTGATACTCATTGTATCTTTGACGTACAGTACAGTGTGGATCGCGTTTTATTTGCAAAAACTCGGCTTGCCAAAAATCAACGACATTACCACCGACACCGTTGTTCCTCCTTCCTATATATACGTTCCTTACATTCGCAAGTCATCGGATAACGATCTAGTCTACAACCATGAATGGGCTGAACTTCAGAATAAATTTTACCCTAATGTTAAACCTTTAGAAATGAAAAAGTCGAAAGACAGCGTGTATGCTGCTGCTGTTGATCTGATGAATGAGAAAGGGTGGCAAATAGTTTCTAAATATCCGACGGCTGGTATTGTTGAGGCGACGGCACGAACAACCATTTTTGGTTTTAGGGATGACGTTATCGTTCGTATCATGGAAGAAAATGATTATGTGCGTATTGATATGAGGTCTTGCTCACGTATGGGGGTTCAGGACTTTGGTGAAAATGCAGAACGAATTACCACGTTTCTCAATGATCTAAAAAATAAGTTCGCGTTTAAGAAAAGCATCGCTTTTCGTTATTAGCTACCGTTATAGTTGACTCTGACATTTTCTTAAAAACATCTTAATATTTATCTTTGTTTTGATGTTATTTTAACCGTTTGTAGATTCGTATAAACTCTGTGCCTATAGGTTCTAGGAGACAAAACGAGTGAATAAGCGAACACTCCAAAAGCAGCAAACAAAGGACGTCATAAAGAGAGTCGCAAAGCGCGCCTTTCTTGAAAATGGAATAGAGGCAACCACAACACGTGACATTAGCCGCGATGCTAACGTTGCAGTGGGGACGTTTTTCGTGCATTACCCTGACAAATTAGAGTTGGTCAAAGAGATTTTCTTTGAAGAACTTGAGGGTGCACTGACCCGCCATGCTGAGCAAGAAGAATTTACCGAATCCCCAAGTGATTATTTGCAACAAGTTGCCCAAACTCTATTTCGCTTCTTTGGTGAATTGAAAGAGTTTACTCAAAATGTAGTGCTGGACAGTCTTGTGACTGATGGCTTTCATAGTCAGCAAATGAAGATTGTCTCTGCTGGCATCGCTAATCGTTTTGAACGTGTTGGTGTTGACTCTGAAATGGCCCAACTGTTTGCGGATAACATGATCGCCAATTACTGGTTTGTGATGATGGCATGTTTAAGTAGCGGCGATTACTATTCAAAAGCAAACTTATCCCGTTTGAAAAGCCTGAATTTACCGTTCGAAGTGTCCTACCAAAATGCAGCGCCCTAGAGCTCGTTTGCTCGTCGATAAGGGCCGTCGTAATCAAACAGCCTTTCCGTCACTTGCCAATAATTACCCTTCTGTTTTTTTGCAATAACGAAATCAGGACTTGGTAGATAATCTAGGAAGCGCTTTATCTCATCAATAGTGCTAAATGAAACGGGGACCGCTCCGTTTCCGAGTCTTCGGCTAAACTCGTCGTTAAAGCGTTTTAAGTGTTTTTTTACCGAGAAATCAAACTGTTCTTTGAGTGTTTCACCGTCTTCATCATGATAGGTGATATGTAGCTTTGTTCCGTCTATTTTTGCAGTAATCGCCTGACACCTCAGTACTTTATTGTCTTTTAAGCTCAGTGCCTTTCTAAGTGTGTCGTCTGGGTCGATCAGTTTATGGTTACAGTGCAAACATTTGCGTGCAGCTATGTCATTTTCTTCGTTGCAATTTGGGCAGCGTTTAAAGACAAACCGATAACTGCATTGCTGCTCATCGTCAGGTGTTTCAATGATCGCCTGACATCGGCGGCCGTAGTGCTCAAGCACATCGCCGTCTTTGCTTTGTTGTCCCCAAAACATGTTTTGAAAGTCACACTGAGGGCAGGCTACTTGAACCAGTTTTACGTTTGGATTTGGCTTTTTCGTGCCTATTTCTGGTTGATAAAGGTCATAACCTTGGTTGGTGTAATCCAGAATTAGGCAGTCCTTTTTGTTGTCACTCAGTCGCAGTCCTCGCCCGACAATTTGTTGATATAAACTGACCGATTCGGTTGGCCGTAGCAAGGCAATGACATCAACATGGGGAGCATCGAAACCTGTGGTTAGAACCGACACGTTAACGAGATATTTAAGCCGCTTGTTTTTAAATGCGATGATAATCTCATCGCGTTCTTTAGTGGGAGTGTCTCCTGTCACTAAAGCGGACTCTTCGACGGGAAGGTAGCCGATGATTTCGTTTGCGTGGTCTCGTGTTGACGCAAAAATCATCACCCCTTGTCGACTTTGACTGAGCTCTAAGATTTGTTCACAGATTGCTTTGGTGACGCGCGGATGTTTAGACACGAGTTTGTTTAAGGATAAATCGCTCGTGTCTGTCTCACCGTCTAATGATTCGGTTAAGGCACTAAAATCGTATTGTTCGACTGCCGCATCGTAGACAATCAGTTTCGTTAGGTAGCCATCATTCACTAAACGGCGCAGTGGCAGTTCATAAATGCACTTTTCAAAGAATGCTTTGGGTGCATCTCTGAAAAAGCCCCAGTGGTGTCGTTTGTATATCCAGCCTGCGTCGAGACGATACGGCGTCGCGGTCAGTCCGAGTATTCGAACGCGTGGGTTCAATTGTTTAAAATGCTGTATGACTTTTTGATATTGGCTTTCATCGTCTTCTGAAATCCGGTGGCATTCGTCGACAATTAAGAGACTGATCGCGTCATTAAACAGGCCTAGGTTGGGGGCGAGACTTTGTACGCTGGCGAATGTTGTTTTTTTATTGAGTTGTCGTTGTCCTAAACCAGCGGAAAAAATACCCGTTTCAACGCCTAAGGCGGCCAGTTTACTGTGATTTTGATCGACCAGCTCTTTTACATGAGCAAGGCAAACAACGTTGCCTCTAGCGAGGAGGCCCAATTC